>CAMDAM010000182.1 GCA_945888575.1 Asaia bogorensis | reverse complement strand
CCCTCGCCCTGGCATCGCCCAGCCCCAACTCGGGATAGGCGCCTAGCCCCATGTCCTTGCGCTGGCCGTGGATGGTGTATCGCAGCGTCCAGGCGCCGCGGTCCTGTGCGCGCGGTGTCTCGCCGGCTTTGGCCTTGGGCGGCACCGGCAGCAGCAAAGACAGACCCTCGCCGTCCTGGATGCGAACGGCCTTTCCGGGTGGGTTCTTCGCCACCGCCGCCACCTTCGCCTTGAGCGCAACCGCCGTCAGTCTGGCCATGTGCCTGTCCGCCGAACCATCCCGTTACCACTTTCATTACCACACTCTGGTTGGGATAGCGAGGAACAACATGCGATGGCATGGGACGTGGCGGGAGGAAAACGTAGGCTTTATCAAGGCTTATCGGGAGGGTGGAAAACGGCCGGGGACACGGCTTCTACGGACACCCCATCCGCCAGCCCGAGGAGCCAGTGCTGCTGTCGTCGCGGGATCAGGGTTCGGCGTTATGTGCCGGGCCGCTGACGGCCGAGGCGGCCCATAGGGCGACCACGAGGAGGAGCCCCAGGCTCCAGCCCGCCACGGCCAGCGCGGCGCACCAATCGGCGGATAGGCCAAACATGCCGCAGGCGCCGCCGATGGCGGCGATCATCAACCCGACAATCAGAATGGTTACTGCAAGACGCATGCGGCCCAACGGGATTGTTAAATTTTACTACAGCGGAAGATGCCCGGCTCGCCCGCGCGTTGCCCCCTCGTAGCAATACTTAGTCCATCGTGATCGGGAACCCCTGCCCGCCGGCGACGTTCGGAGCCGTTTGGTGTTGCTGGAGGTGTGCCCATGGCCCGGCGGAAGACGGAGGCGCTGGTGGACGCGCTGGAGGCGTGTGCAGACGCGCTGGAACGCCATGCCGGGGGCACTGGTGCGCCCGAGGGCGGCAGCCTGCCGCGGTTGCGGCCGCCGAGCTTCGGGGCGGCGGTGGGGCGGATGGCGCCACATTGGCCGGGGGAGGACATGCCGCCGGATAGCGTGGCGCTGGCGCTGGATGCGCTGGAACTGGCGGGGGAGTTCCGCGACGTGGCGCTGGAGGTGCAGCGCGGCAATGCCGGGCGTGGCTGGATCAATTCGCTGCTGGGGCGGGCAAGCCGGCACTTGGCGGCCCGGCCGCTGGAGCGGGTGAGCGAGGCGGCGCTGGGGGTGGTTTAGGGGGAGACCGACACTGGCGGGGCCTGTCCAAGATATGAATGCCACGTTAATGAGCAATTGTTAACAAAATATAGTTTTAGATTTAGAGATAATAAATCTCCAAAAAAGGCGCCTTTCTTACTTGTCAGCGCTCAACACATGTCCGAAGCTCTCTCGTGGACGCCTGCTCTGCGCGTTCATTTGTGGAGGCTGCTGTAAGAACTCGATTGAGACCGTGAATGATGCAGGCGAGTCGTTCATCATAAATAAGTTGCAGTATCGTTATGTTTCATTGGTGTATTATATAATTCTAGTATGCATATTTTTTGGACAAAATAACTTGACGGGTATTCCAATTTCTATTTGACTAGAAAACACAAAATAAACCGATGAGGCTACGTTGAAAACGATGCCCGTAAGTCAAATAACTAATGTCACTCGCCTGACTAATGTCACGCGTCCGGACATTCATCTCGTCAACCCGGAGGTTGATGACAGGTCTCCTCCCATCGTGGCACGCCGTGAGGAGCGCCAGCTGCGGCGGGACATCATCTCGGGCCTGTCCGCGCAGGATTTCGCGTTGTCCTACCATCTGCGGTTCGGCATCGCCTCCCCGCGGATCTGCGCCCTGGAGGGCGTGGTGCGGTGGCAACATCGCCGGCGCGGTGCGATTTCCGAAGTCGCGCTGATGGCGTTGGCCGAGAAGGCGGGCGCGACTCGCGAGTTGCAGCGCTGGGCGCTTTCCAACGGCTGTGCCGCCCTGGCGGGGTTGGCGGACGGGACACGGCTTTCGCTGAATCTCACGCCATGGCAAGTGCGCAACCAGGGATTGTACGACAGCATCCACGCTGCAACGGAAGAGCATCACGTGCGCCCGGACCAGCTGGAACTGGCGCTGAGCGAGACGGCGCTGGAAAGCCTGGATGACGAGGCGCAATTGGCACTGGCCGGCCTGTTCGATGACGGAGTGTCCCTTGCGGTCAGCCAGTTCGGCGCGCAGACCGGCAGCCTGACGCTGCTGGGGCGGTTTCCGCTGGACCGCGTGCGGCTGGATGCCACGCTGGTGCGGCGGGTTCTGCTGGAGCCGGATGCGCGGGCGATGGTGGCCGCGGTGGTAACGGTGGCGCATGCCATGGCGGCGCGGGTGGTGGCATCCGGGGTGGAGACCGAAGCGCAACGGATATGCCTGGCCGAACTGGGGTGCGACGAGGCGCAAGGATCGTTCTATGGCGAAGCCGTGCAAGCCGGAATGCTGGTGAACATCGTTGTGTAGCGTGGCGTTGGTGCCCCACCGGGCCGCAGGGACGGGCCGCTAGAAAATTCCCAGTTTCATGCCCGCCGCCAGCGCGGCGCCAAGCTCGTGGCAACGGGCGAGATCGGCGGGCGCGATGGTTTTTGGGGCCAGGATCGCTTCCGGCGTTTGGGCGCGGGTGCAGATGATCAGCGGTTCCGCCACCGGGCGCAGGCGCCAGCCGGTGGCGATGCGGGCGATCTGGCGGGCCGCGCCCTGGCCGTCGCTGCCGGCGCAGATCATCGCGGCGTAGGGGCGGCCGTTGAGGCGGTCCAGCACGGGATAATAACTGCGGTCGAAGAAATCCTTCATCACGCCGGCGAGGCTGGCGAGGTTCTCCGGCGCGGCGAACAGGTAGCCCCCTGCCCCGATCAGGTCTTCCGGCCCGGCGTCGGCAGCGTGCAGCAGGCGGGCCTCCCCTTCCGCGCGGGCGCCGGCGAGGGCCGCCTCGGCCATCTGGCGGGTGCCGCCGGTGGCGGAGTGGTAGACGATCAGCAGCACGAAGGGTCTTTCCCAGGGGGGTGGCGCGGCGGCGTCGGATGGGGGCAGGATAGCAGCAACAAACGCGCGGGAGAGACGCCATGGATGTCGGTATCCAGATGATCTTCGCCACCTATGGCTGGCAGGACATGCCGGACCACCAGGCCTGGGACGAGGAAATCAAGCTGGCGCGGCTGGCCGCCGATCTCGGCTTCGACTGCCTGTGGGCGGTGGAGCACCATTTCGCCGACTACTCCTTCTGCCCGGACAACTTCCAGGCGCTGACGCATCTGGCCGCACTGTGCCCGAACATCGATATCGGCACCGCGGCGGTGATCCTGCCGTGGAACAACCCGCTGCGCGTGGCGGAAAAGGCAATCGTGCTGGACATGATCTCCGGCGGGCGGCTGCGGCTGGGCATGGGGCGCGGGCTGGCGCGGCGCGAATTCGCCGCGTTCAACCAGACCATGGACCAGAGCCGCGAGCGCTTCGACGAGGCCTCGGCGATGATCGTGCAGGCGGTGAAGACCGGCTGGATCGAAGGTGACGGCAAATACTATCCGCAGCCCAGGGTGGAGCTGCGGCCGCGCCCGAAATACGACCTGTCGGACCGTATCTATGCGGTGGCCTCCAGCGATGATTCGCTGGCCTCCGCGGCGCGGCTGGGGGCGCGGATGGTAATGTTCGCCGACCGGCCGTGGCATCTGCGCCTGCCGGCGATCCACAAATATCGCGCGCTGTTCCAGGAGGCGCATCGCCGCGTGGCCCCGCCGGAGCTGATCGCGGATTTCTGCGTGTGCACCGCGACCGACGACGAGGAAGTGGCGCGCCGCCACCTGGGCAGCTTCGTGGAGAGCAACATCCACCACTATGAGCTGATGGGCGAGCACTTCTCCCAGGTGAAGGGCTACAACGCCTATGCCGAGAAGAGCGCCATCGCGCGCGGGGCGGGTGTGGACGGGATGATCGACGGGTTCATGAAGGCGGCGGTGTGGGGCTCGCCCGACCGCATCCTGCGCGCGCTGGAGGACCGGCGGGCGACGATGGGGCAGCTGGAGCTGGCCACCAGCTTCCGCTTCGGCGGCATTCCCTATGACGTGGCGGAAAGCTCCATGCGGCTGTTCGCCAAGGAGGTGCTGCCCGTGCTGAAATCCTGGGAGGCGATTCCGGTCGCAGCCGAGTAGGAGACGACACCATGGCAGGGCCCGACTGGCTGTTCGAGCGCCCGATCGCGCGCGGCACCGTGCGCCTCGGCATCCAGGGCACGCGGTTCCAGGCGGAGCTGAACGGGCGGATGCTGAAGCTGGCGAACAACGACATCCTCAAGCTGGAGGATCTCGCCGCCAGCCGGCACACCGCACACCTGGTGAAGCCGCTGCGCGATGGCGGTTACACGCATCTGCTGGGCGGCTCCGTGGGTCTGCTGCCGGAGGAGGCGCGGATGCTGCGCGAGGTGGTGATGGGCTCCCGCGAGGGGCTGCATTTCCACCGGGCCAAGCTGGTGGAGGCGCTGGAGGCCGAACGCGCGCAGCGGGCGATCGACGGGGTGCGCGAGGAACGGGTGGATAGCGGCATCATTCACCACGACGAGGCCAACGACGCGCAGATCACCCCGGCGCGGCAGCGGCTGCTGGATTTCGACGAGCGCTACCCGAAGATCCTGTCGGAGTTGCAGGCGAAGGGCGGCTGATCCCGGCGGTTCCGCCGCGGGCGCCGATGCGCTAATGCCGGGGCGCCGTTAAGGGAGTCTGCCCCATGCAAGTCGCCGCCCCGCCCGCCGAGACCGCCTGGTTGCTGCGCCATGTCGTGGGCTTCGCCGATATGGAAGAAGCCGACGTCGCCGCCATCCTGGAGGAATCGACCCGCACCGCCGAGGGCGTGCTGGCGCCGCTGGATGCGCCGGGGGATCGCGCCGGGGCGAAGATGGTGGATGGCGCAGTGGTGATGCCGGGCGGGTTCGCGGAGGCGTTCCAGGCCTATGCCGAGGCCGGCTGGATCGGCATCGCCGCCGACCCCGCCCATGGCGGCCAGGGCCTGCCGGAGGTGTTGGCGCTGGCGGCGTTCGAGCCGGTGTCCTCGGCCAACATGGCGTTCGGCCTGTGCCCGATGCTGACGCAGGATGCGATCAAGGTGCTGTCCGTGCACGGCACGGCGGAGCAGCAGGCGCGGCTGATGCAGCCGATGATCGCCGGGCGCTGGACCGGCACGATGTGCCTGACGGAGCCGCAATCCGGCTCCGACCTCGGCGGCATTCGCACCAAGGCGGAACCGGCGGGGGATGGCACGTTCCGCATCACCGGGCAGAAGATCTACATCACCTATGGCGAGCATCCGTACACCGAGAACATCCTGCATTTGGTGCTGGCACGGCTGCCGGATGCGCCCGCCGGCAGTGCCGGGATTTCGCTGTTCGCGGTGGCGAAGGTGAATGCCGATGGCAGCCGCAATGCGGTGACGTGCCTCTCCCTGGAGCACAAGTTGGGCATCCACGCCTCGCCCACCTGCGTGATGGGGTTCGAGGGCGCGGTGGGCGAGATGGTCGGTGCGCCGAACCGCGGCCTGCCGGCGATGTTCGCGATGATGAATGCGGCGCGGCTGGGGGTTGCGATGCAGGGCGTGGCGGTGGCCGAGCGCGCCTTCCGCCGCGCGGTGGATTTCGCCGGGCAGCGGGCGCAGGGCGGGGCGACGATCGACCGGCACCCGGATGTGCGGCGCATGCTGCTGACGATGCGGGCACTGGCGCTCGGCGGGCGACTGCTGACGCTCTATGCCGCCACGGTGGGCGGCGCGCGCGCCGAGCTGCTGATCACGGTGGCGAAGGCCTGGTGCACCGATGCCGGGGTGGAGGCCGCCTCTACCGGCGTGCAGGTGCATGGCGGGATGGGGTTCATCGAGGAGACCGGCGCCGCCCAGCATTTGCGCGATGCCCGGATCACGCCGATCTATGAGGGCACCAACGGCATCCAGGCGATCACGCTGCTGAAGCGCGGCCTGCTGCGCGACCAGGGCGTGGCGGTGAAGGCGCTGCTGGACGAGATCGCCGACACCCCTGCCCTCGCGCCCTTTGCCGGGTTGGCCAGCGAGGCGGCCGCGTGGCTGCGCCAGGCCGAGCCGCGGGCGGCGGAAGCCGGAGCGGCGGCGTTCCTGTCGGTGATCGGCACGCTGACGGCGGGCTGGCTGTGCGCGAAGCTGCTGGCGAAGGAGGATGCGCCGGCCGATGCCGCCCGGGCGGCGCGGGTGTTCCTGGACCAGGTGCTGCCACGCATCGACGCGGCCGCCGCCACCATCCTGCGGCCGAGCGCCGCCGTGGTGGACGAGGCCGCGATCGCCTGATCAGCGGCGGCGGCGCGCTGCCAGCAGCGTAAGGCCCAGGCCGAGCACGCCAAGCGCGGTCGGCTCCGGTGCGGCGACGGTGTTGAAGGCCAGGTGGTCGATGGCGAAGCCGTCGCCGAGGTTGTTGGCCAGGCGGATGCTGGTGATGGTGTCGCCGCCCGTGGCGTCGATGCGGATGTAGCCGTTGCGGGAGGCGAAGTGGAACGCCTGGCTGTCGTCGGTGCCGTTGCCCATGGTGAGGTACAGGTCGGAGATGAGCTCCACGCCGTTCACCAGCAGGCTGTCGCCGTTCTGCTCCAGTTGCTGGATGCTGAACCCCACCGAGATCGTGCCGGGATCGAAGGTGAACTCTAGGTCGCGAAAGTTGCCGGAATCGTTGTACCAGTTGGCGCCGCCCGATACGGCGGGCCCGGGGTGGTTGACGATCACGTTCGCGCCGTCCCACACGCCCTGGAGGAACGCCTTCACGCCCACGCTGGCGGGATCGGTGGTGGGATTGAACACCGAGCTCGCCGGCAGCGTATTGGTGGCGGAGAAGGTGCCGGCCGTACCGAGCGGGCGGGCGACATAGAGGCCCGGCGCCAGGGCTGTGTCTTCGAAATTCTCGATCGTGTAGCCGCTGATGCCGAGCGTGGCGTCGCTGGCGCCCCACTGGGTGTGGCTGAAGGTGGTGAACACGATGGCCGCGGCGGCCGGCTGGGCGGCCAGCGCGCCGAGGGCTGCCAATCCGGCCCCGAGGGCAATGCGAAGGCTCATGCCAGTGACTCCGGATCTCAAATGTTGCGGAAGGCTACTCGTGGCGTGCGGAGACTGACAAGGGACATGGTTTGCGGGGGCGGGGCGGCGCGGTATCCTGGGCGGCATCTTGTATGGGATTTCGACCATGCGCTTCCGCCGCCTCTCCCTTCTGCTGCCGCTGCTCGGCGCCGTGCTGCTCGCCGGCTGCGAGACGGTGAAGGAGAACACCACCTGCCCGACCATCCCCGCCCTGCGCGGGGAAGTGCGGCCGAAGCCGCCGGTGATGGAGGCGGAGCAGATCTGGCAGCCCGGGCATTGGGAATGGACAGGGACCAACTACCTCTGGCGCGACGGGCGGTGGATCCTGCGCGAGGGGCGCAGCAATCTCTGGCAGTTCGGCAACTGGGTGCGCGACCGGACGGTGGGGCCGTGCCGGTGGGAGCCGGCGCACTGGGTGAACTAGGAACACACGCTCCCTAGGCGCCCTGCTCCAACGCCCGGATCATGTGCGCCCGCAACCTGTCCGCCGGTGCCGAGAGCGGCTCGGCGGCCAGCAGGGCGATCTCGGTATCCGACAGCGCCGGCATGCTGCCGCCATCCAGCGCCACCAGGCCCGGCGGCACCATGTCCTTCGGCAGCACGGTCATGCCCAACCCCGCCCGCACCGCGGCGAGGGAGCCGGCCAGGGAGCCGCAGGTATAGGCCACGCGCCAGCGCCGCCCGGCGCGGTCCAGCGCATCCACCGCGCGCTTGCGATAGACGCAGGGCGGTGGGGAGACGACCAGCGGCAGGGCGCGCGCGTTGTCTGGTGGGCCGGCGGGGCCGGCGACCCAGACCAGCGGCTCCCGCCAGACGCGCACGCCGCCGGCCAGGCGCGCATCGGCGGCGGGTTCGCGCTTGACCAGCACGATGTCGAAGCGGTTGTCGCGGAAGGCATCCAGCAGGTTCAGCGTGAGGTCGCAGGTGACTTCCAGCACCACCTCCGGATAGGCCTGGGCGAAGCGGGCGAGCACGCCGGGCAGGTGGGAGGTGGCGAAATCCTCCGGCGTGCCGAGGCGGACGAGGCCGGCGAGGTGAGGTTCGGCGACCTTGGCGAGCATCTCGTCGTTCAGCGCCAGCATGCGGGTGGCGTAGCCCAGCAGGGTCTCGCCGCGGGCGGTGAGCTTCACGCTTTTGGTGGTGCGGTCCAGCAGGCGCTGGCCAATACCGTCTTCCAGCCGTTTGATCTGCAAGGAAATGGTGGATTGCGTGCGCAGCAGGCGCTCGGCCGCGCGCGAGAAACTGCCGGTTTCCGCGACAATGGCGAAGGCGCGCAGCAGGTCCAGGTCGAGCTGGGGCGTGGCTGGCATTCATTGTCTCGGTCAATGAGTGAAGTTGGAACTATCAATTTCAGATATTGACCGCCGTTCCCTAGATGCAAGGCACCGCAACGAACGGAGCCGGTGCCATGACGCTGCTGACCGCCCTGCCCCACGCCGAAAGCGACGCGCAGAGCATCCGCCCGGTGCCGGTGGCGGTGGCCATGGGCGACGGGATCGGGCCGGAGATCATGCGCGCCAGCCTCTCCGTGCTGCAGGCCGCCGGCGCCGCGCTGGAGATCCGCGAGATCGCGCTGGGCGAGGCGGTGTACAAGTCCGGCCACAGCAGCGGCATCGCCCCCGAGACCTGGGACGTGCTGCGGGCGACGAAGCTGCTCTACAAGGCGCCGATCACCACGCCGCAGGGCGGCGGCTACAAATCCCTCAATGTGACGCTGCGCAAGTCGCTCGGCCTGTTCGCCAATGTGCGGCCAACCGGCGCCTATGCCCCCTTCGTCGCCACCAAGCACCCGGGGATGGACGTGGTGATCGTGCGCGAGAACGAGGAGGATCTGTATGCCGGGATCGAGCACCGGCAGACGGACGAGGTGTACCAGTGCCTCAAGCTCGTCTCCCGGCCCGGCACCGAGAAGATCGTGCGCTTCGCCTTCGAATATGCGCGGCGCAACGGCCGGCGGAAATTGTCCTGCTTCTCCAAGGACAACATCATGAAGCTGACGGACGGTCTGTTCCACAAGACCTTCGACGCGATTGCCAAGGAATACCAGGAGATCGAGACCGACCACTGGATCATCGACATCGGCGCGGCGCGGCTGGCGAGCAATCCGAAGCAGTTCGACGTGATCGTGACCGGCAACCTGTATGGCGACATCATCAGCGACATTGCCGCCGACATCGCCGGCTCCGTGGGCCTCGCCCCCTCCGCCAATATCGGCGCGCACGGGGCGATGTTCGAGGCGATCCACGGCTCCGCGCCGCCGCTGGCGGGCCGGGATGTGGCCAACCCCTCCGGCCTGCTGCTGGCGGGCGTGATGATGCTGGTGCATGCCGGCCAGCCCCGGGTGGCGGAACGCGTGCACAATGCCTGGCTGCGCACCATCGAGGACGGGGTGCACACCGCCGACATGCCGCAGGCGGCGCCTGGCGCGCGGCGCGTGGGCACCAAGGGCTTCGCCCAGGCGGTGATCGCGCGGCTGGGGCTGGAGCCGCGCCACCTCGCCCCGGTGCGCTACGGCGAGGCCGGTCCCGCCATCGTGGTGCCGGAGGCGGCGCCCACCGTGCCGGCGGAGAAGCGCACCGTGGGGGTGGATGTGTTCCTGCACTGGTCCGGCGGCACGCCCGACGCGTTGGCGGCGCTGCTGCTGCCGGTGGCGGGCGGTATGGAACTGGCGATGATCACCAACCGCGGCGTGAAGGTGTGGCCGCAGGGCCTGGCGGAAACCTTCTGCACCGACCACTGGCGCTGCCGCTTCCTGGC
>CAMDAM010000181.1 GCA_945888575.1 Asaia bogorensis | reverse complement strand
CGGCACGGTTTCGGGAACCGCTGTTAACGGGTTGTTTCGCCCTGCTACCTAGGGTGCGCAACCATGCTGGCCCGACCCACCGACGGCGTGACCAACTGGATGACCATGTTCCGCTGGATCGTGAAAACGATCCGCGACGACTATGGCATCGAGGAAACACGCCTCACACGCAGTGCGATGCTGGAAACCGATCTCGGTCTCTCCATCGAACAGGTGGAGGAAACGCTGGAGGTGATCGCCGCAAGCTTCGCGGTGCGCTTTCCGCCGGGAACGCTGGACGAGGTGCTTCGGCTGGAGGAATTGTGCATGCTGGCGAGCTGGATGAAGGGCCTCTACAAGCGCCCGCCCTTCATCTCGGACACGTTCGCAGACGCCTCGCGCCAGGTAAACCCGGCCGCGGGGGACTGAACGACCCCTCTTCCCGGGCGCGCGGGAGCAATGCGATGCGCGCCAACCGGATGATCCAGGTGGTGGGATGCCACGCCGAGGGCGAGGTGGGCGACGTGATCGTGGGCGGCGTGCTGCCCCCGCCAGGCGCCACCGTATTCGAGCAGCGCGTGGCGATGGAGCGTGATTTCGACCACATCCGCCAGATGCTGATCTGCGAGCCGCGCGGCAGCGTGGCCCGGCACGTGAACCTGATCGTTCCTGCAAAGCGCCCGGATTGCGTCGCCGGCGCGATCATCATGGAGCCGACGGAATACCCGCCGATGTCCGGCTCCAACACCATGTGCATCGCCACCGTTTTGCTGGAAACCGGGATGGTGCAGATGCAGGAGCCCGAAACCCGCCTGCGCCTGGATATGCCCGCGGGCCCGGTGGACGTGCTGGCGCGCTGCGAGGATGGCCGCGTGCTGTGGGTGGAACTCACCAACGTGCCCTGCTTCGCCACGCATCTCGATGTGCCGCTGGAGGTGGAGGGCTATGGCACCATCGCCATCGACATCGCCTATGGCGGCATGTTCTACGCCATGACGGATGCCACCAAGCTGGGCTTCGCGCTGGAGCCCGGCGAGGCGCGCGAACTGGCCGTGCTGGGCGAACGAATCCGCCTGGCCGCCCGCGCCCGCTACCCGGTGTCACACCCTGAAAATCCCGCGATCTCAGGCGTTTCCATCGTGCAGCTGCATGCGCCCTTCACCGCGCCGGGGGGCGAGAGCCGGAACACCTGCATCATCGCCCCGGGCCGCTCGGACCGCTCGCCCACCGGCACCGGCCTCTCGGCACGGCTGGCCGCACTGGCGGCACGCGGCCTGCTGAAGCCCGGCGACCGCTACGACCACACCAGCCTGATCGGCAGCCGCTTCGAGGGCCGGATCGTGGCCACCGCCCAGGCCGGCCCCCTGCCCGCCATCATCCCCGCCATCCGCGGCCGCGCCTGGATCACCGGCTTCCACAGCTACGTCGTCGATCCCCGGGACCCCTACCCCGCCGGCTACCGCGTGGCCGATACCTGGGGCGTCACGGACGGGGTGCGCCAGGGCGAGTGATGGCGCATCATCCCGGCAAAGAAGCCGGGGGACGCGCCATGGAGCAGTACGACCACATCATCGTCGGCGGCGGGTCCGCCGGCTCGGTGCTCGCCAACCGGCTCTCCGCCGATCCCAGCCGGCGCGTGTTGCTGATCGAGGCCGGGGAAGATACCCCGCCGGGCAAGGTGCCGGCGGAGGTGCTGGATAGCTTTCCGGGCAAGGCCTACCTGAACCCGCGCTTCCTCTGGAGCGAGCTGCGCGTCACCACCGAAGCCATGTCCCACAACCGCCCCGGCGAACGCCCGCGGCTGCGGCGCTATGAGCAGGCGCGCGTGCTCGGCGGCGGCTCGGCCATCAACGGCCAGCTCGCCAATCGCGGCCTGCCGGAAGATTACGCCGAGTGGGAAGCGCGCGGCGCCCAGGGCTGGGGCTGGGAGGACGTGCTGCCCTTCTTCCGCCGTGTGGAGGCGGACCAGGATTTCGGCGGCGAGCTGCACGGCACCGACGGCCCGATCGGCGTGCGCCGCGTCTTCCAGGACCAATGGGCGGAGCACGCGAAAGTCTATTCCGAGGTCCTGTCACGCACCGGCCTACCCTACCTGCCGGACCAGAACGGCTGCTTCGAGGACGGCCACTTCCCCGTGCCGATCTCCAACGTGAACGACCAGCGTGTGACTGCGGCGATGGGTTACCTCACCGCCGAGGTGCGCGCCCGGCCCAACCTGCGCCTGCTCACCGGCACCCAGGTGACCGGCCTTGCCTTTGAAGGCCGCCGCTGCACCGGCGTCTCCTCCACCGCCGGGGATTTCGCCGCGCGCGAGGTGATTCTCTCGTCGGGCGCCATCCATTCCCCGGCCCACCTGCTGCGCGCCGGCATTGGCCCGGCGGCACAACTGCGCAACCTCGGCATTCCCGTGCTGCTCGATGCCCCCGGCGTCGGCCAGCGGCTGATGGACCATCCCTCCATTGCCGTCGCCTCCTTCATCCCGCCGCATGCCCGCATCAACGGGCGCAGCGCGCGCCACATCTTCCTGGTGCTGCGCTTCTCTTCCGGCGTGCCGGGCGCGCCAAGCGGGGACATGGGGGCCACCCTCTCCAGCAAATCCGCCTGGCACGCCGTGGGCGACCAGATCGGCACGATGAACATGTGGGTCAACAAGACCTTCAGCGAGGCCGGCACCGTCACGCTCTCCACGCCGGACTGGCGCGCCCACCCGGACGTTGATTTCAACCTGCTGTCAGACCGCCGCGACCTGGAGCGGCTGATGGTCTCGTTCCGCCGCTTCGCCGCCTTGCACGCGTTGCCGGAACTGCAGGCGGTCGCCTCCGACGCCTTCGCGGCGAGCTACTCCGACAAGGTGCGCGCCGTGGCCGACATGACGGTGAAGAACCGCCTCACCACCTCCATCCTGGCCAAACTGCTCGACGGCCCCGCCGCCCTGCGCCGCAAGCTGATCGACAGCCTGATCGTGGAGGGCGACAGCCTGCCCACACTGATGCAGGACGACGACGCGCTGGAAGCCTTCGTGCGAAAGGCTGCGGTCGGCGTGTGGCACGCCAGCTGCACCTGCCGCATGGGCGCCGAGGACGACAAGATGGCCGTCACCGACAACCAGGGTTTGGTGCGCGGCATCGAGGGGCTGCGGGTGTGCGACGCCTCGATCTTCCCGGTGGTCCCGCGCGCGAATACCAACTTCCCGGTGATGATGGCCGCCGAGAAAGTGGCGGCGGGGATACTGGGCGAGGTGTAGCCCCTACCCCGCCCGCTGGCGCTCAATAAGCTCACGCAGGGCGCGCAGCTCAGCCTTCATATGCTCCTGCTCCTCATGGCTGAAGCGGTCGCGGTCGTCGATGATGCGGGTGACAAGCCGGGTGACGATGATCGGCGCGATGAACAGCGGCACCATGTGCATCAGCACAGCGCCGGCGATGCGGCCCAGGGGCGTGACGGGGGCGAAATCGCCGTAGCCGACCGTCATCGCCGTGACCGCGGCCCACCAGAGGGAATCGTCGAACGCCTTGCCCTCGGCATAGGCAAAGACCAAGGCACCGGCGAGCAGGACCACGACATAGATGGCGAGCAATTCGCGGAACGTATCCGTGTAGCGGTAGAAAAACAGCATGTGCAGCTCCTTCCCTCGGTACAGCCAGGGTGACCGCGGCCAGGGCGGGCGTCCAGGGGCAGATGCCCACCCGGTCGCGCTTCCCCGCGTATATCATTGACAGGTTATGAACTGGAGGTATGAGACGAATATCCGAAACATCCTGCGCCGCGTGCCGGCACGAGGGAATTGAGACAATGGGGATTTCAGATCGACGCGCGCTGGCGGGCATCGCCCCGGCGGTCATGGCTGCAATGCTGTGCCTGGCGCTGCCGGGCGGGGCCGATGCCGCGCCGGTGTACCGCCTGGAACTGCTGCCCACCAGCCACCCCGGCGGTTTCAGCCAGGCCTTCGCGGTGAACGGGGCGGGCACCATCGCCGGGCGCGCGACCCAGAACGGCGGCGCCAATCCCGGCACGCTGTTCCAAGGCGCAGGCGTCACTATCCTGCCGGGCCTCGGCGGCAGCATCGGGGTGGCCTACGACATCAACGAGGCGGGAATGGTAGCGGGGTTCGCGACCGTGGCCGGCAATGGCGCGTACCACGCCTTCCGCTACACGCCGGGCGGCGGCACGGTCGATCTCGGCACGCTCGGCGGTGCCAACAGCTATGCCTATAGCGTCAACGCCTCGGGCGTGGTGGTGGGGTTCTCGCAGCTGTCGAACAACGGGTCGCACGGCTTCGTGCACGACGGCACCGGCATGGTGGATATCGGCTCCGCCTACGGCCCCACCGGGGGCAGCGCCGCCTATGGGATCAACGATTCCGGGCAGGTGACGGGCACGACCACGGTGGAGTTCGCGCCGGGCCGGTTCGGCGCGCGGGCGATGATCTGGCAATCGGGCGGCTTCAACGTGCTAGGGGTGCTGGGAACCGGCAACAGCAGCACCGGCTACGAGATCAACAACGCCGGCTGGGTCACGGGGTGGTCGAACACCATCGGGCTCGGGGAGACCCGGGCCTTCCTGTGGAACGGCACCTCCATGCTGAACCTGGGCTCGCTGGGCGGCGACATGTCGCAGGGCTACGGCCTGAACGAGGCCGGGGACGTGGTGGGGATGGCGCGGCTGGCGAACACGCTGGACGTGGGCTTCCTCTACACCGACGGCACGATGTTCGACCTCAACACGCTGCTGGACGGCAGCGAGCCGGCCGGGCGCTACCGCATCACCGCTGCCGAAGGGATCGGCGAGAACGGCTGGATCCTGGCCAATGCGTGGGACACGCAGCTCGCTCGCAACGTGGGCGTGGTGCTCAAGACCGCCACGGACGTGCCGGAACCGGCATCGCTGGCGGTGTTCGGCGTGGCGATGCTCGGCCTGGCCCTGCGGCGGCGCGGCTGAGGAAAAAGGGGCGCGGCCGGGTGCCGCGCCCCGGGCTCCGCTACTTCCGGCGCAGCTGGCTCACGTCGCGCACCGCGCCGCGGCTGGCGCTGGTGGTCAGCGCGGCATAGGCCTGCAGCGCCTGGGTCACCATGCGCGGGCGCGGCTGGGGCTGCCAGGCATCGCCGCCCTTGGCTTCCATCGCCGCGCGGCGCGTGGCCAGCACTTCGTCGCTGACGGCCACGTTGATGGTGCGGGCGGGGATGTCGATCTCGATGATGTCGCCCTCCTCCACCAGCCCGATCGTGCCGCCCTCGGCAGCTTCCGGCGAGCAATGGCCGATCGAAAGCCCGGAGGTGCCGCCGGAGAAGCGCCCATCGGTCACCAGCGCGCAGGCTTTCCCGAGCCCGACGGACTTGATGTAGCTGGTCGGGTACAGCATCTCCTGCATGCCCGGGCCGCCCTTGGGGCCTTCATAGACGATCAGCACGATATCGCCGGCCTTGATCTTCTTGCTCAGGATCGCCTTCACCGCGTCGTCCTGGCTTTCAAAGCGGCGGGCGGGGCCGCTGAACTTCAGGATGCTCTCGTCCACGCCCGCGGTCTTCACGATGCAGCCTTCGAGCGCGATGTTGCCGAACAGCACGGCCAGGCCGCCATCCTTGCTGAAGGCGTTGGCCAGGTTGCGGATCACACCCTTCTCGCGGTCGGCATCCAGCTCATCCCAGCGCGAGGACTGGCTGAAGGCGGTCTGCGTCGGCACGCCGCCAGGGGCTGCGCGGAAGAATTCCTGCACCGACGGCGAGGGCTTCACGGCGATGTCCCAGCCGTCCAGCGCCTCGCCCAGGGTCTTGGCGTGCACGGTGGGCACGTCGCGATGGATCAGCCCGGCGCGGTCCAGCTCGCCCAGGATGGCGGGGATGCCGCCGGCGCGATGGACGTCTTCCACATGCACGTTGGCGATGGCCGGGGCCACCTTGCACACGCAGGGCACGCGGCGCGACAGCCGGTCGATATCGGCCATGGTGAACGGGATGCCGCCCTCCTGCGCCGCGGCCAGCAGATGCAGCACGGTGTTGGTGGACCCGCCCATGGCGATGTCCAGCGTCATCGCGTTCTCGAAGCTGCGGAAGGTGGCGATGTTGCGCGGCAGCACGCTGTCGTCGTCGCCTTCGTAGTAGCGCTTGGCCAGTTCCACCACCAGGCGGCCGGCTTCCTCGAACAGCGCCTTGCGGTCGGAATGCGTGGCCAGCACGGTGCCGTTGCCGGGCAGGGCCAGGCCGAGGGCTTCCATGAGGCAGTTCATCGAATTGGCGGTGAACATGCCGGAGCAGGAGCCGCAGGTGGGGCAAGCGGAGCGCTCGATCACCTCCACCTCGGCATCGCTGTACTTGTCGTCGGCGGCGTAGATCATCGCGTCGATCAGGTCGATCTTGCGCTGGTGGCCCTTCAGCTCGATCTTGCCGGCCTCCATCGGCCCGCCGGAGACGAACACCACGGGGATGTTGAGGCGCATCGCGGCCATCAGCATCCCCGGCGTGATCTTGTCGCAGTTGCTGATGCAGACCAGCGCGTCCGCGCAGTGGGCGTTCACCATGTATTCCACGGCATCGGCGATCAGCTCGCGCGAGGGCAGGCTGTAGAGCATGCCGTCATGCCCCATGGCGATGCCGTCATCCACCGCGATGGTGTTGAATTCCTTGGCAATACCGCCCGCCGCCTCGATCTCGCGCGCCACCAGCTGGCCGAGATCCTTCAGGTGCACATGGCCGGGGACGAACTGGGTGAAGGAGTTGGCGATGGCGATGATGGGCTTGCCGAAGTCGCTGTCCTTCACGCCTGTCGCGCGCCACAGGCCGCGGGCGCCGGCCATGTTGCGGCCATGGGTGGTGGTGCGGGAGCGATATGCGGGCATGACGGGACCTCCAGAAGCGCGCTTTTTGGCCCATGCGGGCAAGACTTGTCCACAGCCGGGGGCCGGGGGCGGTGCCGACATGGCCGCATGGCACGCATTGCCATCCGTTTCCCGGCGGGTGACATTTCAGACATACCACGATCCGCAGGATGCCGCCGGGTGCGGCACGCACGCAGGGAGCAGGACTATGCGCAAGGTTATGATTGCAGGGGCGATGGCGGCGGCACTGGCGGGGCCGGCGGCCGCGGGCCCGCTGCCCGATGGCGGCGTCACCGCCGACGAGGTTGCCGGCGTGATGCGGGCCCTGAAGATGGCGGTGGAGCAGACCAAGGATCGCCAGGGCGACCCGCTGATCCTCAGCAATGCCGGAGGGCGCAAGTTCGGCGTCTATTTCTACCAGTGCCAGGCGGCGCGCTGCGGCTCGATCCAGTTCTCGGCGGGATTCGAGGGCGCGGCCGGCGTGCCGATGGTCAAGATCCAGGACTGGAACCGCACCAAGCGCTTTGGCCGCGCCTATACCGATGGCGGCACGCTCTATGTGGAGATGGACATGGACGTGGAACGCGGCGCCACCACGGAAGCGCTGGCGAACAACTTCGAGCGCTGGGTGGCCGTGGTGGAGCAGTTCCCGAAGTTCTTCCAGTAATCTCTTAGCCGCGCCGCCACGCCACGCACAGGTTGTTGGCGGGCATCTCCGTGATCTCCGCGCCGCTGAATCCGGCGGCGCGGGTGAGCGCATCCACCGCTTCCAGATCGCGCAGGCCCCAGGCGCGGTTGCGCGCGCGCAGATCGGCGTCGAAGGCCTCGTTGCCCGGCGCGGTGGGTACGCCCTGGCGGCGGAACGGGCCGTAGAGCAGCAGGATGCCGCAGGGCGACAGCACCCGCCCTGCCCCGGCCACCAGCCCTTCGGCCGCCGTCCAGGGGGCGATGTGGATCATGTTGCAGCAGAGCAGCAGGTCGAACGGGCCCGCGGGCCAAGCGCCGGTTGTGGCATCCAGCGCCAGGGCCGGGCGGACATTGGCGATTCCGGCGCACCAGGCATCGATGCTGGCGCGGCGCGCCGCGTCGGGGTCGGTGGGCTGGAACACCACGCCGGGCAGCGCCGCGGCGAAATGGGCTGCGTGTTCGCCGCTGCCGCTGGCCACCTCCAGCACCGTGCCGCTGGCGGGGGCGAGGCGGCGCAGGACCTCCAGGATCGGGTCGCGGTTGCGGGCGGCGGCGGGGGCGTGTTGGCGCGGATCGGTCATGGCGCCATTTGCCGCCCTTCCGTGCGCCCCGTAAACCGGAGACGGCGCGAAGGAGGCAGGGATGGGCGAGGCGGAGACGGAACTGCGGCGGCTGCTGGACATCATGGCGGCGCTGCGCGCGCCGGTTGGCGGATGCCCGTGGGACGTGCAGCAGGATTTCGACAGCATCGCGCCCTACACGATCGAGGAAGCTTATGAGGTGGCCGACGCCATCGCCCGGCGGGACTTCGCGGCCCTGCCCGACGAGCTCGGCGATCTGCTGTTCCAGGTGGTCTATCACGCCCGCATGGCGGAGGAGGAAGGCCGGTTCGGGTTCGCGGACGTGGCAAAGGCGATCGCCGACAAGATGGTGCGGCGCCACCCGCATGTGTTCGGCGAGGCCGCCGCCCGCGATGCCGGCATGCAGCGCGCCGCCTGGGAGGAGCAGAAGAAGGCCGAGCGCACCGCCCGCGCGGAAATCGGCACGCTCGCCGGCATCCCCGTGGCGCTGCCCGCCCTCACCCGCGCCCAGAAGCTGACCGCGCGGGCCGCCCGCGTCGGGTTCGACTGGCCGGATGCCGCGGCGGTGCTGGAGAAGCTGGACGAGGAGGTGGCCGAACTGCGCGCCGAGCTTCCCGGCGCCGATCCCACCCGGTTGGCGGATGAGGTCGGCGACCTTCTGTTCGTGCTCGCCAACCTGGCCCGCAAGTTGGATCTGGACCCGGAGCGCTGCCTGCGCGAGGCCAATGCGAAGTTCGCCCGCCGCTTCGGGCATATCGAAACCGCGCTGGCCGCCGAGGGCCGCACGCCCGGCGAGGCGACGCTGGACGAGATGGAAGCGCTGTGGACGGACGCGAAGCGGGTGGAACGTAGGCGTTAATTTCGATTGTGGACGGCACAATGCTTTTGATATCGTTTTCCTGAATTTGATCCGGTACGAACAATGCGATTTTTCGGATTTTTGTTCCTTGCTGCAGCCGTGTTGGTGGGCCGCCCTGCCCTGGCCGTGCCCTACGCGGCAGCGGTGTTGGCCGACACACCGTATGCCTATTGGCGGCTGAACGAGATCAGCGGGACGACCGCGGCGGATTCCTCTGGAAACGGCCGCGATGGTGCCTTTGTGGCCGCGCCTGCGCTGGGCCAGGGCGGTGCGCTGGCAGATCCGGCCAACAGTGCCGTGCGGTTCTCCGCCACCGCCGGACAGCATGTGAACATTCCGCTGCCCTTCGGCGGCGCCGGATGGACCGAGATCACGGTTGAGGCCTGGATCAACATTCTCGGCCTGACGGGGGATTTCCAGGCGATCGTCAGTTCGACCGGGTCGGGCGTGGTGCATCTCCAGGCGTATGACTCCGGTGGGATCAACGTGGTGTATGGCTCGCCGGGTTCGGGCAACCTGCCGATCATTGCGCCCAATCCAAACACTGGCTGGCGCCATGTGGTCGTGACATCGAAGCCCGGCGAGCAGAAGCTCTACGTGGACGGCAGCCTGGTTGGCAGCGATACCGCAGCGGTGAACCAGATCGGGGCCGCCGCTTCGATCCGCATCGGCAGCGGCTTTTCCAACGGGCGGTTCTTCGAGGGCCTGATCGACGAGGTCGCGATCTACCGCACGGCGTTGAGCGAGTCGCAGATCGATGCGCATTTCGCCGCTGCCAGCTACGTGGCGCAGGTGGCAACGCCCGAGCCTGCGTCTGTCGGCATCCTCGCCCTCGCCATCGCCACGCTTGGCGGACTGCGCCGGCGCCGCTTGCCTTCCGCCTGAACCCAGCCACCATGCCGGAATTGGCATGGGAGGCAG
>CAMDAM010000180.1 GCA_945888575.1 Asaia bogorensis | reverse complement strand
CGCTGGTCATTGGCGCCGACGGGGGCCGTGGCGCAGGGCGAGCACCGGCTGCGGCTGGACCAGGTGGACCCGGCCGGCCGCGTGGCCGCGCGCGTGGAGCAGCCCTTCCAGCGCGCTGCGGTGGCGGCCTTGGATGCGGGGGTGCAGCGCGTGGTGGTGCAGCCGCGCCAAAACCTATGGCGCATCGCGCGACGCGCCTATGGCAGGGGCGTGCGCTATACCGAGATCTTCGCCGCCAACCGGGATGTGATCAGCGATCCCGCCCGGATCTATCCCGGCCAGGTCTTTGCCATTCCCGGCGTGACCGCTGCCTCTGGCACTGCGGCGGGCGGTTCCACCCCGGCTTCGGCCAGCAGGTCCAGGTAGGGGCCCAGCGACAGCAGGAACATCGTCACGTCGGTCAGCAGGCTGTTCACGGTGGTGGGCATTTCCACCCGACATGCCGTGAGCAGCGCCACCTGGTGGTCGGCCATCAGGGTGGTGCTCCACCCCTCCGGCAGCGAAGGCGCAAGGGAGCGCAGCGTGGTGAAGATCGCCTCGCGCTCCTGGGCCGCGCCTGCGCCCAGCCGGGCGGTGCTGGGCACCCGGCCGACCTTGGCCTGCAGCGAGAGCTCGCCCAGGTCGCCTTCAGGGCCACGCACGCGCAGCCGTGCCTCTACCTGGCAGCCGCGCCATTGCAGTCGGAAACAGGGTTTCCGGTCCGGCTCGGCGAGGGCCAGACGGCCATCGGGGCGGACGGAGAAGGGACCAAGCTGGAAAGGGACATCGAAGGGCATGGCGCGCGCGGCTTCATCCATCGGTGGGGTGATCGCCCGCCGATCTTGCCCGGCAGGTATGAAGCCCCCATAAACAGGCACACCCGCGCCCGCCCCAGCCGGGGCATCCGGCCAGCCGCCGCAATTGCGCCCCACCCGTCGCACCAAGCCCATCCCGCACAAAGGCCCACCCCCGCATGTCGCTTGTCGCCTCGCTGCAGATGGTCCTCTCGCCGCCCCACCCGGCCGGCCGCCCCTTCATTGCCGGCGGCGCCGCCGCCGTGCTGGCCGGGGTGGTCTTCGCCCCCTGGCTCGCCTGGCTCGGCGGTGCCTTCGTGCTGTTCTGCCTGTATTTCTTCCGCGACCCCGAGCGCACGCCGCCCGACCGGCAAGGCGTGCTGGTAGCCCCGGCAGACGGGCGCGTGGTGATGGTGGGCATGGCCGTGCCGCCGGCGGAGCTGGATCTCGGCCCCGCCCCGCGCTGGCGCGTGGCCATCTTCCTCTCGGTGCTGGACGTGCACGTGAACCGCATGCCGATCGACGGCACCGTCACGCGCATCGCCTATCGCCACGGCAAGTTCCTCAATGCCAGCCTGGACAAGGCCAGCACCGACAACGAGCGCAACGCCCTGGCGCTGCGCCTGGCCGATGGGCGCGAGATCGCCGTGGTGCAGATCGCCGGCCTGATTGCCCGGCGCATCCTGTGCGACGTGCGCGAGGGCGACGCGGTGCAGACCGGCGGGCGCTTCGGCATCATCCGCTTCGGCAGCCGCACCGACCTCTATCTGCCCGAAGGCGTGCTGCCCCTGGTGGCGGTGGGCCAGACCATGATCGGCGGCGAGACGGTGATCGCCACGCTGGACGGCGCAACATGAACGACCCCTCCCCCCTGCCCGGCGGGCGCATCTCCGCCGCGGAGCGCATGCGCCAGCTGCAACGCCGGCTGCGGCCGCGCACCCGGCCGCGCTTCTCTGGCCTGTCGTTCAACCGGATGATCCCGAACATCCTGACGATGCTGGGGCTCTGCGCGGGCCTGACCTCCATGCGTTTCGCGCTGGAGGGCCGCTTCGCCGCCGCCGCCGCCGCCATCCTGGTGGCCGCCTGCATCGATGGACTGGATGGGCGCATCGCCCGGCTGCTGAAGGCGACCAGCCGCTTCGGCGCGGAATTCGACAGCCTGGCGGATTTCCTGTGCTTCGGCGTAGCGCCGGGCTTCGTGCTCTATTTGTGGTCGCTGCAGGTGGCCGGCGGCTTCGGCTACGTGCCCTGCCTGATGTTCGCCGTGTGCATGGCGCTGCGCCTGGCGCGCTTCAACGCGGCACTCGATGCCGGGCCGCACCCTGCCTACACCTACAATTTCTTCACCGGCGTGCCGGCCCCGGCGGGTGCCGGCGTGGTGCTGTTCCCGCTGTTCCTGGGGCTTGAGGGCCAGGCGCTGGGGTGGGAGTGGATGGTCTCCCTCTCCCAGTTCCCGCCCTTCGTCGCCGCCATGCTGATGGGCACGGCGCTGCTGCTGGTGTCCACCCTGCCGGTGTGGAGCTTCAAGAACTTCAAGGTGCCCAGCGCCCTGGTGCTGCCGCTGCTGCTCGGCGTGGGCCTCTATGCCGCCTTCCTGGTCGCCGACCCCTGGCTGGCGCTGGCGCTCGGTGGCATCGTCTATATCGGCATGCTGCCGTTCAGCGCCCGCAGCTACCGGCGCCTGAGGGCGGAGGCCGAGGCGAACGGGGAAGGCACGCCCGCCTGACCCTGCAAAGGGAGGCAACGATGGCTGATGCACCGCGTGATGCCAATGCGATCCATAGTTGGCACGCGCATGTCTATTTCGACCCGGAGAACCGTGCCGCGGCGCTGGCGTTGCGCGAACAGGTCGGCGCCCGCTTCCCCGCCGCCGTGCTCGGCCGCTGGCACGCCGTGCCGGTGGGCCCGCACCCGGCCGCGATGTATCAGATCGCCTTCCCGAACGAGCTGTTCCCCACGCTGGTGCCGTTCATCGCCCTGAACCGCCAGGGCCTGACCGTGCTCGTGCACCCCGAAAGTGGCCGCCCGAAGGCCGACCACCTGCACCACGCCCTATGGATGGGCGAGGTGCTGCCGCTCAACGCCGACATCCTGCCCGAAACGGAGGCCCACCCATGAGCAGCCCCGAGATCGAATGGCGCCGCCTGCGCGCCGACCAGCTGCGCGAGATGGCGCGGCAGGACGCGTTGGTGATCCTGCCGCTCGGCTCCATCGAGCAGCACGGCCCGCATTTGCCGGTGGAGGTCGATTCCCGCCTGGGCGAGGAAGTCGCCCTGCGCGCCGCCCGCGTGATGGCCGATCGCGGCCAGCCCGTGCTGGTGCTGCCGATGTTCTGGCCCGGCGTTTCCGAACACCACATGAGCTTCGGCGGCACCATCACCATCGGCTTCGACACCTACCGCGCGGTGGTGGAAGACATCATCCGCTCCGTGCTGCGCGCCGGCTTCCGCCGCATCGCGCTGCTGAACGGCCATGGCGGCAACGAGAACGGCCTGCGCGTGATCGCCGATGAGCTGACGCCGAAATACCGCGTGCCGATCGTGCAGTTCACCTACTGGTATGCCGCCGCCGAGCCGATCGCAGCCATCCTGGAAACCCAGAAGGGTCTGCTGCACGCCTGCGAGGCCGAAACCGCCATGATGATGGCCGTGCGGCCGGAGCTGGTGGCCGAGGACCGCATCGCGATGGCCAAGGTGAACTACACCGCGGAAGTGGAAGACCTGGTCGGCGGCGGCGTGTACCGCTGGCGCGCCATCGGCGCCCGCTCCGCCTCCGGCGTGATCGGCAACCCGGATGCCGCCAGCCCGCAGAAGGGCAAGCGTCTGTTCGACGACATTGCCCGCACCCTGGCCGACAAGCTCGGCAATGCCGGGCTATGGACGCTGCCCTGGGACGCCGAGAAGCACATCTGAGATGGCCGGGCGACCGGAACTCCGCCGGTCACTGACGCTCGGTCCCCTGATCCTCTACGGCCTCGGCGTGATCGTCGGCGCCGGCATCTACGTGGCGATCGGCGCGGTGGTGGAACGCGCCGGCACCGCTGCCCCGCTTGCGTTCCTGCTCGCCGGCCTCGTCGCCGCCGCCACCGGGCTCTGCTACGCCGAACTCGCCGGCCGCTTCCCGGAGGCGGCCGGGGCGGCGGCCTATGTGCGCCACGGATTCGGCTCCAACCGGCTGTCGCTGGCGACCGGCCTTGCCCTGGCGCTGGCCATAGTGGTCGCCACGGCCTCCATCGCCGCCGGCGCGGCGCAGTATCTCGGCCTGCTGCTGCCGCTGCCGCCATGGATGCTCACCGGGCTGGTGGTGCTGGTCTTCACCGGGGTCGCAGCGCTGGGCGTGCGTGAAAGCGTCCTGCTTGCCGCCGCGGTCGGCGGGCTCGAACTGCTCGGCCTGCTCGCTGTCATCGCCAGCGGCTTCTGGAACGCCGAGGGGCTCGACCTTGCCGCGATGGTGCCGCGGGACTTCGCCGGCTGGGACGGCGTGGCCACCGGTGCCTTCATCGCCTTCTTCGCGTTCATCGGCTTCGAGAGCCTGGCCAACATGGGCGAGGAGGTGCAGGACCCGCACCGCACCCTCCCGCGCGGCATTCTCGGCGCCCTTGGCGCCAGCCTTGTGCTCTACCTGGCGGTTTCGGTGGCCGTGGTGGCCGGCGGGCGAGAGCCGGAATCGCTTGCCGGCCTGTTCCGCGGCATGGGCGCCACGGCCTTCGCCGTGCTGGGCACGCTGGCGGTGGCCAATGGCGTGCTTGTGCAGGTGATGGCGCTGGCCAGGCTGTTCTACGGCGTCGCCCGGCGCGGCCAGTTGCCCGCGTTTCTGGCCACGGTGAACGCACGCACCCTCACGCCGCTGCCCGCCACGCTGCTGGCGGGCACCCTGGTGCTGGCGATGGCCGTGCTGCTGCCCTTCGAACGGCTGCTCGCCCTGGCCAATCTGGTCACCCTGGCGATCTTCGCCCTGGTGGACATCGCCCTGTGGCGCGTGAAGCGGCGCGATCCCGGCCTGCCCGGCCGGTTCCGTGTGCCTGGCTGGTTGCCGCTGCTGGCCGGGGCATTGGCAATGGGGCTGATCGCGGCGGAAGGGAAGAACGTTCTTTTTTGAAAAAAAGAACCAAAAAACTTCTACGACCTTGCACCCGTCTCTCCCAGGAGAGACGGGTGCAAGCGAATGAAGTTTTTTTGCTTCTTTTTGTTCACAAAAAGAAGAATTCTACCCTTTGAGCGCCTTCGCCAACGCCGCCACCTGCTGCGTTCTTGCCACCCAGCCATTGCCGAAGGTCGCGAACTCCGCCAACCCGCGGTAGTGGGCCAACCGCGCCTCCGCCATCTGGTCCAGCAGCCGCATCGCATCCATCGCCCGCACCGCGGCCAGGGTCTTCGGCCCGATGGAGCCATCTTCCGTGACGCCGGCCACGCGCTGCAGCGCCTTCACCGCGGTGCGCGGGCCGGCATTCACGCCGTAGTCGAACAGCATCAGCGCCGCCGGCCCCGGCAGGTCGCCGCAGCGCATCGGCAGCCAGTAGTTGGCCCGGTAGATCTCGGCCGCCTCCCGCCGCGTCAGCGCCTGGAGGTCGGCCACCAGCTTGTCCCGCCCTTCCGGGGAGAGGTCGGCGTGGTTGATCCCTTTCCAATCGGCGAGGGTCTTCCAGGTGATGCCGAGGTTGGTCGGCCCGCCGCGATCGTGCGGGTGGTCGGAGAAGCCGCCTTCCTTGTCCAGCACCACGGCCAGGCACTGCTCGAACAGCGCATCGCCGTCGGGGGCGGCCGGCGCCGCCGCGACCGCCGCCGGCGGCGGGGGCTGTGCGCTGCGCGTCACCTGCTCCATCGCCGCCGCCTGCGCGCGCGCCACCTGCTCGTCCTTGTCGCGCGAGCCCTTGGAGGAGCCGAGCCAGAAATTCACCACCGTGGCGAAGGCGGTGGCCAGCGCGCCCACGGCGATGTTGATGATGTTGGCCACGGTCTGGTTCCCCGCATCCGTGCGGATGCCCCCGATCATCAGGATGATCAGGAACAGGAAGAACCCACCCGTCACGATGATCGACACCACCGGCGCGCCCCAGGCGATCGGGCTGCCCGACCGGACGAGGTCGATCATCGAGCTGCGCGCACCCTGCGTGTTCTCCAGCGCCTTCTGCATCTCCGAAAGCTCCGCCTGGCGGCGCTGCTCCTAGGCGACCAGCTGCGCCTTCTGTGCCTCCAGCGCGATCTCGGCCAGCCGCACCCGCAGCTGGGTTGCCACGGCGCTGTCCTCGCTCAGCCGCTTTTGCGCCTCCACCGGGTCTGCGGTGCCGGTCACCGCCTGCACCACGCCGGCCACCTGGGTTGCGACAGACCCCGCGCGGTCACCCGCGATCAGCTTGATCAGCTCCGGTACCACCGAGAGCGCGATCGGAATCAACGGCAGCATGGGCCACCTCCTGTTTTTGGTGCCGAACCGTACCCATCCCGCAAGGCCGCTACAACGCAACTGTTCGCTTGACGCGGCCCTTTTCGCCGCCGCCAATGCCGCCATGGCCCCGCTCCGTCCTGCCCCCGTCTGGCGTTCCCTCATGTACGTGCCGGCGCATGTCGACCGCTTCGTCGACAAGGCGCACACCCGCGGCGCGGACTGCATCCAGCTTGATCTGGAAGACAGCGTGCCCCCCTCGGAGAAGGCCGCCGCCCGCGCCGCCCTGGCCTCCGCCGCCGCCCGCGTGCGCCGTGGCCCGAACGACGTGCTGGTGCGCATCAACGCCCCCCTCTCGCTCGCCGTGCCGGATATCGAGGCAGCGGTGATGCCCGATGTGGACGGCCTCATCATCACCAAGGCGCGCGGCCCCGACCACATCCGCCTGCTGGATGAGCTGGTCTCGGAACGCGAGGCCAAGGCCGGCCTGCCGGATGGCCACACCTGGTTCTACATCCTGGTCGAAACGCCCGAGGCCCTGCCCCACGCCGAGGCCATCGCCCGCGCCTCCGCCCGCTGCATCGCCCTCTCCCTGGGAGCGGAGGATTTCGCCCTCGCCCTGGGTGCCGAACCCACCGAGGAAGCCCTCTCGCTCGCCAAGGGCATGGTGCTGCATGCCGCCCGCGCCGCCGGCGTGATGCCGCTGGGCCTCACCGGCACGCTGGCCGGCTTCGGCGACATCCCGGCCTTCACCGCCATGGCGAAACGCTCCCGTGCCCTGGGCTTCGAGGGAGCCTCCTGCATCAACCCCGCCCAGGTGGGTCCGCTGAACGAGGCCTTCTCCCCCAGCGCAGCCGAGATCGCCCACGCCAACCGCGTCATCGAGGTGGACCGCCAGGCCCGCGCCGAGGGCCGCGGCGCGGTGGCGCTGGATGGCAAGATGATCGACGTTCCCGTGGTGCGCCGCGCCGAAAACCTGCTCGCCCGCGCCGCGGCCATCGCGGCCCGCGCCTCAACGCGATGACCGGCCACCCCAAGCTCGAAGCCCTCGTCGCACGCTGCGCGGCCCTGCCGCCGCTGCCCACCGCCGTGGTGCATCCGTGCGACGTGCCATCGCTCGATGGCGCCCTGCGCGCCGCCGAGGCCGGGCTGATCGCCCCCATCCTGGTCGGCCCCCACTCCCGCATCCGCGCCACCGCGCTCCAGGCCGGGCTCGATCTCGGCACCTGGACCATCCTCGACACGCCGCACAGCCACGCCAGCGCCGAACGCGCCGTGGCCCTGGTGCGCGAGGGCGGCGCCGCGGCACTCATGAAAGGCAGCCTGCACACCGATGAACTCATGGCCGCCGTGGTCGCCAAGGAAGGCGGCCTGCGCACCGCGCGGCGCGTCAGCCATGTGTTTGTCATGGACGTGCCGACCTACGCCAAGCTGCTGCTCATCACCGATGCCGCCGTGAACATCCTGCCCAGCCTGGAAGACAAGGCCGACATTATCGCCAACGCCATCGAGCTGGCCCAGGCGCTCGGCATCGCCACGCCCAAAGTGGCCATCCTCTCGGCGGTGGAAACCGTCACCGCCAAGCTGCCCTCCACCATCGAGGCCGCCGCCCTGTGCAAGATGGCCGAGCGCGGCCAGATCAAGGGCGGGCTGCTGGATGGCCCGCTGGCCTTCGACAACGCCATCAGCAAGGAAGCCGCCCGCACCAAGGGCATCGACTCCGACGTGGCCGGAGACGCCGATATCCTGCTGGTGCCCGATCTCGAAGCCGGCAACATGCTGGCCAAGACGCTCACCTTCCTCGGCGGCGCCGATGCCGGCGGCGTGGTGCTGGGCGCGCGGGTGCCGATTGTGCTCACCAGCCGGGCCGATAGCTTGGCGGCGCGGATGGCGAGCTGTGCGATTGCGGTGTTGCAGGCGAACAGAAAGGAAGCGTCTTCTTTTTTCTGAAGAAAAAAGAAGCAAAAAAGACTTCATTCGTTTGATGCGGCAGGCGCCCGGTACACCCCTGCCAAAGTCATAAAAGTTTTTTGGTTCTTTTTTTCAAAAAAGAACGCGCTTAAACCATCCCCGTCGCGATCTCTTCCACAGCGTCGTGCTTCAGCAGCACGATCTCAGAGTTGTTCGGGATCTCGATGAACTTCTCCGCCCGCAGCTTGGAAAGCGTGCGGCTGACGGTTTCGATCGTCAGGCCCAGGTAATCCGCGATGTCGCCACGCGTCATCGGCAGCAGGATGCGCTCCGCCACGTTCGCCGCGCCGCGGCCCGGGCAATGCGGCATCATGTTTGCCCGCGCGATCAGGAAGGAGGCCAGGCGCTCGCGCGCCGTCTTGCGGCCCAGCAGCAGCATCTGCTCCTGCGCCACCACCAGCTCGTTGCTGGCCACTTCCAGCAGTTTCTTCTCCAGCGCCGGGAAATCGTCCAGCAGCCCGCGCAGCTTGGTGCGGCTGAACCGGCATACCTTCACCGGCTCCAGCGCCTCCGCACTGAAGGCGTAGCTGGAGGAAACCGCCAGGCCCAGGAAATACCCCACCCCGGCAAACCCGGTCACCTGCCGCCGCCCGTCGGGCAGCAGCTTGTAGAGCTTCGACGTGCCGGAGGTGACATTGAAGAAATGCTCGGCCGGGTCACCTTCCTGGATGAAGGTATGGCCGGGCTGGACGGAGACCGTCACCGATGCCGCCGAAAGCTTGTCCAGATCGGCATCGTCGATCACATGGCAAACGCTGAACGCACGCGCGCCGCAGGTCAGGCAGACATTCGCGTCGCGATGGCTGTCGATGACAAGGGGCCGGGCCCGGGTCATGGCGGTCATAGGCGCTCCCGGCGACGTGCATGCCGCCATCCTTATGGACCCGACACTACAGCATCACTGACACCATCGTGAACCTTTTAATCGCATTGCACGATTGCGAACCTTGATCTGAGTCAAGGTGCCCGCCATCGCACACACGCATGGTACGGCCCATGCCCCAGGATGCTGCCCCCCTGCCCCGCCTGTATTGCGAGGACCTGCCGCCCAACCAGGCCGGCACGGTCTTCCCGCTGCTGCGGGAGGCCATTCCAGGCCTGCAGCTGCAAGCCTGGCTGCGCTTCGCCCGCCGCGTCACCGCCGCGCGCCGCACCGGCCAGTCCGGCATCATGGTGGTGCGCCGCACGCCCCGCCCGATGCCCTGCGGCCTGTTCCTCTGGCGCCGGGACGAAGACCTCACCCATGGCGCCGTGCTCGTCGCCGAGCACCTCGTCGCCATCGACCTGCTGGACACGGAGCCGGTGATGACCGCCCTGGTGATGGAGCTGGAGCGCCTGGCCCAGCGCCTGGGCTGCGGCGGCATCCGCACCATGGTCATCGAGCCCGATGCCCCGTTCGCCACGCGCCTGCTCGCTGCCGGCCATGCCAACGAGGGGGCGGCGATGTGGAAGCCGGTGGAGGGCGGACAGGGCGAGGCCCCGCGCAAGCGCCGGTAGAGCGTGATCGTCGGAGGCGGAATCGCCGGAGACGTGAATCACGCGATCAAGCAAAGGGCTAGCCCCCGGTTTGGGCCACCCGCGCCGCCGGCCTATACTGGCGGGCCCACAACCGGAATGCCGCCGCGTGCCCTCCTCCTCCGCTGATGCCGAACGCCTGCTGGCCCGCCACTTGGCCGCCTTTTCCGGCGTCACGCTGCTGGTGCTCGGCGATGCCATGCTGGACCGCTACGTGCATGGCGAC
>CAMDAM010000179.1 GCA_945888575.1 Asaia bogorensis | reverse complement strand
GCGAGCGGCCTCCGGGGTAGGCGACAGTGAATATCTCCGCGCCCTTCAGTGCCCGGCCGATCGCCACCACGCTGCTGGCGCTGGCGTTGCTGCTGGCGGGTGCGCTGGGGTATCGGGTGCTGCCGGTTTCCGCGCTGCCGCAGGTGGATTTTCCGACGATCCAGATTACCACGCAGATGCCCGGCGCCTCGCCGGAAGTGGTTTCCAACCTGATCACGGCGCCGCTGGAGCGGCAGTTCGGGCAGATCCAGGGGCTGGAATCCATGACCTCCGTGAGTTCGGAGCGGACCAGCCAGATTACGCTGACCTTCACGCTGGGGCGCAGCATCGATGCGGCGGCGCAGGATGTGCAGGCGGCGATCAATGCGGCGGCGGGGACGCTGCCGGCGAACCTGCCCTATCCGCCGGTGTATGCGAAGGTGAACCCGGCGGATGCGCCGGTGCTGACGCTGGCGCTGTTCTCCGACGCGATGACGATGGACCGGGTGAGCGACGCGGTGGATACGCTGTTGCAGCCGAAGCTTTCGGAAATCTCGGGTGTGGGGCGGGTTTCCGTGCTGGGGAACATGCGGCCGGCGGTGCGGGTGCGGGTGGATCCGGCGCGGGTGGCGTCCTACGGGCTTTCGCTGGATGACGTGCGGGTGGCGATTGCGGCGGCGAATGTGAACGGGGCCAAGGGCGGGTTCGACGGGCCACGGCAGGCGATCGCGCTGGGGGCGAACGACCAGCTGATGTCGCCGGAAGCCTATCGCGGACTGGTGGTGGCGTGGCGCGGGGGGGCGCCGGTGCGGCTTTCGGATATCGGCACGGTGGTGGGCGGGCTGGAGAACGTGCGGGCTGGGGCCTGGTATTTCGGCACGCGGCCGGACGGGACGCCGACGCCGGCCATTCCGGCGGTGGTGGTGGATATCCAGCGCCAGCCCGGGGCGAATATCGTGGAGACGGTGGAGCGGGTGCGGGCCGCCCTGCCCCAGCTTCGGCGCACATTGCCGGCGCAGCTGCGCATGGTGGTGGTGGCGGATCGCACCGAGACGATCCGCGCCAGCGTGAGCGACGTGCAGTTCACGCTGCTGCTGGCGATCGGGCTGGTGGTGGCGGTGATCTTCCTGTTCCTGCGCTCGGCGCGGGCGACGATGATCCCGGCGGTGGCGCTGCCGCTTTCGCTGGTGGCGACGTTCGGGGTGATGCACCTGCTGGGGTATTCGCTCGACAACCTGTCGCTGATGGCGCTGACCATCGCGACGGGGTTCGTGGTGGACGATGCGATCGTGATGATCGAGAACGTGGTGCGCCATATCGAGGAGGGGAAGAAGCCGCTCGCCGCGGCCTATGAGGGGGCGGCGCAGATCGGGTTCACGATCATCTCGCTGACGGTTTCGCTGATCGCGGTGTTCATTCCGCTGTTGTTCATGACCGGGGTGATCGGGCGGCTGTTCAGCACGTTTGCGGTGACGCTGAGCGTGGCGGTGATTGTCTCGGCGGTGGTGTCGCTGACGGTGACGCCGATGATGTGTGCGTATCTGCTGAAGCCGCAGGGGGAGGCGAAGCCGGGCGTGATTTCCCGGATGTTCGAGCGCGGGTTCGAGGCGACGCTGGACTGGTACCGGGTGTCCTTGGGCTGGGCGATGCGGCGGCAGCGGGCGGTGCTGGTGGTGTTCGGGCTGACGCTGGCGGGGACGGGGTGGCTGTATGTGGTGATGCCCAAGGGGTTCCTGCCGCTGCAGGATACCGGGGTGATCGTGGCGGTGAGCGAGGCGGCGCAATCGGTGAGCTTCGCGCGCATGGCGCAGTTGCAGGGCCAGGCGGCGCAGGTGGTGCGGCGGGACCCCGATGTGGCCAGCGTGGTGGTGTTCGTGGGTGCGGGCAGCGTGAACGCCACGGCCAATGCGGGGCGGATGACCATCGTGCTGAAGCCGCGGCGGGAGCGGGTGGCCACCGCGCAGCAGATCGCCGAGCGGCTGCAGGCGGCGCTGTACCCGATCCCGGGCCTGGTGACCTACATGCAGCCGGTGCAGGACATCCAGATCGGCACGCGGGTGAGCCGGACGCAGTTCCAGTACACGCTGGTGGATACCGAGACGGCGACGCTGGCGGAATGGGCGCCGCTGCTGCTGGACCGGCTGCGGGCGGAGCCGGGACTGCGGGAGGTGAACTCCGACCAGCAGGGCGAGGGGTTCCGCGTGATGGTGCAGGTGGATCGCGATGCCGCGATGCGGCTGGGCGTTTCGATGCAGGCGGTGCAGGACACGCTGTACAACGCCTTCGGGCAGCGGCAGATCTCGACGATTTTTGGGCAGTCGAACCAGTATCGCGTGGTGCTGGAGGCCGATCCTTCCTGGCAGGCCGATCCCAATTCGCTGCTGCGGCTGCGGGTGCCCGGCAGCGGGGGTGCGCAGGTGCCGCTGGCGGGGTTTGCGACGATCACGCGGACGACGGCGCCGCTTTCGATCACGCGGGAGGACCAGTTTCCGTCGGCGACCATCAGCTTCAATCTGGCGCCCGGTTTCTCGCTGGGGCAGGCGGTGCAGGCGGTGGCGCGGGCGCAGGAGGAGATCGGGCTGCCGGCGACGATGACGGGGGCGTATTCGGGCGATGCGGCGGAGTTTCGGCGTTCGCTGGAGGCGGAGCCGTGGCTGATCCTGGCGGCGATCGTGGTGATCTACATCGTGCTCGGCGTGCTGTACGAGAGCTTCATCCATCCGGTGACGATCCTGTCCACCCTGCCCTCGGCGGGGATCGGGGCGCTGCTGGGGCTGATGGTGACCGGGCAGGATCTTTCGCTGGTGGCGCTGGTGGGGATCGTGCTGCTGATGGGGATCGTGAAGAAGAACGCGATCATGATGATCGACTTCGCGCTGGATGCGGAGCGCACGCGCGGGCTTTCGGCGGAGGCGGCGATCACCGAGGCGTGCCTGCTGCGCTACCGGCCGATCATGATGACGACGGCGGCAGCTCTGCTGGGGGCGCTGCCGTTGGCGCTGGAATCCGGCAGTGGCAGCGAGCTGCGGTTTCCGCTGGGGGTGACGATCATTGGCGGGCTGCTGCTGAGCCAGGTGCTGACGCTGTACACCACGCCGGCGATCTACCTGGCGTTCGAGCGGCTGCGGTTGCGCTGGGCGCGACCGGTGGCGGCGGAATAGCGCGGTGAAATTCTCTGCCGCCTTCATCGCGCGGCCGGTGGGCACCATCCTGATGGCGCTGGGGCTGATGATCGCGGGGCTGGTGGCGTGGCGGTTCCTGCCGGTGGCGCCGCTGCCGAATGTGGATATTCCGACCATCGTGGTGTTCGCCAGCCGGCCGGGGGCCGATCCGGAGACGATGGCGAATTCCATCGCGGCACCCATCGAGCGGCGGCTTTCGGAGATTGCGGGGGTGACGGAGCTGACATCGACCAATTCGGTCGGGGCCAGTTCCATCGTGGTGCAGTTCGATCTCAACCGGAACATCGACGACGCGGCCAAGGATGTGCAGGCGGCGATCAATGCGGCGACGCCCGATCTGCCGTCGGACTTGCCGGTGCGGCCGTTCCTGCGCAAGTTCAACCCGGCGGCGGCGCCGATCATGAGCCTGGCGCTGACGTCTGAGACACGCTCCATGGCGGAGCTGTACGACCTGACGGAGAGCGTGTTCGCCCAGCGGATATCGCAGCTGGATGGCGTGGGCGGCGTGCAGATCAACGGGGCGGAGAAGCCGGCGGTGCGGGTGCGGCTGGACCCGGCGGCGCTGGCGGCGGCGGGGCTTTCGGGGCAGGACGTGTTCAACGCGATCCGGCGCAGCAACGTGTTCGGGCCCACCGGCGGGTTCGATGGCGAGGTGCAGGCCGAGCTGATCGGGCTGAACGGGCAGCTGGTGCGCGCGGCCGAGTATCGCCCGCTGGTGCTGAAGACGGTGCCGGGCGGGGGCGTGGTGCGGCTGGGGGACGTGGCCGAGGTGATCGATGGCGTGACCAACGCGCGGCTGGCGGCGTGGCTGGGGACGAAGCCGGCAATCCTGATGAACGTGACCAAGGCGGCCGGGGCCAACGTGATCGAGACGGTGGACCGCATCAAGGCGATGCTGCCGCAGCTTCAGGCCTGGATGCCGCCCGACGTGGCGATGACGGTGATCGTGGACCGCACCCAGACGATCCGCGCCAGCGTGGCGGAGGTGCGCAACGCGCTGCTGATCTCCTGCGTGCTGGTGCTGCTGGTGGTGCTGCTGTTCCTGCGCCGGCTTGTGCCGACGCTGGCCGCGGCGGTGACGGTGCCGCTTTCATTGGCGGGGAGCCTGGCGGCGATGTACCTGCTGGGCTTTTCGGTGAACAACTTCTCGCTGATGGCGCTGACGATTGCCGTCGGGTTCGTCGTCGACGATGCCATCGTGATGATCGAGAACGTGGCGCGGCATGCGGAGATGGAGAAATCGCCGCTGCGGGCGGCGCTGGATGGGGCGGCGCAGATCGGGTTCACGGTGATCTCGATCAGCATTTCGCTGGTGGCGGTGTTCATCCCGATTTTGTTCATGGGCGGCATTCTCGGGCGGATGTTCCATGAGTTCGCCGTGGTGCTGACGGTGGCGATCGCAATTTCGGCGGTGGTGTCCTTGAGCCTGACGCCGATGATGATGGGGCGGTTCATGCGGGCGCGGCCCCAGCCCCCGCGCGGCGTGTTGGGGGCGATGGACCGGGGGGTGGAGCGGGCGCTGGCGGGGATGCAGCGTGGGTATGCGCGCACTTTGGATCTCGCGTTGCGGGTGCGCTGGCTGATGCTGGCGGTGACGGTGGGGATCCTGGGGCTGACGGTGTGGATGTATGGCCAGGTGCCGAAGGGGTTCATGCCGATCCAGGATACCGGGATGCTGCAGGGGGGGGTGATCGCGGGGCCGGAGATTTCCTTCGGGGCGATGGCGGAGCGGCAGCGGCGGGTGATCGAGATCATCGAGCGCGATCCGGCGGTGGCGCAGATCGGGTCGAATATCGGGGTGACCTCGGGCTGGGCTTCGCTGAACCGCGGGCAGCTGGTGATCGGTTTGAAGCCGGTGGCGGAGCGCGGGGTTTCGGCGGAGCAGGTGGTGGCGCGGCTGCGGCCGCAGCTTGAGGGGCTGGCGGGGATCCAGGCCTTCACCTGGTCGGCGCAGGAGATGCGCGGCGGCGGGCGGCAGGGGAACAGCAACCAGTTCGTGCTGCTGAGCGAGGATTTGGGCCTGCTGCGCGAATGGTCGCAGCTTTTGGTGGACCGGCTGCGCGAGGAGCCGGGGATCATGGATGTTTCCAGCGACCAGGATCGGGCGGGGCCGCAGGTGAACGTGGTGATCGACCGGGAGGCAGCGGCGCGGCTGGGGGTTTCGGTTTCGGCGATCAGCGCGGCGCTGACCAATTCCTTCGCGCAGCGGCAGATCTCGATCATCTACACGGCGCGCAACCAGTATCGGGTGATCGAGGAGATCGATCCGGCGTTGCAGGCGGACCCCGAAGGGTTGAACCGGGTATATGTGGGGGCGACCGGTGGGCGGCAGGTGCCGCTGGGCAGCCTGGTGCGGGTGGAGCGCGGGGTGGCGCCGTTGGCAGTGCGGCACCAGGGACAGTCGCCGGCAGCGACGATCACGTTTTCGTTGGCGCCGGGCATGCCGGCGGGGACGGGGCTGGCGACGGTGCAGCGGGTGGCGTGGGAGCTGCGCATGCCGGATACGGTGCGCACCAGTGTCGCCGGCAATTCGCGCTGGCTGGCGGACAGTCTTTCGACGCAGCCCTTGCTGATCGGGGCGGCGCTGCTGGCGATCTATATCGTGCTGGGGGTGCTGTACGAGAGCCTGGTGCAGCCGATCACGATCCTTTCCACCCTGCCCTCTGCCGGGCTGGGGGCGCTGATGGTGCTGTGGGTGACGGAGACGGAGCTTTCGGCGATGGCGGTCATCGGCATTCTGCTGCTGATGGGGATCGTGAAGAAGAACGCGATCATGATGGTGGATTTCGCGCTGGAACTGGAGCGGCAGCAGGGGCTGGACGGGGTGGCGGCGATCCGTCAGGCGGCGGTGGAGCGGTTCCGGCCGATCCTGATGACGACGCTGGCCGCCCTGCTGGGGGCGGTGCCGCTGGCGCTGGCGACCGGCACGGGGGCGGAGCTGCGCCAGCCCTTGGGGCTGACGGTGGTGGGCGGGCTGGTGGTGAGCCAGATGCTGACGCTCTACACCACGCCGGTGGTGTATCTGGCGTTGCGGGGGCGGCGGCGAAGGGCAATTGTCGCGGCTTGATAATGTTGCATGTTAGATATATTTAGCGATTGAATGCGCTTGTAGGACGGGGCGCGAGCCGTTAACCTCGCGGTTAGGGCGCGTATCAATATTTGGACGGACGAGGCAATCATGGCCAATTATTCGATTCTGAACATTGCTGGTGCCAGCGTCACGTCGGCGCGGTTTTTTCAGGCAGGGGCGACGTTCCTCCTGTCGGCCACGGATTCCTATCGCCTTACCAACCCTGACGGCACCATCGTCGACATCGTCGGGACCGGGTTCACGTTCAACGGCGCGAACGTGCCTACGGGCGGAACCATCGCGGCGATCACGCTCTATCAGTCCGACTTCGCCACCCAGCTGGCCGGGTTCTCCGCGCTTGGCACCAGCCTGCCCGACCTGCACGCCAGGTGGCTTGGGGTACCAGCCGGCAACGTGTTCAATCTGCTGCTTTCCGGCAATGACAATGTGAACGGCAACATCGGCAACGACTCGCTGTTCGGCGTGGCCGGGAACGACGCGATCAACGGCGGCACGGGAGACGACTTCATCGAGCCCGGCCGGGGCACCGACACGGTGGAAGGCGGCGGTGGGGGCGACACCCTGTCCTATGCCGATGCCAGCTTCGATCCGGCGGCGACGAAGGGCGTGATTCTCGATCTATCCCTGAGCACCGTCACTGATCCCTGGGGGGATACCGACAGCTTCACCGGCATCCTGCACGCCCGCGGCACCAAGTTTGCCGACACGCTGACCGGCACGGGCGCTGCCAACCGGTTCGAGCCGCTGGCCGGGAACGATATCGTCAATGGCGGCGCCGGGCTGGACCAGGTGCGCTACAACCGGGACACGAACTACGGCGGCGCGCTGGGCGTGACGGTGAACCTCGCGCTGGGCACCGCCACCGACGGGTTCGGCAACACCGATACGCTGAACAGCATCGAGGGTGTGCGCGGCACCGAGTTGGCCGACACGCTGATCGGCGGCAACGTGGCGCCAGGCCCAGGCGACGTGTACGAGCTTTACGGCCAGGGCGGCGACGACATCATCACCGCCGGCAGCTACGACATCTATACCGAGCCCGGCGCGGGCAACGACACCATCACCGGCGGCGCTTCCGGCGGCGACCAGGTGAGCTATGCCGAATATACCGGCGGCAATGGCGCGGTCTTCGACCTGGCGAACAACAAGATCTCCGACCCCTATGGCGGCACCGACACGTTGATCGGCTCCATCGAGCAGGTCCGCGGCACCCGCAATGCCGACACCATCATCGGCAACGGGCTGAACAACGTGGTGCGCAGCCTGGCCGGCAACGACGCGATCAACGGCGGCGGCGGTACCGACCAGGTGCGCTATGACCGCGACGCGCAGTTCGGCGGCACCAAGGGCGTTGTGGTGAATCTCGGGCTCGGCACCGCCACCGATGGCTTCGGCAACACCGACACGCTGGTTTCCATCGAAGATATTCGTGGCACCGCGCAGGACGACATGCTGACCGGCAACGCCGGCAACAACACCTTCCAGGGCCTGGCCGGTGCCGACACGATAGATGGCGGCGGCGGGCTGGACACCGCCGACTACGGCACCGATAGCGGCTTTGGCGGCAGCGCCGGCGTTGTTGTCAATCTCGCGGCCGGCACGGCGACGGACGGCTTCGGCAGCAAGGACACGCTGATCTCGATCGAGGTCGCGACCGGCACGAGCGGCGCCGACACGTTGACCGGCGGCAACACCGTGCTGGCCGGCGGCGACGTCTATATCCTGAACGGCGGCGCCGGCGACGATATCCTGACGGCGGGCAGCCACGATGCGCTGATTTCCCCCGGTGGCGGCAAGGACACGGTGAAGGGCGGCGCCGGGTTCGACCAGATCAGCTACGAATCGGCCAGCGGCACCAAGGGTGTTTCGATCAATCTCGCCACCGGCATCGTGCTGGACCCGTTCGGCTTCACCGCCACGGTGAGCCTGGTGGAAGGGCTGCGCGGCACGAAAAATGCCGACACGCTGACGGGCGACGGCGGAAGCTTCAACTTCTTCCGCGCACTTTCGGGTGCGGACGTGATCGATGGCGGCGGTGGCACGGACGAGGTGCGCTACGACCGCGATGCGAATGGCGGCGGCAACGGCAATATCACCGTGGACCTGGCGGCCGGCACCGCGACGGACGGGTACGGGTTCACCGACACGCTGATCTCGATCGAGAACGTGCGCGGCTCGCAGAACAACGACGAGCTGCGTGGCGATGGCAACAACAACCGCATCCAGCCAATGGGCGGCGCCGACTTCATCGACGGGCGCGGCGGCCAGGACCAGCTGGACTACTCGATCGACACGCTCGCGGCGGGCGTGACCGGGGTGACCATCGATCTGGCCACGGGCAAGGCGACCGACGCGGCCGGGTTCGTGGACGAGTTCACCTCGATCGAGGCGGGCCGCGGCACCTCCGGCAATGACAGCCTGATCGGGGGCAATGCGGCGCTGGTTGGGCAGGCCTACGAGCTGTACGGCATGGCCGGCAACGACACGATCAAGGCCGGCAGCTTCGATGCCTATATCGAGCCGGGCGCGGGCAACGACACGATCACCGGCGGGGCCGGGTTCGATCAGGTGAGCTACCAGGAATACACTGGCACCACAGGCGTGGATGCCAATCTGGGCACCGGCGTGGTGGTTGACCCGTATGGCGGCAAGGACACGATCACGGGCGGGATCGAGGCGCTGCGCGGCACCCGCAATGCGGACGTGCTGATCGGCAACGACGCCAACAACCAGTTCCGCGCGCTGAACGGCAGCGACTTCATCAATGGCGGCGGCGGGCAGGACCGCGTGCGCTACGACCGCGACAGCCAGTTCGGTGGCAACAAGGGCGTGGTGGTGGACCTGGGCAAGGGCACCGCGACGGACGGGTTCGGCAATGCCGACACGCTGATCTCCATCGAGCAGGTGGAAGGCACGGCCTTCGCCGATACGCTGGCCGGCGGCGATACGAACCTGGGGCCGGGCACATCCTATGAGCTGTATGGCCGCGGCGGGGACGATATCCTGATTGGCGGCGCCTATTCCGTGTACATCGAGCCGGGTGCCGGCAACGACACGGTGAAGGGCGGGGCCGGCACAGCCGACCAGATCAGCTATGCCGATTTCTCCAATGGCGTGGGCGTGGTGCTGAACCTCTCGAAGGGGTCGGTGGTGGACCCCCTGGGCGGGACCGACACCTTCACCGGCATCGAGAATGCGCGCGGGACCGGGTTCGCCGACACGATCACCGGCGATGGCGGCGCCAACCAGATCACCGGCATGCGCGGCGCGGACAAGCTGGATGGCGGCGCGGGCGTGGACATGGTGCGCTATGACCGCGACACCAATTCGGGCGGCAAGGCCGCGGTGACGGTGAACCTGGCGCTGGGCACGGCGACGGACGGGTTCGGCGACGCGGACACGCTGCTGGGCTTCGAGGACGTGCGCGGCAGCAATGCCGTGGAGGGCGACGTTCTGACCGGCAACGACCAGGACAACCGCATCCAGGGCCTGCGCGGCGACGATACGATCGATGGCGGCGCGGGCATCGACACGGTGGACTACAGCCGCGACATCGCCGATGGCGGCGATGCGGGCGTGACGGTGGACCTTGGAGCCAAGGTTGCCATGGATGGCTTCGGCAACCAGGACACGCTGGTGGGGATCGAGAACGCGATCGGCACC
>CAMDAM010000178.1 GCA_945888575.1 Asaia bogorensis | reverse complement strand
GCCGCCGGCGCCGCCGATGCCGATGACGGCACTTTCGCGGAAGTTGATGTCCAGCCGGTAGACCGAAAGCCCGATGAAACGCGGCAGCACCTGGGGCTGCACGGCATAGACCATCATTTGTGGCCAGGAGGCGCCGGCGGCGCGGATGGCTTCCACCTGCGCCTCTTCGATGTCCTCCAGGTCCTCCGCCAGCAGCTTGGCCATGAAGCCGATGGTGGCGAAGGCCAGCGTGACCATTCCGGCGAGCGGGCCGAAGCCGAACATCTTCACGAACAGGATCGCGACGATGATCTCCGGGAAGGAGCGCGAGGCAGCGATGATGAAGCGGCAGACGAGATAGACCGGCAGCGGGGCGAGGTTGCGCGCCGCGCCGAGGCCGACGGGCAGGGAGAGCGCCACGCCGAGCACGGTGGAGACCACCGTCATCGTCAGGCTCTCGATCATGCCTTCCTGAATCTCGTCCCAGCGGGAGGTGAAGTCCGGGCTGCCGAAGGCGGCGATGAAGGCCCAGCCACGCACCAGCCCTTCGGCCACACGCCCCCAGTTCACCTGCAGTGTGCCGAGGGCGAGTGCCAGATACAGCGCCGTGCCGCCGTAGAGGGCGAGCCGCAGCCAGGGGTTGGCGATGAAGGGCGGCGGGCGCCAGCGCCGGCCCGCGGTGGTGGCGCTCATCGTGCCTCGGCCGCCAGGCGCGTGGCGATGGCGCGGGCCTGGGCCTCGTCTTCCTCGTCCTCTTCGGTAGGGCGGCTGGCGTTCCAGTCCTCCTCGCCATAGATCGAGGTCAGCGTCTCGGTGGAGAGCGCATCGGGCGGACCGTCGAACACGATCCGGCCGGCGCGCAGGCCGACAATGCGCTGCACGAACATCTGCGCCAGCGCCACGTCGTGGATGTTCACGATGGCGGCGAGGTTGCGCTCTGCGCACAGCTCCACCAGCAGGCGCATCACCTGGCGGGACGTTTTCGGGTCGAGGCTGGCGGTGGGTTCATCGACCAGCAGCAGGGCGGGGTTCTGGATCAGGGCGCGGCAGATGCCCACGCGCTGGCGCTGGCCGCCGGAAAGCTGGTCCGCCCGCTTGTCGTGCATGCCGCCGAGGCCGCAGCGTTCGATCAGGCGGAAGGCCTCATCCACATCCGCCTGGGGGTAGCGCCGCATCCAGCTGGCCCAGAAGCCCACGTAGCCGAGCCGGCCGGAGAGCACGTTCTCCATCACCGTCAGGCGTTCCACCAGGGCGTATTCCTGGAAGATCATGCCCATGCGGCGCCGTGCTGCCCGCAGCCCGCCGCCGCCCAGGCCAGTGACGGGGCTGCCATCCACCACAACCTCGCCGGCGGTAGGCTCCACCAGGCGATTGACGCAGCGGATCAGCGTGGACTTGCCGGCGCCGGAGGGGCCGATCAACGCCATGAGCTGGCCGCGCGGCACATCGAGGTCCACGCCGTCCAGCGCCTTGTCGCCGCTGCGATAGGTCTTGGTGAGGCCCCTCACGCGCAGCATGGGGGCGCTGGTGGGCTGGCTCACTTGCAGGCGTAGGAAACGTTCATCGCCGCGTCGATGTCGCGCACCACCTTCCAGTGCTCCTTGTAGGTGATGGGCATGAACTTCTCCTGCGGCGGGCTCGACTTCTCGAACTCCTTCAGCAGGGCGGTGCCTTCCCAGTTGAAGGTGAAGAACGCCTCGCGCACCTTGGCCGCCAGTTCCGGCTTCAGGTTGTAGGCGTGGCCGTAGCCGGTGGTGGGGAAGGTCTGGGACTTGTAGATCGTGCGGATCTTGCTGCCATCCACCGCCTTGCGGATGACCATGCGGTTCTTCACCGAGTTGGCCACGGCGGCGGCGTCGTAATCCTTGTTGGCCACGCCAATCACGGAATTGTCGTGCTTGCCGGAGAAGGCGGACTTGTAGTCCCGGCCCGCTTCGAGGCCGTACTGCGCCTTGAGCAGGGCCGATGGCGCCTTGAAGCCTGAATTGGAGTTCGGGTCGGTGAAGGCCATGGTGCGGCCCTTCAGGTCCTCCATCTTCTGGAGCGGGCCATCGGCCTGCACGATCACTTCCATCTCGTAGCCGTATTCGTTTTTCTTGCTGCCCATCATGGCGAAGGGCACGAAGCCGGCGCAGTTCACCGCGATGGGGTTGGAGCCGGTGTTGAAGCCGGCCACGTGCAGGCGCCCTGCCCGCATCGCCTCGATCTGGGCGGCGTTGGATTGCACCGGGAAGAAGATCACCCGCTTGCCGGTGGTCTTGGACATGTGCGCCAGGAAGTCGTCCCACACCTTGCGGTACACCTCGGGGTCTTCCACCGGGGTGTAGGCGAAGATCAGCGTGGAGGGATCAACGAACTGCTTCGGGTCCTTCGGCGCATCGGCCACCATGTCCCCGTCGGCATCGGTATAGCGCCCGTCCAGTGCCTGGGCGGGGCCGGAACCCCACAAGGCGGCGAACGCGGCGACGGCGGCAGTGAGGAAGCGGCGGCGCATGACGATTCTCCCTGGATTGGCGTTTGCACGCCCTGGCCCTCAAATCGCATGCGGGTGGGCGGAGTCAAGCGCGGAGGGAAATTCACCCCAACGCAACACGCCCGGCCTTGGGGGGCCGGGCGTGCCTTCGCATTGCGGAAATGTCCGGTATCAGTCGGCGCGGGCGGTGGCGTTGCCCGTCATCACTTCCTTGCCGTCCTGGTTCACGGTGGACAGCGTGAGGTCCACCAGCTTCACCCCACCTTCCTCGCGGATGGCGGCCACCGTGGCGGTGGCATCCAGCGTATCGCCCGGCCACACCTGGTTGGTGAAGCGCACGCCGAACTTGGTCAGGCGGCCATCGCCCACGTAGTTGGTCAGCATCTTGCCGGTGAGGCCCATGGTGAGCATCCCATGCGCGAACACGCTGGGGTAGCCGGCCACCTGGGTGGTGTAAACCTCATCGGTGTGCAGCGGGTTGTAGTCGCCGGAGGTGCCGGCGTACTGCACGATTTGGGTGCGCGAGAGGTTGTCCACCACGCGCTCGGAATGGGTGTCGCCCACCTTCAGGGCGGAAGCCTTGAGTGCCATGTTCGTTCTCCTCAGCCCTGGGAAACCGGGCGCTCGGTGGTCACGCCCACGCTGCGGGCGGTGATCACGAGATTGCCGTTCTGGTCGCGGTATTCGGTGATGCTCTCGCGGAACATCAGCTTGCCGGCGCGCTTGCTCTCCTTTTCCCAGGAGGCACCCGGCTTGGTTTCCACCGTCAGCACGTCGCCCGGGCCGATATGGCGGTGGAACTCGAAATGCTGCTCGGCATGCAGCCCGCCGGAGGAGCTGGCCTTGCCTTCCACGCCCGACGCGGTCTTGCCGCTGCCGAACCAGGGCTGGCCGGGCTTGGGGCGCAGGAAGTAGTCCGGGTTGAACTGCGCCACCGACTGGGCGAACGAAGGCGGGGCGATGATGCCGCCGGCCTCGGTCTTCTTGGCCGCCTCGGCGTCGTGGTACACGGGGTTGGTGTCGCCGATCGAGCGCGCGAACATCATGATGTGCGATGCCTCGACGGGGAATGTGATCTTGGCCAAGGGTATCCTCCGGTTCTTGCCGCCCTCTGGTGAGGTGTCTAAGGGGGGCGTTGAGCAAGCTTAGCCTTCCCCGCATCGATGACAAGGTTGACCATGGCCGAACCCACATTGCCGAAACGCGGCCCGACCTCGCGCACCTTCTTCAGCCAGCGGCTGCGGCTGCATTACGTGGATTGGGGCAACGAGGGCGCGCCGCCGCTGCTGCTGGTGCATGGCGGGCAGGACCACTGCCGCAACTGGGATTGGGTGGCCGAGGATTTGCGCCGCGACTACCACGTGATCTGCCCGGATCTGCGCGGCCATGGCGACAGCGCCTGGGCGGCGGACGGCAACTACACCATGGCGGGCTACGTGGCCGACCTGGCCCAGCTGATCCACCAGCAGAAGCTGGCGCCGGTGACGATCATCGCCCACTCGCTCGGCGGCAACATCTCGCTGCGCTACACCGGCATCTATCCCGAGAACGTGAAGAAGCTGGTGGCCATCGAGGGCCTCGGCCCCTCCCCGCGCAGCCAGGCCAAGCGCGAGAGCAAGCCGGTGGACGAGCGCATGCGCGACTGGATCGACGAGCGGCGCGCGCTGTCGGCCCGCATCCCGCGCCGCTACCCCTCGATCGAGGAGGCACTGGCGCGCATGCAGGAGCAGAACAAGCACCTCTCCCCGGCCCAGGCGCGCCACCTGACGGTGCAGGGCGTGAGCCAGAACGAAGACGGCACCTATAGCTGGAAGTTCGACAACTACGTGCGCGGCTGGCCGCCGGTGGACATGACCTACCGCGAGGTGGAGCAGCTGTGGGAACGCATCACCTGCCCCACCCTGCTGGTGTACGGCAAGGAAAGCTGGGCCTCCAACCCGGCCGAGGACGGGCGGATCAAGTTCTTCAAGACGGCTCGGGTGGCCTCGTTCGAGCGGGCGGGCCACTGGGTGCAGCACGACCGGCTGGAGGCGTTCCTGGCCGAGGTGCGGGGCTTCCTGGCGGAGTAGCTGTTCGCGCCGCCGGCGGCAGGAACAGCATGAAGCGCGCCAGCGGCCGGCGGAACAGCAGCAGGTAGCCGACATGGGCGCCGACGGTGAGCAGCATGAGGTTGGCCAGAACCTCATGCGCCTGCTTCAACGCCTTTTCGGCGGGGGTGCGCTTGGGGCGATCTTGGCGGGCCTCGTCGGCCATGGCCGGGGCCACGATGACATCCGCCGCCAGGCCCAGCGTGCGGCCGCCGTCCATGGCGATGCCGGTGGCAGTGGCACCGATCACGCTGACCGCGATCGCGGCGATCAGCACGCGGCTCACGGCCGGGTGGGACAGCACGTTGTCGAAGTGCAACCCGGCGAAGTGCGGGTAGAAGCGCTGCAGCCCCAGGGTCCAGATGCCCGCAATCCGCCCGGAGAGGGCGGTGACCAGGCGCAGCAGCACCACCGCCGCCACGCCGTAGCCGAGCCAGGCATGCACGGCACCCCATTCGCCGGTGACGTAGGCCAGCCCAGCCAGCGCGGCCAGTGCGGCGTGAAGGGCGCGAATGAGTTGCATGGCGGGAATCCTGAGGGGTGGCCAACGTGGCACGCCGGAACAGGCAACGCCTTGATCCCGCGCAAACCGAACGCGCGACCCTCAGCCCCGGTTGCGCGCCAAGCGATGCGCAGCCGCCAGCGCATCCCGCGCCCAGCGCCGCAATGCCTCCGGCTCGTCCAGCAGCGACTCCGGCGCGGCGCGATAGGCCAGCGCCCTGGTCTCGCCGGCGCGGCGATAGGTGAAGGCGGGGGCTTCCTCGGCGTCGTAGTTGGCGCGGTTGCCGTCATCCACGCGCAGGAACAGCGTGTCGTGCTTCACCAGCCCGAACATCACGCCGTGGCAGAACAGGCCGGTGGAGCCGAACATGCGCCGCAGGGCCAACCCGCCGAGCGGGCCGAGATGCTCGCGCAGCAGCTCGGCGAAGCCGGCGCTGGCCGCCATGGCGTGGCTAGCTGCCGATCTTCAGCGTGCTCACCAGCCCGCGCAGGCAGGCGAGCACCGAGAGCGGCGTGAGCTTGCCGGTGCGCGGGTTGCTCTCGCTCGGCACGTTCTCCACCGTCATCGTCAGGCGCGCGGCGGCGGCTTCGACCTTGATGGTGTGGATGTTTCGGTCCACGCCCGGATCGGCCCACAGCCGCACCGTGGTGCGCTCCGGCCCGATGCCGGCCAGGGCCAGGGCGGCGGCGACGTTCACGTTGGCGGGGAAACCGGCGGCGGCATCGTAGGCATTGCCCTCGAAGATCACCGTGGGCGTATTGAAGCCGCTCGGGTCGATGTTGTGCTTCACGAGATAGGGCGCGCCGGCCCAACCGCGCGGGTGCTTGCGGCTTTCGATGGTGACGGAGGAGACATCGCCCTCCGCCGCCGCGCGCACGGCATCCAGCCCCAGCAGGGCGCCGGTGGGCACCACGATTCGCGCGCCATGCCGCTTGGCTAGTTCCACCAAGTGCATGCGCGGCAGCAGCGCGCCGACGGAGCTGGGGATGAAGATGCGGCCGGCGGTGAGTGCCGGCACCGCGATCGCCTCGAACACCGAAGCCGGGGCGGCTTCCACCACGATGTCGGCGCGGGCCAGCTCGTCCAGCTCCACCACTTCGGGCGGGTGGGCGAAGCCGGCGAGGTTGGCGCGGGCCTTGTCCTTGTCCCGCGCGCTGACAGCGACGAGCTTCAGCCCGTCGATCCCCCCCTGCTTGAATCCGGGGTCCAGGGACTTGGCGAGGGCGAGGCCGATGGCCCCCAAACCGCCGATGGCGACCGTGAGGGTCATGCTGCGTGTCCTACGAGAGAGAAAATCTGGGGCGAACGACGGGGCTCGAACCCGCGACATCCAAGACCACAACCTGGCGCTCTACCAGCTGAGCTACGTCCGCCATCGAGGGGAGACCCCCGAATTCCAGAGCGCGGCGTTTACGCCGATGCCGCGGGGGGCGTCAATGCCGCTGTCGTGGCAGCGGCCCCGCGCGTGCCGAAAAGCTTCTCCAGCCGGGCCAGCGCCTCCAGCAGCACCTCGTCGCGCTTGCAGAAGGCGAAGCGGGCAAAATGGGTAGGGGCATCCGGCGCGTCGTAGAAGGCGGTGACGGGAACGGCGGTCACTTTCGCTGCCTCGGTGATGTGGCGGCAGAAGGCCATGTCGTCGCCGTTGAAGCCCAGCGGGCGGAAATCGGCGGAGATGAAGTAGCTGCCGTGCGTGGGCAGCACGCCGAAGCCGATGCGCGCCAGGCCCTCGGCCATCAGGTTGCGCTTGCGCTCCAGCTCCCCGGCCAGGCCGGCGAAATACGAATCGTCCTTGCCCAGCCCCACCGCCACGGCGCGCTGCAGGTTGGGCGCGCTGGTGAATGTGAGGTTCTGGTGCGCCTTGGTCGCCACGCCCGCCAGGCGCTTGTCGGCGCTGATGTAGCCGATCTTCCAGCCGGTGAGGCTGAAGGTCTTGCCGGCACTGCCGATGCGCAGGCAGCGCTCGCGCATGCCCGGCAGCGTCATCAGCGGGATGTGCTGCATGCCGTCGAACACCAAGTGCTCGTACACCTCGTCGCACACGGCATAGGCGTCGTGCTTCTGCAGCAGGCCGGCGATGAACTCCAGCTCGGCGCGGGTGAAGATCTTGCCGGTGGGGTTCATCGGCGTGTTGAGCAGAATGGCCTTGGTCTTGGGCCCGAAGGCGGCGGCCAGCTCGGCGCGCGGCAGGTCCCAGTTCGGCGGGCTGAGGCGCACCAGCTTCGGGATGGCGCCCAGCAGGCGCACCACGGGCACGTAGGTGTCGTACAGCGGCTCGATCAGCACCACCTCGTCGCCGGGGTTGATCAGCGCCATCAGGCTGGCCGTGATCGCCTCCGTGGCGCCGGAGGTGACGACAACCTCCGTGTTGGGGTCGATCTCCAGCCCGTAGAAACGCCGGTTGGCGGCGGCCACGGCCTGGCGCAGCTCCGGCACGCCGGTCATCGGCGGGTACTGGTTGCGGCCGTCGCGCAGCGCATCGGCGGCGGCCTGGAGCACGTCGTCCGGCCCGTCCGTATCCGGGAAGCCCTGGCCGAGATTGATGGAGCCGTGCTCGACAGCCAGGGCCGACATCACCGTGAAGATGGTGGTGCCGAGACCGGCGAGCTGGTGGTTCAAGTCCTTCACCGCGGAAGCCTCCGATGGTCGGCCCGGCGGCCGGAATGGAAAGGGGCGGCAGTATGGATGGCGCGCCGCGCGGGTCAACGTGGCGCCCCCGGGCAAACCCCGCAAGGCCAGACGCCGGGGCCAGCACGCGTGCGTGCCCCGCGGGATCGGCAGACTGCCCTGCCCTGCGGCAGCCCGCGCCCGCAAATGAGGCAACGGCACCGCCCAATTCGCAGGCACTCCCAGGATTACGGCGCGATTTGAAGGTTGGCACGCATCGTGCAACCCTGTTGCTCCGCCTCCCTGCCATCGGGGATGCGCGGTCCCTGATGGAATGAGGAGGCGCCCGGCCAGGCCGGGCTCGCACGCATGAAAAAGATCGAGGCAATCATCAAGCCGTTCAAGCTCGACGAGGTGAAGGAGGCGCTGCACGAGGTCGGACTGCAGGGCATCACCGTGGTGGAGGCAAAGGGCTTCGGGCGCCAGAAGGGGCACACCGAGCTCTACCGCGGCGCCGAGTACGTGGTTGATTTCCTGCCGAAGGTGAAGATCGAGGTGGTCTGCGAGGATTCCGTGGTGGAGCGCGCGGTGGAGGCGATCGTCAACGCCGCCCGCACCGGCCGCATCGGCGACGGCAAGATCTTCGTCAGCACCATCGAGGAGGTGGTTCGCATCCGCACCGGCGAGCGCGGCGAGGAGGCGATCTAGCGACGCGGAAACCGATTCCGCTTTCAACCCGGCGCCCGCCAAGCTACGAGGCGCCCCACGTTTGAGTATTCCGCGGGCCATCGCGCGGCCCACGGACAAGAGACCACCCGGCCGCCCCGCCGCACAGGCAGGGCGGGGCCACCAACAGGGAAAGAAGGACGACGATGGCGAAGAAGGCTTCCGGCGCCGCCGCAACCAGCGGCGTGGCGAAGGTGATGGAGCTCATCAAGGAGCATTCCGTCGAGTACGTGGACCTGCGGTTCACCGACCCCCGCGGCAAGTGGCAGCACACCGCCCAGCACGTCTCCACCATGGGCGAAGATGCGTTCCGTGACGGGATCATGTTCGACGGCTCCTCGATCGCCGGCTGGAAGGCGATCAACGAGTCCGACATGATCCTGATGCCGGATGCCAGCACCGCGGTGATGGACCCGTTCGCGGCCAAGCCGTCGTTGATCATCTTCTGCGACATCTTCGAGCCCTCGACCGGCCAGTCCTACAACCGCGACCCGCGCTCCACCGCGAAGAAGGTCGAGGCCTACCTGAAGTCCACCGGCATCGGCGATTCGCTGTCCGTGGGCGCCGAGGCCGAGTTCTTCATCTTCGACAGCGTGCGCTTCGGCACGGGCGGCAACTTCGGCACCTACCAGATCGAGAGCATCGAGGGCCCGGGTTCCAACCTGAAGGAATACCCCGAGGGCAACATGGGCCACCGCCCGGTTGTGAAGGGTGGCTACTTCCCGGTTCCGCCGGTGGACAGCGAAAGCGACCTGCGCGCCGAGATGCTGTCGACCATGGGCGAGATGGGCCTGCCGATCGAGAAGCACCATCACGAAGTGGCGCAGAGCCAGCATGAGCTGGGCACCCGCTTCGGCAGCCTGGTGACGATGGCCGACCACATGCAGATCTACAAGTACTGCGTGCACAACGTCGCTCACAGCTACGGCAAGACGGCGACCTTCATGCCGAAGCCGATCTACGGCGACAACGGCACCGGCATGCACACCCACATGTCGATCTGGAAGAACGCGAAGCCGCTGTTTGCCGGCAACGGCTATGCCGACCTGTCGGAGATGTGCCTCTACTTCATCGGCGGCGTGATCAAGCATGCCAAGGCGCTGAATGCCTTCACCAACCCCAGCACCAACAGCTACAAACGCCTGATCCCGGGCTTCGAGGCCCCCGTGCTGCTCGCGTACTCCGCGCGCAACCGCTCCGCCTCCTGCCGCATCCCCTACACCACCAACCCGAAGGCCAAGCGGGTGGAAGTTCGCTTCCCCGACCCGTCGGCCAACCCGTACCTGGCGTTCTCCGCGCTGGCGATGGCGGGCCTGGACGGGATCAAGAACAAGATCCACCCCGGCGACCCGATGGACAAGGACCTCTACGACCTGCCCCCGGAAGAGCTGAAGGGCATCCCGACGGTGTGCGGCTCGCTGCGCGAAGCCCTCGGTGCGCTCGCCGCCGACCACGACTTCCTGCTCGCCGGGGACGTGTTCAGCGCCGACCAGATCGAGAGCTACATCGAGCTGAAGTGGAACGAGGTGTATCGCTTCGAACACACCCCGCACCCGGTTGAGTTCGAGATGTA
>CAMDAM010000177.1 GCA_945888575.1 Asaia bogorensis | reverse complement strand
ACCACCGCCGGCCGCTTGGCGCGCTGCTCCGCCGTCATCGGCTTGCGGGTGCTGCCGGGGCGGGCGACCATCATCGACCAGAACTTGTCGAAATCGTGCGTGCAGGTGGCGTTGGCCAGCTTCGCCTTGATGTCCTCCGGCAGGCCGTCGTACGCGGCATGCATGTTGGAGAACTCGGTGGCGCCCCGGGCCAGCCCGTCGCGCACCGGCACCTTCACGCCGTAGAGCACGTTCACGAAGCCCATCACGTCGCGGTACGACATGTCGGTGTGCCAGTCCTGCCCGGCATCGGGCAGGCCGATATACTCGCCGCCTTCCTTCACGTTCGACAGGATGCCCACTTCCGGCACGCCGGAATTGCGCTTCTCGCCGATGCCCGTCTGGATGTCCCCGAAGCGCTCCGAAAAGTTCTTCAGCCCGGTGGCATCCAGCTCCTGGTTCGGGAAGCGCAGCACGCCGTAGCGGCCGAGCACGTTGAGCAGGCGCCCGAAGGTTTCCTCGTTCATGGGCTGACGCGCATCGAAATTGCCGATGGTCGCGCCGAGGATGTCCTTGTTGGGGGTGACCGTGAACATGCTGCTTTCCTCCGTCTTGCCGTCCATTGTAGCCGCTCCGCGCCCGATGCCTAGCCGCGGGTAGGGCGCCCCTCGATCGGGTAGGCGGGGTCGTTGTAGCCGGGGGTGGAGGGGTGGCCGGGCGGCACCAGGTGGTCGACGAACGCCTCGTCCGAGCCATCGAGCGTCACCGACAGGGCGGCCATGTAGTCCTCCCACTGGTCCATCGTGCGCGGGCCGACGATGGCGCCGGTGACGAGGCGGTTGTTCAGCACCCAGGCGAGCGCGAACCGGCTTGCAGTGGTGCCCTTCTTCTGCGCGTGCTCGGCGATGGCGCGGGCGAGATGCAGGCTTTCGGGCCGCCATTCCGTTTCCATCATCCGCTTGTCCTGCCGCCCGGCGCGGGTGCCGGCGGGCGGCGGCACGTCTGGCGTGTACTTGCCGGTCAGCACGCCGCGGGCGAGCGGGGAATAGGGGAACACGCCGACGCCGAAATTAGCGCAGGCCGGCAGGTGCTCCACCTCGATCATCCGGTTGAGCGCGTTGTAGAGCGGCTGGCTGGCGATCGGCCGGTCGATGCCGGCCTCGTCGCACAGCCGGCAGATCTCGGCCAGGCGCCAGGCGCGGTAGTTGGAAACCCCGAAATGCCGCAGCTTGCCGGCGCGGATCAGGTCGGCGAGCGCCCGCACCGTTTCCTCCAGCGGCGTGGAATGGTCTTCCTTGTGGAGGTACATGATGTCGATGGTCTCGACGCCGAGGCGCTTGAGGCTCGCCTCCGTGGCGCGCTGGATGTGCCCGCGCGAGGTGCCGACGCCATTGGGACCGATGCCGGTGGGGTTGGCGAGCTTTGTGGCCAGCACCCACCAGTCCCGGTGCGCGCGGATGGCGCGGCCAACGACTTCCTCGCTCTTGCCGCCGTTGTAGGCGTCGGCGGTGTCGATGAAGTTGATGCCCTGGTCACGGGCGGCATCGGTGATGCGGCATGAGTCGGCCTCGTCGGTGGGGCCGCCGAACATCATCGCGCCGAGGCACAGCGGCGAGACCTTGAGGCCGCTGCGGCCGAGGTTGCGGTAGGCGATTCGGGTCTGGCTCATGCTGCGATCCTCCGGTTGGGTGCAGCATAGCGCCGATGCGCCGGCGGGTCGCCAGGCGGCATCACCGCGTGCGTTCCCAAGACGGTAAAAAATCGTTAACGTATTTTACTGAATTGCCCGACATGGCAGCACCACGCATGGTGCGCTCTATGTGCAAAACCGCACTGAGTTCAGGCAGACGCCGCCGGCCCCAAAACCGGGCCGGCTGCGCTGGCGCCCGGTGAACGACCAACCCGTCCGCCTCGCGCTCGCCGACGGCGCGGGGCAGTCGCAGGGGGGGCTGCCGGAGCGCGACCGCGAGGACCTGCGGGCGAGCGGGCTGGTGGATGCCGACTGGTATGCCCGCGCCTATGTCGACCCCGAGGGGATCGACCCGGTGGCGCACTACCTGGAATTCGGCGCTCGCGAGGGGCGGCTGCCGAACCCCTATTTCGCCACCGAGTGGTACCTGCGCCAGAACCCCGATGTGGGCATGCGGGGCCAGAACCCGCTGCTGCACTATCTGCGCAGCGGCGAGGCGGAGTGCCGGGCGCCGGCGCCCTATTTCGACCTGGCCTGGTACCGCACCCGCCACATCGCCTTGCCGGGGCAGACGCTGCTGCGGCATTTCCTCGACCGGCGGCTGTCGGGCGAGGCCAGCCCGCTGCCGGAATTCGATCCGCGCTTCTACCTGGAAACCTATCCCGATATCGCGGCGGCCGGGGTGGATCCGTTCGAGCACTTCCTACACTGGGGCTACAAGGAAGGGCGCAACCCTTCGGCCGGATTCGACACGCGCTGGTATCTCCGGCGCTACCTGGATGGCGACCTGTCGGAGAATCCGCTGCTGCACTACCGGCGCATCCGCCGGCTGCTACGCGTGCACCCGGTGCCGCCGCAAAGCGAAGGCGGGGTGTTCGAGGCGGTGCGGCACAACACGCGGCCGGGTCCTGATTTCGAGGAGGTGCAGCCGCTGCCGCCCGGGGCGCGGCGGCGGGCGAAGGTGCTGGCCTTCTACCTGCCGCAGTTCCACGCCATTGCGGAGAATGACGGCTGGTGGGGCAAGGGCTTCACCGAATGGACCTCCGTGCAGCGCGGCATGCCGCGCTTCGAGGGGCACATGCAGCCGCGGGTGCCGCGCGACCTCGGGCATTACCGGCTGGAAGGGACGGAAACGCTGCGCCGGCAGGTGGAGCTGGCGCGCGGGGCGGGGCTGGCCGGGTTCGTGCACTATTTCTACTGGTTCAACGGCCGCCGGCTGCTGGAGGCGCCGGTGGAGGCGATGCTGGCCGACCCGGCGGTGGATTTCCCGTTCTGCCTGATGTGGGCGAACGAGAATTGGACCCGGCGCTGGGATGGCGGCGAGGCCGATGTGCTGATCGCGCAGGATTACCGCCCGCAGGATGACGCGGTGCTGGTGGCGTGCCTGGCGCGGCATTTCCGCGACCCGCGCTACATCCGGCTGCAGGGCCGGCCGGTGCTGATGCTGTACCGCCCGGCGCTGATCCCGGACACGGCGGCCACCGTGGCGCGTTGGCGGCGGATGTTCCGCGAGTTGCACGGCGAGGACCCGCTGCTGGTGATGGCGCAGAGCTTCGATGCCATGGACCCGCGCCCGCTGGGCTTCGACGCGGCGGTGGAGTTCCCGCCGCACAAGCTGGTGAATGGGCTGCCGCAACGCAACGCGGAGCTGACCTGGTTCGACCCGCGGGCAACGGCGCAGGTGTTTGCCTATGAGGACGTGGCCGCGGCATCCCTGGCGGAGGCGCCGCCGGGGTTTCCGCTGATCAAGACGGCCGTGCCCTCCTGGGACAATGATGCGCGGCGGCAAGGGGCCGGGCTGGTGCTGCATGGCGCCGCGCCGGCGAAATACGAGGCGTGGCTGGCCGCCCTGGTGGCGCGGGCGCAGGCGGCGCCGGTCGGCGGCGAGGCGCTGGTGTGCGTGAACGCCTGGAACGAATGGGCCGAGGCGGCGGTGCTGGAGCCGGATGTGCATTTCGGCGGCGCCTGGCTGAACGCCACCGCGCGGGCGATCACGGGGCTGTCAGGGGAGGATGCGCCGGGGTTGCTGCTGGTGGGGCACGATGCCTTCCCAGCCGGGGCGCAGATGCTGCTGCTGCATCTCGCGCGGCAGTTGCGACGGGCGCATGGGGTGCGGCTGGAGGTGCTGCTGCTCGGCGGCGGGGCCTTGCGCGACGCCTATGCCGCGGTGGCGCCGGTGACGGTGCTGGAGGATGCCGTGCTCTGGCCGGCGCACCTGGCCGGCTGCACGGCGCGTGGGCTGCGGGCGGCGGTGGTGAACAGCGCGGTCTCTGGTGCTGTGGTGCCGCTGCTGGCGGCGGCGGGGATTCGCGCCACGCTGCTGGTGCACGAGTTGCCGCGCCTGCTGGCGGAGAAGGGGGCGGAGGGAGCGGCGCGGGCCGGGGCCGGGGCGGCGCGGGTGGTGTTCCCGTGCGTGGCGGTGGCGGAGGCGTTCGCGGCGGTGGCGGAGGTGCCGGGCGAAGCGGCGCTGGTGCTGCCGCAGGGCAATTACCGTGGCGTGCGCTTCAACCCCGGGGCGCGGGCGCGGCTGCGCAGGGCGCTGGGTCTGGCGGAGGACACGGCACTGGTGCTCGGCGCCGGCTATGGCGATTTGCGCAAGGGGATCGACCTGTTCCTGCAGGCCTGGCGCATGGCCACGCGGCTGCGGCCCGGGGTGGTGTTCGCCTGGATCGGCGCGTTGGACCCGGCGGTGGAGGCGTGGCTGGGGCCGGAACTGGCGGCGGCGGAGGCGAGCGAGACCTTCCTGCGGCCGGGCTTCCGCGAGGATGCGGCGGAGTGGTTCAGCGCGGCGGATCTGTTCTGCCTGACCTCGCGCGAGGACCCGTTCCCCACCGTGGCGCTGGAGGCGATGGCGGCTGGGCTGCGCGTAGTGGCGTTCGCCGGCTCCGGCGGCATCCCGTCCTTGCTGGAGGACGGGCGCGGTGTGGCCGTGGCGATGGGCGATGCGCCGGCGATGGGGGAGGCGGTGGCGCGGCTGCTGGAGGGCGCGCCCACCGCGGCGGTGCGGGTGGCGTCGGCGGTAAGGGCGGGGGCGGAGTTCGATTTCGGGCGCTATGCGGCGCGGCTGCTGCAGGAGGCGATGCCGGGGTTGGCGCGGATCAGCGCCGTGGTGCCGAACTACAACCATGCGCGCCATCTGGAGGAACGGCTGGCGAGCGTGTTCGGGCAGACGCATCCGGTGGCCGAGGTGATCCTGCTGGACGATGCCTCGACCGATGACAGCCTGGCGGTGGTGCGGCGGGTGGCGCAGGGCTGGGGGCGGGCGATCGATATCGTGGCGAACCGGCGCAATGGCGGTGCCGTATTCGCGCAGTGGCGGCGCGGGGTGGAGCGGGCGCGCGGCGACTGGGTGTGGATCGCCGAATCCGACGATGCCGCGGAGCCGGCGCTGCTGGCCACACTGGCGGCGCGGATAGGGGCGGCGCCGGACATCGTGGCGGTGGCCTGCGACAGCCAGGCGGTGGATGCCGAGGGCGCCGTGCTGTGGGGCAGCCACCGGGACTATTTCCGCAGCGCCGGGGCCGAGGCGCTGGCGCAGGACGGTGTGTTTGCGGCCCGCGATTTCGCCGCGCGGTTCCTGGCGGAGCGCAATTTGTGGTTGAATGCCAGCGCCATCCTGTTCCGCCGCACCGCGCTGCTGGCAGCGCTGGAGCGGTGCGAGGCGGCGCTGCAGGAATACCGCATGGCCGGAGACTGGCACCTGTATCTCGATCTGCTCGGCCAGAGCGACGGGCATGTGGCCTGGGTGGCGGCGCCGCTGAACCGGCACCGGCGGCATGGCGGCAGCGTGACCGGGCAGATGGAGCCGGAGCGGCATCTGGCCGAAATCGTGCGGGCGCAGGCGCATGCGCGGGTGGTGCTGGGTGGGATGCAGCCGGGGGTGGATGCGGCGCGGCAGGCGGCCTATCGCGCGGAGGTGGCGGCGCAGTTCGCGCCCGCGCGGCGGCGGCGGCGGGTGCGCGGTTAGCCCTTGCTCCGGGTCGCGATGGCGCCCGCCTCCCATTGCGCCACGGTCATGGTCGGCAAATCGAAGCGGTCCCGCGTGCGGGCATAGCCTTGGCCGCCCATGCGGCCCAGGGCATCGAGGGCTTCGGGATCCACATGCAGCGTGGCGGGGTCGACGATCCCCGGCGCGAAATGGGCGTGCAGCACCTCGCCCAGGATGATCTCACGCGAATTGCCGATGCCCAGCGTGGTGTGCTGGCGGCATTCGAAGGCGGCGGGGGCCTCGGCGATATACGGGCACGGGACCGAGGTGCCGGGGCGGGCGGTGAAGCCGGCCTGGGCCAGTTCGTCGATCCCTGGCTCGAACGGCACGGCGCAGGCGTTCATCGCCTCGGCCATCGCGTCCGACACGATGTTGACGGTGAAGGCGAGCGTCTCGCGCACGTTGCGGCCCGTGTCCTTCTGCGGGCCGGTGGGGCGGTATTCCACGCCGAGGGCCAGTATGGCGGGGTCGGCGGAGAGGCAGTTGAAGAAGCTGAACGGGGCGGCGTTCACGATGCCGTCCCTGGAGATGGTGGTGACGAGCGCGATCGGCCGCGGCACGACGGCGCCGATCAGCAGCTTGTAGCGCTCGCGCGGGGTGAGGGCGCTGAAGGCGAAGCTGGTCGGGAGGCTCATGGGCGGGGCTTTCGGGCAGGAGCCAGGCCCTCGCGATCAGCGAAGGGGGCGAGCAGGGTGCGGATGTCGGCGGCCTCGGCCCGGGCGAGCACGGCGCGTTCGGCGACAGCCTGCAAATGGGCATCCATCAGGGCGGCGGCGCGGGCGGCGTCGTCGTTCTCCAGCGCGGCGAGGATCTGGCTGTGTTCGGAGATGGCGCATTCCGGCGAGTGCGGGCGACCATAAACGGAGAGGATGAGGGCGCAGCGCGAGGAGACCTCGCCGATATAGCGCTCCAGCAGGGCGTTGCCGGTCATCTGCGCCAGCAGCAGGTGGAACTCGCCGGCGAGGCGGATGGATTCCGGGCCGCCGCGGGCGCGCGCCTCATCCTCGCAGGCGATGTGGTCGCGCAGGAGGGCGCGTTGCTCCGGCGAGAGGCGGCCGGCGAGGCGTTCCATCATCAGGCGTTCCAGGCCGCGCCGCACCTCGAAGGCGTCGCGCGCTTCCTCCAGCGTGGGCAGGGCGACGGTGGCGCCGCGGTTGGGGACGATCTCCACCAGGCCCTCGATGGCGAGGCGGGTGAGGGCCTCGCGCACCAGGGTGCGGGAGACGCCGAAGCGTTCGCCGATCGCGTCTTCCGGCAGCTTGGTGCCGGCACGCAGGGCCTGCTCGATGATGGCGCGGCGCAGGGCGCGATAGACGGCCTGGGCACGGGCGCCGGCTGGGAGCGGTGCGTCGGCGGGGCGGGGCATGGCGAGGTGGAGTGTCTCCTGGGGGGGATTTTGCTTGTCGACCGGGATTGTATGCAATAGGCTTCAGTTACTGCATGCAAGCATGCTGCGTGATTAAGCGCAATGTGCGTCTGAAATGGGCTGATGACCGAAATTTGGGCGCATGGCGCCAAGCAGGGGGTTCATATGCTGCGATCGCTGGGTCGGATGGGTGCCGCAGGTCGGCGCGGTTGGCTGATGGGCGCCGCGGTGGCGCTGGGGCTCGCGGCCTTCGGGGCGCCGGCCGAGGCGCAGCAGGGGAAAGTGCTCAAGTGGGGTGCTGCGCGCGAGATCGCCTCGCTGGACCCGTATTCCTTCGGCGACACCTTCACGCTGGCCACGCTGAACCATGTGTACGAGGGGCTGGTGCGCTACACCGGCGAGCTGGGCATCGAGCCGGCGCTGGCGGAAAGCTGGGAGACCGTCTCGCCCACCGTGTGGCGCTTCAAGCTGCGCCGCGGCGTGGCCTTCCATGGCGGAGAGGCGTTCACCGCCGATGACGTTGTGGCCTCCCTGCAACGGGTGAGCCATGAGACCTCGCCGCTGAAGGGCAACCTGCCCGCCTACAAGTCCTCGCGCAAGATCGATGACCACACGGTGGAGATCGAGGTTGTCGGGCCGTATCCGCTGCTGCTGAACGACCTGACCAACATCTTCATCCTGTCCAAGACCTGGATGGAGAAGAACAACGCGCTGCTGCCGACCGACAGCGGCAAAGGCATCAAGGGCTACGCCACCGACAACGCCAACGGCACCGGCCCGTTCATGGTGGAATCGCGCCGGCCGGATGCGAAGACCGTGTACGTGGTGAACCCGAAATGGTGGGACAAGCCGCAGCACAACATCGCGCGCATCGAGTTCACGCCAATCGCCTCCGCGGCCACGCGGGTGGCGGCGATGCTCTCGGGCGAGATCGACTTCACCAACGTGGCCCCACTGCAGGACCTGCCGCGGCTTTCGGCCGCCCCCGGCGTGAAGGTGATGCAGAGCAGCGAGCTGCGCACCGTGTATTTCGCGATGAACCTGAAGGACACGCTGCCGAACAGCGACGTGAAGGACCGCAACCCGTTCCGCGATGTGCGGGTGCGTGAGGCGCTGTATCGCGCCATCGACATCGATGCGGTGCACCGGCGTGCGATGCGGGGCCTTTCCCGCAACACCGGCGCCATCGTGGCGCCCGCCATCCCGGGCTACCAGCCGGCACAGGATGTGCGCCTGCCCTTCGATGCCAATGGTGCGAAGAAGCTGCTGGCCGATGCCGGCTTCCCGAACGGGTTCAGCTTCACGCTCAACTGCCTGAACGACGGCCTGGTGAACGAGGAGGAGTTCTGCCAGGCGGTGGCGGCGATGTGGACACGGGCCGGGCTGAAGGTGACCCTGGATCTCGCGTCGCGCAGCCAGCAGACGCCCAAGCGCGTGAAGGGCGAGTTCGACGTGATCTCCTTCGGCTGGGCCAACGAGCCGATGATCGATGCCTATTCGATCCTGATCCAGGTGGTGCGCAGCAAGAGCGGCACCGGCGGCGTGTTCAACTGGGGCGATTGGGGCCGCGCGGACATGGACAAGCTGATCGATGCCGCCGGCGTGGAGCTGGACCGGCCGAAGCGCATCGCGCTGATGAGCCAGGCGCTGGACATCATCAAGCGCGAGCACCTGTTCATCCCGCTGCACCAGCAGCCGATGGCCTGGGCGATCCGCGGCAACGTGGCGACCATGGTGCAGGCCAACGACAACAAGCCGCGGCTGTGGCTGACGAAGATGAACTGAGGACGCGCGGGGAAGGAGCGCGGGCGCCATGCTCGCCTTCCTGATCCGGCGGCTGCTGAATGCGGCGGGGGTGATGCTCACCGTCGCGTTCCTCGCCTTCATGATCTTCCGCTTCGTGGGCGATCCCGTGGAGCTGATGCTGAACGAGCAATCGACCCAGGCGCAGCGTGATGAATTGCGGGTGCGGCTGGGGCTGGATCGCAGCTTTCCGCTGCAATATCTGAGCTTCGTGGCCAATGCCGCGAAGGGCGAGTTCGGCATCTCCTACCGCAACCAGCAGGACGTGATCGTGCTGATTGCGGAACGCCTGCCGGCGACGCTGGAGCTGGTGCTGGTGGCGACCGTACTGTCGCTCGCCATCGGTATTCCGCTCGGCGTCTATACCGCCATCGCACGCAATTCCTGGGGCGCGCAGCTGCTGCAGTTCGGCTCCGTGCTGGGTGTTTCGCTGCCGAGCTTTGCCGTGGGCATCCTGCTGATCCTGGTGTTCTCCGTGACGCTGGGCTGGCTGCCGGCGTTCGGGCGTGGGGAGGTGGTGCAGATCGGCTGGTGGAGCACCGGGCTGCTGACGCCGGGCGGGCGGATGGCGCTGATCCTGCCGGGCATCACGCTCTCCTTGTTCCAGATCACGCTGGTGATGCGCCTGGTGCGGGCGGAGATGCTGGAGACGCTGCGCACCGATTTCATCCGTTTCGCCCGCGCGCGCGGGCTCGGCGCCTGGGCGGTGAATGTCCGCCACGCGCTGCGCAACTGCCTGATGCCGGTGATCACCGTCACCGGCCTGCAGATCGGCAACCTGATCGCCTTCGCGCTGGTGACGGAGACGGTGTTCCAGTGGCCAGGGATGGGGCTGCTGTTCGTGCAGGCCGTCACCTTCGTGGATATTCCGGTGATGGCGGCCTACCTGATGCTGGTGAGCTTCGTGTTCGTGGCGCTGAACACGCTGGTGGACATGGCCTATGCGGTGGTGGACCCGCGGCTGCGGCAGGACAGCGTGAAGCATGGCTGAAACTGCGATCGGCCGCTGGCTGGGCAGCGACATGGGGCTTTCGTTCCGGGCCTCGCCGGTGGCGGTGGCCTCGCTGGTGGTGCTGGTGCTGGTGGCACTCAGCGCGCTGCTGGCGCCGGTGATCGCGCCGCAGAACCCGTATGACCTGAAGCAGGTGTTCATCGACAAGGCGGAGATCCCGCCGATCTG
>CAMDAM010000176.1 GCA_945888575.1 Asaia bogorensis | reverse complement strand
CCGATCTCGGCGAAGGACATGCTGCCGGAGAAGCCGTAGACCAGCGACACGCCGTAGAGCAGCAGGCCGGAGGCGAGCGCGCCGAGGACGAAATACTTCAGGCCCGCTTCCGCCGAACGGCGCTCATCACGCGCGAAGGCGGCGAGCACGTAGACCGACAGGCTCATCAGCTCCAGGCCGAGATACAGCGTCATCAGGCTGGTGGCAGACACCATCAGCATCATGCCGACGGCGGCCAGCAGCATCAGGATGGGGAATTCGAAGCGCTGCATGTTGGCGTGCTCGGCATAGTCGAGCGACATGACCACGCCGAGGGCGACGGCGAGCAGGATCAGCAGCTTGGCGAAGTGGCTGTAGGCATCCACGGTGAACAGGCCGTTGTAGCCCACGCCAGGGGCTCCGCTGAGCACCAGCATGGCGGTGAGCAGCAGGGCGCCGACCGCCAGCATGGAGGACATCACGAAGCTGCGCTCGGGCCGTACGAAGACACCGAACATCAGGATCGCCATGGCGGAGCAGGAGAGGAAGATCTCCGGGAGGGCCAATTGCCAGTTCACGGTACGATGACTCCGGCAAGCTTGGAGGTACTCGCCAGCGCGGCGATGTGTTTTTCCACCATCGCGTGCACCGAGGCATCCCAGAACACGGTGAAGCTGGAGGGGTAGATGCCCATCCACAGCGTGAGGACCACGAGCGGCGCGAACACGGCGATCTCGCGCGGCGAGAGGTCCATGATGGACTTCAGGTCGTCGCGGGTGATGCTGCCGAAGATCACGCGGCGATACAGATACAGCATGTAGGCGGCACCCAGGATCATGCCCATGCTGCCCAGCGCGGCGAGCCAGAAGTTCACCTTGAACGCGCCGACCAGCACCAGGAATTCGCCCACGAAGCCGGCAGTCCCGGGCAGGCCAACGGAGGCCATGGAGAACAGCATGAAGGCGAGGGCGTATTTCGGCATCCGGTCTGCCAGGCCGCCGTAGCGCGCGATCTCACGCGAGTGGATGCGGTCGTACACCACGCCGACGCAGAGGAAGAGCGCGCCGGAGACCACGCCGTGGCTGAGCATCTGGAACAGCGCGCCGGAGATGCCCTGCTCGTTCACCGTGAAGATGCCGATCGTGACCACGCCCATGTGGGCGACGGAGGAATAGGCGATCAGCTTCTTCATGTCGGTCTGCGCGAGCGCGACCAGCGAGGTGTAGATCACGGCGACGACCGACAGCGCGAAGATCATCGGCGCGAAATACGCGGTGGCATCGGGCAGCATCGGCACCGAGAAGCGCAGGAAGCCGTAGGCGCCCATCTTCAGCAGCACGCCGGCCAGGATGACGGAGCCGGCGGTGGGGGCTTCCACGTGGGCATCCGGCAGCCAGGTGTGCACCGGCCACATCGGCACCTTCACCGCGAAGCTGGCGAAGAAGGCGAGGAACAGCCAGGTCTGCACCGCGGGGGCGAACTGGGTGGCCATCAGCGTGGGAATGTCGGTGGAGCCGGCGGCGTACCACATGGCCAGCAGGGCCAGCAGCATCAGCACCGAGCCGGCGAGCGTGTAGAGGAAGAACTTGATCGCGGCATACACGCGCCGCGGGCCGCCCCACACCCCGATGAGCAGGTACATCGGGATCAGCACGCCCTCGAAGAACATGTAGAACACGACGAAATCGAGTGCGGCGAACATGCCGACCATCATGGTTTCCAGCACCAGGAAGGCGAACATGAACTCGCGCACGCGGGTTTCGATGCTGTCCCAGCTGGCCAGGATGCAGATGGGCACAAGGGCGGTGGCGAGCAGCACGAACAGCACCGAGATGCCGTCCACGCCCATCTTGTAGGTGATGCCCCATTGCGGCAGCCAGGCCACCTCTTCCACGAACTGGAAGCCGGCGCTGGAGGTGTCGAACTTGAACCACAGCACCAGCGACAGGGCGAAGACGATCAGGCTGGTCCAGAGCGCGGCCCAGCGGGCATTGGCGGCCACAGCCGCCTCTGGCCCGCGGATCATCATGATCACCGCGCCGCCGACCAGCGGCAGGAAGGTGAGGAGCGAAAGCAGGGGAAAGCCTGCCGCGTTGAGCGCGTTCATGGCTGCGTCACCGGATGATCAGGTAGAGGCTGACGAGCACAACGACGCCGATCAGCATGGCAAAGGCATAGTGGGCGATCGATCCGGTTTGCACCTTCACCACCCGCCCGGCGCCCTGGGCGGTGAGCGAGGCCACACCGTTCGGGATGCCGTCGATGATCGTGGCGTCGCCGACCTGCCAGAGGCCGCGGGCGAGCGCCATGGTGGGGCGCACGAAGATGCGGTCGTAGAGCTCGTCGAAATACCACTTGTTGAGCAGGAAGCGGTACAGCCCGCCGAAGCTGGAGGCGAGCTGCGCCGGGAGTGCCGGCATGCCCATGTACACGATGTAGGCCAGCGCGATGCCGGAGAGGCCTACCACGGCCGGCAGCGCCACCACCCAGCCCGGCACCTCGTGCATGTCGTGCATCACGTGGTTGTTCGGGCCGTTGTGGATCGCAGCGCCCCAGAAATGCTGCCAGTGCTCGCCGAGCAGCTGCGGCGCGAAGGTGAAGCCGGTGAGCACCGCGCCGGCGGCGAGCAGCATCAGCGGCACCGTCATCACCAGCGGGCTTTCGTGCACGTGGTCCATCGTGTGCTTGTCGGCCCGCGGCGCGCCGTGGAAGGTGAGGATCAGCAGGCGCCAGGAATAGAAGGCGGTGAGGAAGGCGGCGAGGATGCCGCACCAGAAGCCGTATTGCGCGAAGCCGCCATGGGAGGCGAAGGCCGCCTCCAGCACCGCGTCCTTCGAGTAGAAACCGGCGAAGGGGAACACGCCGGCCAGGGCCAGGCTGCCGATCCACATCATGGCGTAGGTGAGCGGGATCTTCTTCCAGATGCCGCCCATCTTGCGGATGTCCTGCTCGTCGGACATCGCGTGGATCACGCTGCCGGCGCCGAGGAACAGCAGCGCCTTGAAGAAGGCGTGCGTGAGGAGGTGGAACACGGAGGCCTGGTAGGCGCCCACACCGGCGGCGATGAACATGTAGCCGAGCTGCGAGCAGGTGGAGTAGGCGATGATGCGCTTGATGTCGTTCTGCACCACGCCGACGGTGGCGGCGAACAGCGCGGTGCTGGCGCCCACGAAGGTGACGAAGGCCATGGCACCAGGGGCGTATTCCAGCACCGGCGACATGCGCGCCATCAGGAACACGCCGGCCGTGACCATGGTGGCGGCGTGGATCAGCGCGGAGACCGGGGTGGGGCCCTCCATCGCATCCGGCAGCCACACGTGCAGGCCGAGCTGCGCGGACTTGCCCATTGCGCCGATGAACAGCAGCACGCCGATCACCTCATAGGCGCGGAACGTGCCGCCGAGCACGCTGTAGCTGTCGTTCTGGTGCTGGCCGACCGCGGCGAAGATGGCATCGAAGGTGATGCTGCCGAACACCACGAAGATCAGCGCGATGCCGAGCGCGAAGCCGAGGTCGCCGATGCGGTTGACCACGAAGGCCTTGATGGCGGCGGCGCAGGCGCTGGGCTTGTGGTACCAGTAACCGATCAGCAGGTAGCTCGCGAGGCCTACGCCTTCCCAGCCGAAGAACAGCTGCAGCAGGTTGTCCGCCGTCACCAGCATCAGCATGGCGAAGGTGAACAGGCTGAGATAGCTGAAGAAGCGCCACACGCTGCCATGCGGCTCATGCCCCATGTAGCCCACGGAGTAGATGTGGATCAGGGTTGCGATGAAGGTGATCATCGCAACCATCACGGCCGACAGCGTGTCGTAGCGCAGCGCCCAGGTGACGCTGAAGTCGCCGGAGGACACCCAGGTGGCCAGCGTGATCACGCCCGGCGCGCCGCCGCCATAGACCAGCGACACGAAGGCCGAGGTGCCGCAGATGGCGGCCAGGATCATGCAGATGATGGTGACTGCCTGGGCCGCACGGTCGCCGATCTGCTTGCCGAACAGCAGGGCGACCAGGGAGCCGAGCAGCGGTGCGAAGACCGCGGTTGCGAACAGCATCGGAGGGTCAGCCCTTCATCAGAGTCACGTCCTCGACCTCGATCGAGCCGCGGTTGCGGAAGTAGATCACCAGGATCGCGAGGCCGATCGCCGCTTCGGCTGCGGCCACGGTGAGGACGAACATCGTCAGCACCTGGCCCGCGAGGTCGCCGAGGGCGGCGGAGAAGGCGACGAGGTTGAGGTTCACCGCGAGCAGGATCAGCTCGATCGACATCAGGATGATGATGACGTTCTTGCGGTTGAGGAAGATGCCGAAGATCCCCATCACCAGCAGAATGGCGCTGACGGCGAGGTAGTGGCTGAGCGGAACCGGCAACATCATGTCAGTGGTGCCCCCCATGGGAGTCGTGGCCGATATGGCCGTGGTCGTCCTGGGCCACCTTGGCCGGCTCCTTCACCTTCGGGCGCAGGAAGCCGAGGCCCTTCGTGCCGACGCCGGAGGGCACGTCCAGCAGTTCCATCGTGTCGGCCGGCGTGCGCGCCAGCTGGGCGGCGATGCTCTGGTGGCGCGAGGAGGTGCGGTCACGCAGCGTGAGCACGATGGCGCCGATCATGGCCACCAGCAGCACGAGGCCGGAGGCCTGGAACAACAGGATGTAGTCTGTGTACAGAACCCGGCCGATCTGGACCGTATTCGTCACGTTCGGGTCGATCGGCACCGCGCGCAGCCCGGCGGATTGCGGCGCCAGGCTCCAGCCGCCCAGCACGATGCCCAGCTCCACCAGCAGGATCACGCCCACGGTGGCGCCGATCGGCAGGTAGCGCTGGAAGCCCTCACGCAGCTGCGCGAAGTTGATGTCCAGCATCATCACCACGAACAGGAACAGCACCGCGACCGCGCCGACGTAGACGATCACCAGGATCATCGCCAGGAACTCGGCGCCGGCCAGCAGGAACAGGGCGGCAGCGTTGAAGAAGGCCAGCACCAGGTAAAGCACCGAGTGCACGGGGTTGCGCGCGCTGACCACCATGCCGGCGGAGACCAGCAGGATGGCGGCGAACGCGTAGAAGGCGAGCTGCGCGATCATCGGTAAGGCGCATCCTGCTGCAGCCGCGCCGCCATGGCGGGTTCCCAACGGTCCCCGTTCTCCAGCAGCTTGGCCTTGTTGTACATCAGCTCCTCGCGCGTCTCGGTGGCGAACTCCAGGTTCGGCCCCTCCACGATCGCGTCCACCGGGCAGGCTTCCTCGCACAGGCCGCAGTAGATGCACTTGGTCATGTCGATGTCGTAGCGCGTGGTGCGGCGGCTGCCATCCTCGCGCGGCTCGGCCTCGATGGTGATCGCCTGGGCCGGGCACACCGCCTCGCACAGCTTGCAGGCGATGCAGCGTTCCTCGCCGTTGGCGTAGCGGCGCAGGCCGTGCTCACCGCGGAAGCGTGGCGACAGGGCCTGGCGCTCGTACGGGTAGTTGATCGTGGCCTTCTTCTTGAAGAAGTACTTCAGCGTGAGCGCCATGCCGCTGACCAGTTCGGCCAGCAGGAAGCTCCGCGCGGTGCGGTCGAGGAATGCCATGGATATCTCCTCAGGCCGCGGTCGGCAGCCAGCCGAAGGCCAGCAGAACGCCCGCGACCAGGACGAGGTAGAACAGCGAGAACGGCAGGAACACCTTCCAGCCCAGGCGCATCAGCTGGTCGTAGCGGTAGCGCGGGAAGGTGGCGCGCACCCAGACGAACACGAACATCACGGCGCAGATCTTCAGCACGAACCAGATCGGCCCAGGGATCCACGTGAACGGCTCGATGCCGAAAGGTGCAAGCCAGCCGCCCAGGAACAGGATGGTGGTCATCGCCGCCATCAGGAACATGTTCGCGTATTCGCCCAGGAAGAACAGGGCGAAGGACATGGAGCTGTATTCCACGAAGAACCCGGCCACGATCTCGCTCTCGCCCTCGGGAAGGTCGAAGGGGGAGCGGTTGGTCTCGGCCAGCGTGGAGATGAAGAAGATGATCGCCATCGGGAACAGCGGGATGACGAACCAGATCGTCTCCTGTGCCTTGACGATGGCGTTGAGGTTCATGGAGCCGACGCAGAGCAGCACGGTGACGATCACGAAGCCCATCGAGACCTCGTAGCTGACCATCTGCGCCGCTGAGCGCAGCGCGCCCAGGAACGGGTACTTCGAGTTGGACGCCCAGCCGGCGATGATGATGCCGTACACGCCCAGCGAGGACACCGCGAACAGATACAGGATGCCCACGTTGATGTCGGCGATAGCCCAGCCGTCGTTCACCGGGATCACCGCCCAGGCGATCATGGCCAGGGCGAAGGTGAGCATCGGCGCCATCAGGAACAGGGCGCGGTTGGCGCCCGTGGGGATGATCGTTTCCTTCATGATCATCTTGATGGCGTCGGCGAAGGGCTGCAGCAGGCCGAAGGGGCCCACCACGTTGGGGCCGCGGCGCAGCTGGATCGCGGCCATGATCTTGCGTTCGGCCAGCGTCATCATCGCCACGGCCACCAGCAGCGGGCCCAGGATCAGCAGCGCCTTGACCACTGTCAGGATCAGGATGCCGAACGGGTGCGTCGTGAAGAACTCAACCATCGGGGCTTACTCCGCCGCCGCGGCGCGTGCGGGGGTGGCGAAGGTCTCGGTGCATTCGGCCATGGTGGGGCTCGCACGGCTGATCGGGTCGGTCTGGTAGTAGTTGGGCACGGGGGACACGAACGGCGCCGCCGCCACCGCCGAGGCATCGCCGGCGGGGCCGGTGAGGTCGGTGCAGCCGAAGCGCGGCAGGATGTCCACGCGGGCGAACACCGGGTTGGTCTGTTCCAGCCGCGCGCGCAGCGCCTCGATGCTGTCGTACGGCAGGGTCTTGCCGGCGACGGCCGAGAAGGCGCGAATGATCGCCCAGTCCGGCCGGGCTTCGCCGGGCGGATACACGGCGAGCTGGCCACGCTGCACCCGGCCTTCGGTGTTCACGTAGGTGCCGTTCTTCTCGGTGTAGGCAGCACCCGGCAGGATCACGTCTGCCCGGGCGGCGCCGCGATCACCATGGTGGCCCTGATAGACCACGAAGGTGTTGGCGCCGATCTTCGCGGTGTCGATCTCGTCCGCGCCCAGCAGCCACAGGACGTCCACGCCGCCGCCGAGCATGGCGGACAGGGCCTTGCCGCCCTTGCCCGGCAGGAAGCCGAGATCGAGGCCGCCGACGCGGGACGCCGCATGGTGCAGCACGTTGAAGCCGTGCCACTCCGGCGTCAGCATGTGGCTACCCGCGGCCAGCGCCCAGCAGGCGGCCAGGATCGCCGCGCCATCCGGCCGCGCCAGCGCACCGGCGCCCAGGATCAGCATCGGGTTCTTGGCATTCTTAAGCACAGCGGCGAAGGGGTGGCTGCCGTCACGCAGCCCGGCCAGCAGCGCGGGCGAATTGCCCAGCATCTGCGCGGGATAGGTCAGGTCAACCTCAGGCCCGATCGCCGCCACGGTCAGCCCGCCGGCAACCCAGCGCTTGCGGATGCGCGCGTTTACCAGCGGCGCCTCGGTGCGCGGGTTGGTGCCCACTAGCAGGATGGCGTCCGCCTCCTCGATGCCCGCGATCGAGGTGTTGAAGGTGTAGAAGTCTCGGCGGGACACGTCCGTGTCCGCCCCGTCCTGCCGGCAATCGAGGTTCTGCGAGCCCAGCGCGCTCATCAAATCCTTCAGCGCCAGCATGCTTTCGGCATCGGCCAGGTTACCGGCAATGGCGCCGATCTTGTCGCCCGGCACGCCCTGAACCCGGGCGGCGATGGCGGCGAAGGCCTCGGTCCAGCTGGCCTTCGCCATGCGGCCGTCGCGCTTCACCCAGCAACTGTCGAGGCGGCGGCGCTTCAGCCCGTCGACGGCGAAGCGGGACTTGTCGGCCAGCCACTCCTCATTCACGTCCTCATTGATGCGCGGCAGCACGCGCAGCACTTCGGGTCCGCGCGCATCCACGCGGATGGAGGCGCCGACGGCATCCAGCACGTCCACGCTGTCGGTCTTGTTCAGCTCCCACGGCCGCGCGACGAACGCATACGGCTTGGAGGTCAGCGCACCCACCGGGCAGATGTCGATCAGGTTGCCGGAAAGTTCGGAGGAGAGCGCCTTTTCCACGTAGGTGCCCACCTCCATGCCCTCGCCACGCGCCGTGGCGCCCAGTTCGGGCACGCCGGCGATCTCGGCGGAGAAGCGGATGCAGCGCGTGCAGTGGATGCAGCGCGTCATCACCGTCTTGACCAGCGGGCCGAGATTCTTGTCCTTCACGGCGCGCTTGTGCTCGTCGTAGCGCGAGGTGTCGCGGCCGTAGCCCACGGCCTGGTCCTGCAGGTCGCACTCGCCGCCCTGGTCGCAGATCGGGCAATCCAGCGGGTGGTTGATGAGCAGGAACTCCATCACCCCCTGGCGCGCCTTCACCACCATCGGCGTGTCGGTGTGCACCACCATCCCCTCGGCGACCGGATAGGCGCAGGAAGCGAAGGGCTTGGGCGGTGCCTTTTCGATCTCCACCAGGCACATGCGGCAATTGCCGGCGACCGACAGGCGCTCGTGGTAGCAAAAGCGCGGCACTTCCTTGCCGGCGGCCTCGCAGGCCTGCAGCACGTTGGAGCCGGGCGGGACATCGACATCGATGCCGTCGACGGTGACCTTCACCATGGCTTTTACTCCGCCGCCATGCGCGCAGCGCCGCGCGACTTGTACTGCTGGATGCGTTCCAGCATCAGCGGCCGGAAATGCCGGATCAGGCCCTGGATCGGCCAGGCGGCGGCATCGCCGAGGGCGCAGATCGTGTGCCCTTCCACCTGCTTGGTCACCTGTTCCAGCGTGTCGATCTCGTCCGGCTCGGCGCGGCCCTGCACCATGCGGTTCATCACCCGCATCATCCAGCCGGTGCCCTCGCGGCACGGTGTGCACTGGCCACAGCTCTCGTGCTTGTAGAAGGCCGACAGGCGGGCGATGGCGCGGATCACGTCGGTCGACTTGTCCATCACGATCACGGCCGCGGTGCCCAGGCCCGAACGCACTTCGCGCAGGCTGTCGAAATCCATCAGGATGGTGTCGCAGGTCGCCTTGGGCAGCAGCGGCACCGAGGCGCCGCCGGGGATCACCGCCAGCAAATTGTCCCACCCGCCGCGCACGCCGCCGGCATATTTCTCGATCAGCTCCTTGAGCGGGATGCCGAGCTCTTCCTCGACATTGCAGGGCTTGTTCACATGGCCGGAAATGCAGAACAGCTTGGTGCCCGCGTTCTTCGGCCGGCCGAGTGCCGAGAACCACGCTGCCCCGCGGCGCAGGATGGTCGGCGCCACCGCGATGCTCTCCACGTTGTTCACCGTGGTGGGGCAGCCATACAGGCCAACGGCCGCCGGGAAAGGCGGCTTCAGGCGCGGCATGCCCTTCTTGCCTTCCAGGCTCTCGATCAGGGCGGTTTCCTCGCCGCAGATATAGGCGCCGGCGCCGCGATGCACGTAGCAGTCGAAATCCCAGCCGGAGCCGCAGGCGTTCTTGCCGATCAGCCCGGCTTCGTAGGCCTCATCAACCGCCTGCTGCAGATGCTTGGCTTCATTGGTGAATTCGCCGCGCACATAGATGTAGCAAGCATGCGCACCCATCGCGAAGCTGGCGAGCAGGCAGCCTTCCACCAGCTTGTGCGGGTCATGCCGCAGGATGTCGCGGTCCTTGCAGGTGCCGGGCTCGGATTCGTCGGCGTTCACCACCAGATAGTGCGGCCGCGCCCCGATCTCCTTGGGCATGAACGACCATTTCATGCCGGTGGGGAACCCTGCCCCGCCGCGCCCGCGCAGGCCGGAGGCCTTCATTTCCTCGATGATCGCATCGCGCCCACGGGCGATGATCGCCGCGGTCCCGTCCCAATCGCCCCGCGCCCGCGCACCGGCCAGCCGCCAGTCGTGCACGCCGTAGAGGTTGGTGAAGATCCGGTCCTGATCGCTCAGCATCGGCTACTGCGCCTTCGCGAAAGAGAGGGTGGTCAGCGTGATCGGCCCGCCATCCGGCGCCGAGGTCTGCCGCCCGGACATGGAGCCCGGCTTCGGGATCTC
>CAMDAM010000175.1 GCA_945888575.1 Asaia bogorensis | reverse complement strand
GCGTAGGACTGGAACACCATGCCGATGTTGCGCAGGCGTGGCGGCATGAGGATGCCGCGGGCGGGGGCGGAGATGGGCTCGCCTGCCAGACTGATCTCGCCATCCGTCGGGTGTTCGAGGCCGGCGACGCAACGGAGCGTCGTGGTCTTGCCGCAGCCGGAGGGGCCGAGCAGGACCACGATTTCACCCGCGGCGATGGTGAAGCTGACGTCGTCCACCGCCGGCTTGCCGGTTGCGAAGACCTTGCGCAGATGCGCGATGCGCAGTTCGGCGGACATGCGGTGTAAGCTCTCGTATCTGGAGGTTACTGGCGGTAGCCGAAGGTCTTGTTCCACTCGGGGATCCAGGTGTCGCGCAGCTTCTCGAACTCCTCGAACTTCGGCACCCAGAGCTTCGCGGTCTTGGGGTCGAAGCCGGGCGGGCTGAAGGGCGCGGACTTGAGCGAGGTGAGGTTGCCGTGGTCCTTGATCGAGTGGATCTGGCCCTCGTCGGACATGCTCCAGTCGAGGAAGAGCTTGGCGGCGTTGGGGCTTTTCGCGCTCTTGGGGATGCCAGTGGCGTAGGGGACGATGGGAATGCCCTCGGGCGGGAAAAATGTCTGCACGGGGGCGCCGTCGCGCTGCTTGGTATAGATGACGTTGTAGACCAGCGGGGCGATCTCGACCTCGCCGCGGACCATGGCGTCGGAGAGCGGGGCGCCGGAGGGGTAGAGGGCGGGCTTGGTGGCGGCTTGGGCGGCCCAGTAGCCCTCACCGAGGACCTGGCGCTCGAACATCACCCGGGTCCAGGTGGTGCCGCCGGAGGGAGCGATGACCTGGGCGATGGTGCCGGGCTTGTAGAGGTCGGCGCGGGTGAGGTCCATCCAGGTCTTGGGCGGGTTCTTCACCAGCTCGCTGTTGTAGGCGATGCACCAGCCCGGCGTGATGCGCGGCCAGAGCTTCTTGGAGACCAGGGCGCCAGGCAGGTAGTCGTCGGCATTGGGGGGCGCGTAGTCGGCGAAGAGGTCCTCGATCGCCTTCATCAGGCCGCGGTCGGAATGGTCGATCACGTCGGCGGTGAGCTTGCCGGCGGCGGCCTCGGTCTTGACCCGGGTGATGAGCTGGCCACCAGGCGCGCGCACCATCTCGACGCGGATGAAGGGATAGCGCTTGTTGAAGAGGTTGATCGTCTCCTGCTCCACCTCGGCGAAGGCGGCGGTGTAGTAGGTGAAGCGGCCTTCCTTGCGCGCTGCCTCGACCAGGCTGGCCGGGGGATTGAACGGCTTCTGGGCGCGGGCGGGGCCATAGGAGAAGGTGGTGCTCAGCGCACCCGCGCCGGCGGCGCCGAGTAGGCTGCGGCGGCTGATCCTGTTGTCCGACATGGCGGGAGTCCTTTCGGTGCTGTGGGGGGTTAGCCGGCGCGGCCGACGCTGCTGTTGGTGGCGCCGCGTGTGAGCATGTTGGTGATGCCGACGAGGACGGCGAGGATGACCATCTGCACCAGGCTGAAGGCGGCGGTGAGGCCGACGTTGCCGCCCTCGTAGTAGTCGAGCAGCTTCACCGCCATGACGACGGTGCTGCTGGAATAGAGGAAGAGCGAGGAGCCGAGTTCGCGGATCGCCAGGATAAAGAGCAGGGTCATGGCGGCGACGACGCCGGGCCGGGCCAGCGGGAGGACGATGGTGCGGATGGTGGAGAGCGTGCCGCGGCCGCAGATCCAGGCGGCTTCCTCTAGTTCCTTGTGGATCTGCATCAGCGAGGCCGATAGCGCCTTTACCGTATCCGGCATGAAGCGGGCGACGAAGGCCAGGGCCAGGATCCAGATGGAGCCGTAGAAGCCGAAGGGCACGCCGATCCAGGCCCAGAGATAGGCGACGCCGATGACTAGGCCCGGGATGGCGACGGGGATGGTGGCGATGATGTCGATCCAGCGCCGCGCCGGTGCCTGGGTGCGGGTGACGGTGTAGCCGATGGCGAAGGCCAGGACGCCGCCGATCACCGCGGTGATGATGCCGACCTTCATCGTGTTGTAGATCGAGGTCATGGTCGCCGGGTTTTCGAACAGGCGCTGGAAGTGGAGCAGGCCGTACTGCTTCATGTCGAACAGGCTGGCGACGTCGCGGATGAAAAGGAAGCGGCGGAAGGCGGCGACCATGAGGGCGAGCGTGGGCAGGATGACGACGACCAGCAGGTAGAGGATGGCCAGCGCCAGGGTGAGGAAGCGCCAGGGGCCGAGGTTCAGGCTGCGCGGGCGGAAGGCCTTGCCGGCCACCGTGGTATAGCTGCGGCCCGAAAGGACCTTCTGCTGCAGGGCGACGAGAGCCGCAGTTGCGACCATCAGGATGAGGGCGACCGCGGCGGCCTTGCTATACTCCGGCGGGGTCCAGGCGGTGAGCTGGAAGATATAGGTAGTGAGCACAGGGATGTTTGCTGGGGCGCCGAGAACGGCGGGAATGCCGTAGATTCCCAGCATCACCACGAAGGAGAGCAGCATGCCGGAGATGATGGCTGGTGCGATCAGCGGGAAGGTAATGGTGAAGATGGTGCGGAAGGGGGTGGCGCCGGAGATCTCGGCCGCCTCCTCCAGCGAGGGGTCCATGTTGCGCAGCGCCGAGGCGGTGAACATGTACACGTAGGGTGCGTAGTACATGCCGAAGACGAAGATGATGCCCGACATGGAATAGAGGTTGATGCGCCAGTCGATGCCGGCGCGGGCAAGGAAGGTGTTGATCAGGCCGGTCTTGGGCGATCCCAGCAGGGCCCAGCCAACGCCGGCGACGAGCGGCGGTACGAAGAGCGGCAGCATACCGGCCGTGGCGATCAGGCCCTTCCACGGTGTGTTGGTGCGCACGACGATCCAAGCGAAGAACAGGCCGATGATCACCGCGACGGCGGTGCCGCCGGCACATGCGATCAGGGTGTTGCCCAGCGCAAAATGTACGTTCTCGTTGGAAAGTACGTCGATGAAGCTGGAGATCGAGATCGCCTCGAGGTGATAACCGTCCACCACGGGGTTGAGGTTGGTCAGGGCACCGACCAGCAACATGGCGGTGGGATACAGCACCAGGAACGTGAGAATGATGAGGAGTGCCGCCGACCAAAGGCCCGCTATGAGCTTGGCCGGCCGAAGGCTTGCGCACTGGGATATGGATGACACGCTTTGTCGCAAGCTCCCCAATCGCGTTGGGCAAAAACCCTGCCCTATGTGCGCCGGGCGTATATGACGCGCGTCGGAAAAATTGCAAACCGTATTATTCGGCGGAGCCCACGGTCTTGGTGATGACGGGCCAGTAGAGCTTGCCGTAGCCCTGTTCTGCCGCGCGCGTGAGATAGTCGCGCGCCACTTTGGCCCCCGGCAGGGTGATCCCGGACTCGCTGGCCAGATCCAAGGCGTACGCCAGGTCCTTCAGCGCGTACTCGGTAGAGAACGCTCGCTCGGGGAAGCTTTCAGGCAGGACCGCCTTCATGCCGTGGTTGCGGAGTGCGAAGCTGTCGGCTGAGCCCCTCGACAAAGCATCGAAGAGAACAGCGCCATCCACCCCTGCGGCGCGGGCGACGGCGAGTGCCTCGCTGATCGCGGCAACGGTTTGGAATAGCACCATGTTGTTCATCTGCTTGACCACTTGGCCCGCGCCGACCGGACCGCAATGGGTGATCTCCTCAGCACAGCAGGCCAGGATGGGGTGGATCGCCGCCAACGTGGCGGTGTCGGTGCCGACGGTGATGCTGAGCGTGCCGGCCTCTGCCGCGGCGCGGGTGCGGGCGATGGGTGCATCGGCGTATGCCACGCCCAGCGCGGCAAATTCGGCGGCAAGGGTGCGGGTGAGGGCCACGGGGGATGTGCCGTGGTCCACGACCACCTGCCCCGGTCTGGCGGTGGCGAGCAGGCCGGAGGGGCTGCGGCATACCGCCTCCAGCTGCGGGCCACCTGGGAGGCAGAGCAGTACGATGTCGGCAGCGCGCATAACGGCCGCGGCACTTCCCGCCGCGGCGACGCCATAGGCTTCCAGCCGCGCGAGCGGGGCCGACGACATGTCGTATGCGACGACGGGACTGCCGCTGCGGGTCGCGATGTTGCGGCACATTGGCTCGCCCATCACACCCAGACCAATGAAGCCGATGGGGCTTGCCATGCCCTCAGTTCCCGCGAAAGACAGGCTTGCGCTTTTCGACGAAGGCGGTTGCGGCTTCGCGGTGGTCGGCGGTGGTGTGGACAAGCGCCTGGAATGAGGCGGCCATTTCCAGCAGCGTGTCGAGCCGGATTTGCTGGCCTTCGCGGATCAGGCGCTTTGTCATGCGCACAGCCTGGGTGGGGTTGGCGGCGATGCGCAGGGCGAGCTTGCGGGCGGCGGGCATCAGCTCCGCATCCGGCACCACCTGGGACACCAGGCCGCAGGCGAGGGCCTGCTGGGCGTCGATGGTGTCGCCGGTGAGGGCCATTTCGTAGGCCTTGGAGAGGCCGATGACGCGGGGCAGCAGCCAGGAGCCGCCGTCGCCGGCGACGAGGCCGAGCTTGACGAAGCTTTCGGCGAAGCGGGCGCTTTCGGCGGCGATGCGGATGTCGCACATGGTGGTGAGGTCGCAGCCGGCGCCCATGGCGGGGCCGTTGACCGCGGCGATGATCGGGACATCCAGCTTCTCGAGCGCCAGCGGCAGGCGCTGGATGCCCTTGCGGTAATAGCCGCGGGTGCCGATGGGGTTGGTGCGGCGCTCCTCGCCGGCCTCGGCCATGCGCTTGACGTTGCCGCCGGAGGAGAAGGCGCTGCCGGCGCCGGTGAGGATGGCGACGCGCACGTTCTGGTCGTGCTGCATCTCCTCGCAGATGTCGCAGAAACGGTCGATGAAGTCCTGGTCGGTGAGCGGGTTGCGCGCCTCGGGCTGGTTCAGCGTGAGGGTGGCGATGCCGGACTCGTCCAGCTCGTAGAGGATCTTGTCGGTCATGGCGTGGTCTTTCGGTTCTATCGGAGGCCCAGGCCGCGGGCGATCATGCCGCGCATGATCTCGCGCGTGCCGCCGCGCAGCGAGAACGAGGGCGCGTGCAGGGTGATGAGGGAGAGGGTGGCCAGGAAGCGGTCGTCGGTTTCCAGCGATGGCTCGCAATCGACCAGCTGGCGGGCGATCTCGGGGATCTCCTGTTCCAGCGTGTTGCCGAGCTCCTTGACCAGTGCGGCCTGCAGCGCGGGGTTGTCACCGGCCTGGAGCATGCCGGCGACCGAGCGGGACATGCGGCGCAGGGCGTGGATATGGGCGACGAGTCGGCCGATGGCGATGGCCGCGTGCTCCGACGGGTCGGGGCCGAGGCGGCGCAGCATCTCGGTGAGGATGAGGAAGGAGGAGAGGAAGCGTTCGGGCCCGCTGCGCTCATAGGCGAGCTCGCTGGTGACCTGGTTCCAGCCATCGCCTTCCTTGCCGAGGAGGGCCGTTTCCGGGATGAAGACGTCGGTGAAGACGACCTCGTTGAAATGGTGCTCGCCGGTAAGGGCGTGGATCGGGCGGATCTGGATGCCCTGGGTGGTGCGGAGGTTGACCAGGAACTGGCTGGTGCCCTCGTGCCGATCCGCCATGCCCGGCGAGCTTGTGCCGGTGCGGCAGAACAGGATCATGTAGTCGGCCTGGTGGGCGCCGGAGGTCCAGACCTTGGTGCCGTTCACAAGGTAGCCGCCCTGCACCTTCGTGGCGCGGGTGCGGGTGCCGGCGAGGTCTGAGCCGCTGTCGGGCTCGGACATGCCGATGCAGAACATGGCCTCGCCGCGGGCGATGCGGGGCAGGACCTCGTTCTTCTGCTCGTCGGTGCCGACGCGCATGATGAGCGGGCCGGACTGGCGGTCGGCGATCCAGTGGAGCGAGACGGGCGCGCCGGCGGCGAGCATCTCCTCCAGAACGACGTAGCGTTCGAGCGCGCTGCGTTCGTGGCCGCCGTATTGCTTCGGCCAGGTCATGGCGACCCAGCCTTTTGCGGCGACCTTGCGGCTGAACGCGGGGTCGTAGCCCTGCCAGCTTTCGGCGCGCTGGGCCGGGGTGCGGTCGGCCAGCGCTTCGGCGAGGAAGTCGCGCACCTCCAGGCGCAGCGTTTCGGCCTCGGGGCAGGGCGGGGGCGGGGCGAAGGGGAGATCAACCATGGCGGCGCTCCGTGTCAGGCGGCGGTGATTTCGGACCAGAGACGGTCTGCACCGGCCGAGGCGAGGTGGCGGCCGAGCAGCAGGCTCCACTCCGGCTCGTTGCCGAATTCATTCCGCCAAGAAAGCAGGCGTTTGGTGATGTAGTGGAGGCTGTGTTCGTAGGTGAAGCCGATGGCGCCGTGGATCTGATGCGCAAGGCTGGCGCAGAGGCCCGCGGCTTCCCCGGTGCGGATCTTGCCGACTGCGATCGGGAACATGCGCATGCCTTCGGCGACGGCTTCCGCGGCGCTGACCGCGGCGGCGCCGGCGGCGGCCTGGTTGGCGCCGAGGATGGCGAGGTTGTGTTGGATGGCCTGGAACTTGCCGATCGGCTTGCCGAACTGCGTACGGTCCAGCGCGTATTGCGTGGCCATGTCGAGCAGGCGCGCCATCGCGCCGGCCATCTGCAGGCTGCGCATGGTCGCGCCCAGGGCGCGGAGGGTTTGTGCATCGACGCCGCTGGCGGCGGGGGCGACGGCCTCCGGGGCAAGGAGCGCATCGATCGCGAGCGTGTCGCGCGGTTCGCGGGCGAGGTTGGTGCCGTGGGTGACGGCGTAGCCGTCCGGCCCCAGGCGGGCGACCATCGGCGTGCCCTGGAAGGCGACGAGCACCGCGACCGCGGCGGCATCGCGACCCCAGGGGATGCGCGTGGCGGTGCCGGAGAGATGCCATTCGGCGCCGCGGCGGGTGAGTGTGAGCGACTCGCCCTTGGTGACGGGGGCGAGGGTGAGGGGGCCTTCGGGGATATCGAGGCCGGCGCCGGCCAGCAGCCAGCCGGCGGCCATGGTTTCGGCGAGCGGCAGCGGCAGGGCGTGTTTGCCGGCGACGCGCAGGATGGTGAGTGCCTCGGCCGGCGGCATGCCGAAGCCCCCGGCCTCCTCCGGGACGAGGGCGAGCGGCAGGCCGGCTTCCGCGACCGCCTGCCAGGCGTCGGTTGGGAAGCTGCCTTGCTCGGCGGCGGCCAGCAGGCGCGGCGAGATGTGGTCGCCGAACAGGCGCTCGGCGGTGGCTTCGATCAGGCTTTCCGTCATGGGCATTGCCTCGAACAGGAATCCGGCCGGGAAGCGGCCCGGCCGTAGGATACGCGGTGGGCGGGGAAAACGAAACGCCGGGCGTTCAGCCCAGGCGGCCGATGGCGGCCATGACGGCGTCCGTCTTCTCCAGAACGACCTGATGGCCGGCATCGGGGATGCTGACCAGCTCGGAGCCCTTGATCAAGGACTTGAAGGCATGGGCGTAGGGGGCGGGGAAGAGACGGTCGGAATCACCCCAGACGAGGACGGTTTTCGCGCGGATGCGGTGGATGCGTTCCTTCAGGCCGCGATCGGGGATGGGGAAAAGGAACTTGCCGGCCATGCCGAGTTGGCGGGCATTGGTGACGAGGAAGGGGATGAGGAAGGCGGGGTCGTTCATGTTGCCGCCGGTGGCCATCATCTTCGCGCCGGCTTCCGCATCATGGAACATGTAGGCGGGGAATTCGCGCGGCAGCAGGGTGAAGATGTCGGGCACCGGGTAGGCATCCAGCCACAGGCCGGCGGAGGCGATGAGGCAGAGCTTCTCCACCTCGCGCGGGCGGATGGCGGCCATCTCGGCGGCGATCATGCCGCCGAGGGAGTGGCCGACCAGGATGGGCCTTTCCAGGCCCAGGGCCTCTAGCACGTCGAAGCTGTGCAGCGTGACATCCAGCATGTCTCGCACGTTGTCGCTGTCGCCGCTGTCGCCGTAGCCGGGAAGCTGCGGGGCGAAGACACGGTATTTCTGCGCCAGGGCGAGGAGGAAGGGGTTCTCCGCCGTGACGCCGCCGGCGTTGTGGAGGAACAGCAGGTCGGGGCCGGAGCCGCCGGTGAGCACGTTCACCTCAGCGGCCTGGGTTTGGATCTTGCGGGCCGTTATCATTGGGCGGGCACCATCTCGGCGTGGCCGACGGGGGCGGGGGTGGCGCGGCGGGCGATGGGCTTGCACCAGAAGCGGTTGTCGCTGGCGTGCTCCGGGAAGACGTTGCGCAGGTGGGGCATGACCTTCTCCGCGAACAGCTTCGTTGAGTACATGCACTTGTCCTTGGGCATGTTGCCGACGTGCAGCAGCAGGAAGATGTTGCCGACGTGCAGGCCCTTGATCAGCTCCTCCATGCGCTGCCGCACCGTCTCCGGCGAGCCGGCGATGATGTAGCCGCCGTCGACGAGGTCCTTCCAGGTGAGGGTGGGATAGTTGGGGCGCATGTACTGGTTCAGGTTGCCGGACTGGATGGTCTTGATGGTGCGGTAGCCCGGCGCATCCGCGAAGCCCGGGTAGACGTGCAGGCAGCGGTTGTAGAAGTAGAAGGCGTGCTCGGAATAAAGGCGCTCGGCCTCCTCGTCGGTTTCGGCGACGAAGACGGTCTGCGCGAAGCCGGCGCGGTAGGGGGACTGGTCGGCGTTGCGCTGGCCGACGCGGTTCCAGTAGCCCTCCATCAGGGCCTTGGCGCGCAGGTAGCCGGAGAAGCTGAGGTAGGAATAGCTGTAGGTGTTGTCGAGGCAGAAATCGTAGGTCTCGACCGAGCCGCCGCCCGGGATGTGGATCGGCGGGTGTGGCGTTTGCAGCACGTTGGGCCACAGGTTGACGTGGCGCAGCTTGGTGTAGCGGCCGTTGAAGGCGAAGGGCTTCTTCTCGGTCCAGGCACGGATGATGAGTTCGTGCGCCTCGGCATACTTCTCGCGGGTGAGGCCGGGGATGGTGCCGTAGCAGTAGTTGGTGTCCATCGAGGTGCCGACGGGGAAGCCGGCGACGAAGCGCCCGCCGGTCATGATGTCGAGCATCGCGAATTCCTCGGCCACCCGGATCGGCGGGTTGTAGAGGGCGATGGAGTTGCCGAGGACGACGACGGCGGCGTTGCTGGTGCGGCGGGCGAGCGAGGCGGCCATGATGTTGGGCGAGGGCATCAGGCCGTAGCCGTTCTGGTGGTGCTCGTTGATCCCGACACCATCGAAGCCAAGCTGGTCGGCGTATTCGAGCAGGTCGAGATAGTCGTTATAGACTTCGTGACATTTCACGGGGTCGAACAGTGCCTGGTCGATGTCGACCCAGACCGAGCGGTTCTTCTCACGGAAATCGTCCGGCAGATGCGGCCAGGGCATCAGGTTGAACCAGGTGAACTTCATGGCGTCCTCCAGGGGTGCGTCTGTCGCGCGGCGTTGCTGGCAGCCTGCGGCAAACCGTTCGTGACGTCCAGACGGAAGAGGTTTCGCGGGCGGAGTGGCACGGCTAGGCTGGCATCGGAACCGGCGGTGAACCGGCGATTGGGAAGGAGAACGAGCCATGGTGAATCCGGGACCGCTGTCTGGGCTGCGGGTTGTGGAATTCGCGGGGATCGGGCCGGGACCGTTCGCGGCAATGCTGCTGGCGGACATGGGCGCCGACGTGGTGCGGATCGACCGGCCGGGAACGGTGCATCGGGCGACGGATGTGACGCTGCGCGGCCGGCGGTTGGTGCAGCTTGATCTGAAGAAGCCCCAGGATGTGGCCGAGGCGCTGGCGCTGCTGGACCGGGCGGAGGTGCTGATCGAGGGGTTCCGGCCCGGGGTGATGGAGCGGCTGGGGCTGGGGCCGGATGTCGTGCTCGGGCGCAATCCTGCGCTGGTCTATGGGCGGATGACCGGCTGGGGGCAGGAAGGGCCGCTGGCGCAGGTGGCGGGGCACGACATCACCTACATCGCCGTGGCGGGGGCGCTGGGGGCGATCGGGCCGAAGGACAAGCCGGTGCCGCCGTTGAACCTGGTGGGGGATTTCGGCGGCGGGGCGCTGTACCTGTGCATGGGCATGCTGGCCGCGGTGATCGAGGCGCGGCGAAGCGGCAAGGGGCAAGTGGTGGACACGGCCATGTCGGACTGCGTGGCCAGCCTGACCTCGCCGTTCCATGGGATGATGGCGGCCGGGGCGTGGACGGC
>CAMDAM010000174.1 GCA_945888575.1 Asaia bogorensis | reverse complement strand
GCTTCGAGGCGGGTGAGCCAGCGGGCGGGGACGGCGGGGGCGCCATCGAGCCTTCGGGGGCAGGACAGGATGGTGGTGCGGGCGGCGCAGGCGTTGGCCATGAAGTCGTGGGCGGCGGAGCCGATGGCTTCCTCGGCACTGGGCAGGCCTGCGCGGGTGCGCATGGGGCGGCTGAGCCAGGGGCCGGGATCCGTTGCGGGGGGCCAGACGCCTTCGACGAGGCCGCCGAGGATGACGGTATCGACACTTTGGAGCTGGGCTTCGAGTAGGCCCCAGATGAAGACGCGCGGGTGTTCCTGGCCGGCATTGCGGCCGCGGAGGGCGCGGCGGGTGCGGACGGATTGGCCTTCCAGCAGGGCATCGAGCAGGCCGGGGAGGACCGAGGGGGGCTGGTCCGGCAGGAGGGTGAGGTGCGGCAGGGCGGCGGCGAGGGTGGTGGCCAGGGCGTCGCCTTCCTCGTGCGACCAGAGAATCGAGGGGCCTGGGCGTTCATCGGTGGTGGCGAGCGATTCGGCGGATTCGATGAGGGCGGCCAGGAGGGTGGCGGGAGGGAGTGCGACGTTGGTGAGGCGGAGGAGCGGTTCGAGGGAGGTTTGGAGGCGGGTGAGGAGGTCGTCCAGCGGGGCGCGGGCTTCGGGCTCCTGGTCGGCGATGGCCTGGCGCAGGCCGGCGAGGCCGGCTTGGGGGCGGGGGCCGCGGAGGCAGGCGCGTTCCAGGGCGCGGGCGGTGGCGCGGAGCTGGGCGGGGGGGAGGCCGGCGGCGGCGAGCGGGTGCTTGAGGACGGAGAGCAGGGAGACGGGGCCGAGTTCGTCCGCGTGGGTGGCAGCGAGCAGGCGGAGGAAGGCGGCGGGCGGGGAATGGGCGAGCGGTTCGCCGGCGGAGTCGTCGGCCAGCACGCCCCAGCGCTGGAGTTCGGCGGCGACGCGGCCGGCGAGCGCGCGATCCGGCGTGACCAGAGCGGCGCGGTGGCCGGGCTGTTCCAGGGCGTCTCGCAGCAGCATGGCGATGGCGACGGCTTCCTGCTGCTGGTCGGCGGTTTCCAGGCGGGAGAGGCCGAGGAGCGATTCGGATTCGAGGATGGAGTCGCGCCAGAGGGCGAGCGATTCGGCGGGCAGGAGGGCGGTGGAGAGCAGGGCGACGCGGGCCGCGGGGCCGGTGGGGGTGCAGTCCCACAGTTGAACGTCGCCGCGGGTGGCGCCGAGGCCGGAGAGGAGGTTGCGCATGCCGGCCTGGGGGTGGGTGTCGTCCAGCGCTTCCCAGGTGGGGTCGTCCATCGTGAGGTCGAGGCCGGGGAGGACGACGTGGCCGTGCGGGAGGCCGGTGACGGTGCGGAGCAGGCGGAAGGAGGACGGGATGCCGCCCTGCATGCCGACGGTCCAGATCGGGTGGCTGGGGGGCGTGGCGGACCAGGCTTCGGCCTGGGCGGAGAGGAGCTTCGCCTGGCGTGCGGCGGGGTTCATCAATCCTTGATCTTCAAGCCATTGCGGCCAGATTTTGGTGACGATTTCGAGGAAATCGAGCGTGACCTGCCAATGCGTGGCGTAGTCTTCCGCGGCGGCGCGCTTGAGGGCTTGTTCGAGGTCGAGCTCGGCGCGTTCGGCCTGGTCCATGAGGACTGCGAGTTCGCGGGCGAGGCGCCAGGCGCGGTCGGCGGCACCGGCGAGGTGCTCCTGCGGCAGGGCCATGACGAGGCGGGTGAGGGCGGCCAGTCGATGGGCGGGCTCGACGGCGGGGGGGAGATCGAGCGCGCCGGCCAAAGCGAGCGGGGCTTCATCCAGCGCGCCGATGGCGGTGATGCGGGGGAGCAGGAGGGGCTGGCCGCCGGCGGCGCGGAGGAAGGAATCGGCCAGGGCGCGGGCGGAGCGGCGAGTCGGCAGGAGAATCAGGCCCTCCGTGTTGGTGCCATGGGTGCGCAGCCAGGTCTCGGCGATGCAATCGAGGAAGGGGGCGTTGAACGGGAGGGCGGCGAGGTGGGGAGCGCTCATCGGAGGCGGGGTTCCCAGCCGGTGATGGTGGCGATGCGGGACTCGAGGCCGGATTCGGCCAGACGAATCGTGAGGGAGTCGGTGGGAGTGAGGGGGCCGAGTCGGTCGGGCCATTCGACCAGGACGATGTCGTACAGGAAATCATCCCAGCCGAGTTCCTCCAGGGCTTCGGGGCCGGCGAGGCGCCAGAGGTCGAAATGGTGGATGGGGCCCTGGGGGGTTTCGTAGGTTTGGACCAAGGTGAAGGTGGGGCTGGGGACTTCCAGCGCCGGGTTGGCCGTGATGGCGCGGAGGAAGGCGCGGGCGAATTCGCTCTTGCCGGCGCCGAGCGGGCCTTCGAGGAGGATGGCGTCGCCGGGGCGCGCCAGCCCGGCGATGCGGGCGGCGAGTGCGTGGGTGGCTTCGCGACTCGGGAGGGGCTGGCGCATCCGCGGGATTTTGCCCGAGCGGCGTGGCGGGGCACAATGGCGGGCGATTCGTGGGGTTCAGGGCGATGGGTCAGGTGATCGAGACCGACGTGGCGGTGGTGGGTGCGGGGCCGGTGGGGCTGTTCGCGGCGTTCGAGCTGGGGATGCTGAAGCTGCGCTGCGTGCTGGTGGATGCGCTGGGCGAGGTGGGCGGGCAGTGCACGGCGCTGTACCCGGAGAAGCCGATCTACGACATTCCCGCCCACCCCGCGATCGAGGCGGCTGACCTGGTGGCGAAGCTGGAGGAGCAGATCGCGCCGTTCGCGCCCGGGCGGCTGCTGGGGCGGCGGGTGGAGACGCTTTCGGGCGGGCGCGGGGCGTTCGTGCTGGGGACGGACCAGGGCGACGAGATCCGCTGCAAGGCGGTGATCGTGGCGGCGGGGGCCGGGGCGTTCGGGCCGAACCGGCCGCCGCTGGCGGGGCTGGAAGCGTTCGAGGCCTCTGGCGCGGTGCAGTATTACGTGAAGCGGCGCGAGGATCTGCGCGGCAAGCGGGTGGTGATCGCGGGCGGCGGGGATTCCGCGGTGGACTGGGCGCTGGCGCTGCGCGGGGTGGCGGCTTCGATCCAGGTGGTGCACCGGCGGGCAAAGTTCCGCGCGGCGCCGGAGACGGCGGGGCAGCTGGATGCGGCGGCGGCGCGGGGCGAGGTGGAGATGGTGATCCCTTACCAGCTGCATGGGCTGCATGGGGCTGGGGGCGTGCTGGAGGCGGTGGAGGTGGCGGACCTCGATGGTGGGACGAGGATGCTGGCGGCGGATGTGCTGCTGCCGTTCTTCGGGCTTTCCATGGACCTGGGCGCGATTGCCGGGTGGGGGCTGGGGCTGGAGCGCAACCACGTGGTGGTGACGCCGGCGACCTGCGAGACGGATGTGGCGGGGGTGTTCGCGATCGGGGACGTGGCGACCTATCCGGGGAAGCTGAAGCTGATCCTGCAGGGGTTCAGCGAGGCGGCGATGGCGGCGCATGCCATCCATCCCATCGTGTTCCCGGAGACGGCGCTGCACTTTGAGTATTCGACGACGAAGGGCGTGCCGGGGGCTTAGGGCGGGGCGGCAACCACTTGGCTTTTGGGAAGCCTTCTGAACTAAGCGCGCGGTCTCGCAGGTGCAGAGGCGCTGAACCGAAGTTTCCCTCTGTTTAATTCGCAACGCTCGGCGCCCAACTGTATCGATTGCCAGGCAACCTGATCGTGCGGCCATGTTACGTGAACGTCTATGCCATGGAGGCGTCCGAGAGACACAAGCAACCGGCAAGAACTGGGTTGCCAGTCACCGAATTCTTCAGCCCAGCGCTGCCCATCGAAATGAGCATCCGCCTCCACGAGAACGTCGAGATCGCTGTCTTCTCGGTTATCTCCGCGAACCCGGCTTCCGAAAATCCAGATATTCAGAAGCCATGGTTGCGTGAGAGACCATTGGTCTATTGCGTCAAGAAGACCCTCAATATCACCCATGGCAGTCCGATTCAGCGTGTCCCTCGCACCAGCTTACCCGGCAGCGCGCCGGTGGCCCTGCCCTCGCGCTGCACGACCTGGCCGCTGACGATGGTGGCTTCGTAGCCTTCGGTGGTTTGCACCAGGCGGCGGCCGCCGGCGGGGAGGTCGTAGCGGACTTCCGGGGGGTGGGCGCGCAGGCGGGCGTGGTCGATGACGTTGAGGTCGGCTTTCTTGCCCACCGCAAGCGTGCCGCGGTCGGAGAGGCCGAGGGCGGCGGCGTTGTCGGCGCTGAGGCGCTTGATGACCCATTCGATGGGCAGGCGTTCGCCGCGAGTGCGGTCGCGGGTCCAGTGGGTGATCATGGTGGTGGGGGCGGAGGCGTCGCAGATGATGGAGACGTGGGCGCCGCCATCGCCGAGGCCCATGATGGTGTGGCGGTCGGTCATCATGGTTTTCACCGCCTCCAGGTCGCCGGCGGCGTAGTTGATGATGGGGCGGTAGAGGATGTTGCGGCCGTCCTTCTGCATCAGCAAGTCGTAGGCGACTTCTTCCGGGGTGCGGCCCTGGCGGGCGGCCTGGGCGGCGATGGAGGTTTCCGGGGCGGGTTCGTAGTCCGGGCTGTCGCCGAGGGGGAAGACTTTTTCCCAGGTGTTGAGGCGGTGCTTGATGGCGGGGTCGGTGGTTTCCTCCGACAGGAGGCGGGCGCGGAACTCGGGGTTGCGGAGGTGGGGGAGTTTTTCGGCGAAGGGGAGGTGGGCGATGGCCTTCCAGGACGGGCGGTCCATGAAGGGGTTCTGGCTGATCTCGAAGCCGATCATCACGCCGACGGGGCGGGCCATGACCTGGCCCATGATCTTGGCGCCGGCATCGTTGGAGGCGTGGATGTGGCCGAGGATGGTCTTCCATGCGTCCGGGCGCGCTTCCCGCTGGAGCAGGGAGATGGTCATGGGGCGGCCGGAGCCCAGCGCGAGGCGTCGGAGCATGCCGAATTCCTGGTCCAGGTCCTCGAAATCCGAGATCACCTGCATCCAGCCGCGGCCGAGGGATTTGGCGATGGCGTCGAGCTCGGCTTCCTCGGCGCGGAGCGTGGGGATGTGCCGGCCGTCCAGGGTTTTGTGGGCCAGGGTGCGGGAGGTGGAGAAGCCGAGCGCACCGGCTGCCATGCCTTCGGCGGCGAGGCGGGCCATTTCGGCGCGGTCGGCTTCGGTGGCGGGTTCGCGGTTGGCGCCGCGTTCGCCCATGACGTGGACGCGCAGGGCCGAGTGCGGCACCTGGGTGCAGACGTCGAGGTCGTAGCTGCGGGCGTCCAGGGCATTCAGGTAATCGGGGAAGGACTGCCAGTTCCAGGGGAGGCCGGCGGTGAGGACCACTTCGGGGATGTCTTCGACGCCTTCCATCAATTCGACCAGCATGTCCCGGCGTTCGGGCAGGCAGGGGGCGAAGCCGACGCCGCAATTGCCGATGAGCACGGTGGTGACGCCGTTCCAGCTGCTGGGGGTAACCTGGCTGCTCCAGGTGACCTGGGCGTCGTAATGGGTGTGGAGGTCGACGAAGCCGGGGGTGACGAGCTTGCCTCGGGCGTCGATTTCCTCGGGGGCGGAGGCGGTGATCTTGCCGATTTCGGTGATCTTGCCGGCGGTGATGGCGAGGTCGCCCTCGTAGGGGGTGGTGCCGGTGCCGTCGACGATGGTGCCGCCGCGGATGATGAGGTCGGCCATGGTTGTTGCCCTCCCGTTGTTGGGCGGTAGCATAGGGCAGAGTTGTTGGAGCGCGCCATGATCCCTGCGGCGAGAGAGACCGGGTATGTGCCGTTCCGCGGGCACAAGACGTGGTTCCGTGTCACGGGCGGTGAGCAGGCTGCCCTGCCGCCGCTGGTGGTGCTGCATGGCGGGCCTGGGGCGTGCCATGACTACACGCTGCGGTTTGCGGGGTTGGCCTCGCCGGAGCGGGCGGTGATCCATTACGACCAGTTGGGTTGTGGGAATTCGACGCATCTGAAGGACGCGGCTCCGGCGTTCTGGACGGTGCAGCTGTTCCTGGATGAGTTGGACGCGGTGCTGGGGCATCTTGGGATTGCCGGCGGCTATCACCTGCTCGGGCAGTCCTGGGGCGGGATGCTGGGGGCGGAGCATGCCATTCGTCGGCCGGCGGGGTTGCGCGGGCTGGTGATCGCGAATTCGCCGCCTTCCATGGAGCTGTGGGTGCGCGAGGCGAACCGGTTGCGTTCGAAGTTGCCCGAGGACGTGCAGGCGGCACTGCTGAAGCATGAGGCGGCCGGGACGACGGGCGATCCGGAATACGAGGCGGCGACGCAGGAATTCTACGCGCGGCATGTGTGCCGGGTGCAGCCCTGGCCCGAGGAGGTGACGGCGAGCTTCGCCAAGATCGGCGAGGACCCGACCGTGTACCACACGATGAACGGGCCTTCGGAGTTCCACTGCGTCGGCAGCCTGAAGACCTGGGATATCATCGACCAGCTGAAGCATATCCGCGCCGAGACGCTGCTGATCTCCGGCAGGCATGACGAGGCGACGGCGGCCGTGGTGCGGCCGTTTGCCGACCGCATCCCGCGCAACCGCTGGGTCATTTTCGAGAACAGCAGCCACATGCCGCATGTTGAGGAAACGGCGGCGTGCCTGGATACCATCCGTTCCTTCCTGGAGAGCCACGATGTCTGAGAAGCCGATTACCCACCGCGCCGGCCCGCGCCTTACCGGCAAGATCGCCATCGTCACCGGCGGGGGGAAGGGCATCGGCAGCGCCACCGCCCAGGTGCTGGCGGCCGAGGGGGCGCATGTGGTGGTGGCCACCCGCACCGAGGGGCCGGGGCAGGAGACGGTGGATGCGATCAAGGCCGCCGGGAATTCGGGCGAGCTGCTGGTGATCGACATGGCCGACAAGGCGGCCGTGTTCGCCATGGTGGATAGCGTGGCGGCCAGGCACGGAAGGCTGGATATCGTGGTGCACAACGCCGCCGTGATGGGGCGCCACCCGGTGACGGAGCGCGACGACACGCTGCTGGATGCGATGCTGGCGGTGAACGTGAAGGGGTGCTTCTGGCTGTCCGCCGCGGCGACTCCGCACATGAAGGCCAATGGCGGCGGGCGGTTGTTGATCACCTCCTCGGTCACCGGGCCGCGGGTGACGATGCCGGGCTCCGGCGCCTATTCCGCCAGCAAGGGGGCGGTGAACGGGTTCATCAAGGCTGCCGCGCTGGAACTGGCGGAGTTCGGCATCACGGTGAACGGGGTGGAGCCGGGGTATATCGATACGCCGGGGCTGACGCGGATGAAGACGCGCTACGGGGCGGACCGGATCGGGCATTTCATCCCGTATGGCGCGCTGGGCGACCCGGCGGACGTGGCGCACGCCTTCCTGTTCCTGGCCAGCGACGAGGCGAAGTTCGTCACGGGGCAGACCATTATTGTGGATGGTGGGGCGATGCTGGCCGAAAGCCCGGTGTGGAAGGAATAGCAAGGAAAGCCGCATGTTCATCGATCTGCGCAATATTGACAGCCAGACTGAGTGGCAGGCCGATGTTTGCATCATCGGTGGCGGCCCTGCCGGCATTGCAATCGCGAAGGAGCTGCTGTCTTCGCGGTTGCGGGTTCTTATCATCGAAAGTGGCGGCATAGATTTTGACGCTGATACCCAGGCCTTGTACAGCGGAGAGAATGTTGGTCTTGAATATGCATCCCTGGATACATGCCGGCTGCGCTACTGGGGGGGCACCACAAATCACTGGGAAGGACTATGCGGCACCCTTTCCCCCATCGATTTTGAAAAGCGGGATTGGGTTCCCCTCAGCGGATGGCCGATAAGCCGAGCCGATCTCGACCCCTTCTATGCCCGTGCGCACCGATTGCTGCGGCTGGGGCCCTATGTTTATGACCCCAGGAAGTGGGCGACCCCGTTCCACAAGCTGAACCCGTTCCCCGACACGAAATTCGTTCCCGAGTTCTTCCAGATCAGTGATCCGCCGGCACGCGTCGGACCCGACCATCACGCGGCGTTCGAGAAGGCCGCCAATCTCTCGGTACTGCTCCATTCCAATGTCACGTCAATCCAGCTCGATGAGCAGGGAACGGGGGTGAAGCAACTTAATATCGCAACGTTGAACGGGAGGCGGGCGACGGTACGCGCCAGGGCGATCGTGCTTGCGTGCGGTGGGGTTGAGAACCCGCGCCTGCTGATGACGTCGAACGATGTTCAGGCCAACGGCATCGGGAACGACAAGGATTGGGTTGGAAGATGCTTCATGGAGCATCCGGAATTCCCGAAGGCGGCCTATGGTTTGCTGCAGGGCGATGTACGCTGGGCGCTCTCGTTCTCACGTTGGGATGAACCGGCCCGCAGCCAGATGCATCTGCGTGCGAGCGATGCGCTGCAGCGGAGCGAAGGTATTCTCAACACGTGTCTGCTGATCATACCTTCGCTGCCGGAGGACCCTACATCGGGGTACAGGGCGCTCTCCAGATTGAAGAAAGGCAGCGAGACCTGGGGCTCGATGTTCCAGGACATCGGGCGTGCATTGATGGACCCGGGCGATATCATTGACGGCGCGAGAACCCGCATCACCAATGACTTCTACGTGCCGCGGCTGACCGGCCACGGTGACATCCATGTTCATGCCAAGATCGAACAATCACCCAACCCGGACAGCCGCGTACTGCTCGATGCAGAACGGGATGCGCTCGGGATGCAGCGGGTGAAACTCGATTGGAGAATGACCGAGCTCGACAAGAAATCCCTGACGACGACGGTTCAGAGTTTCGCGGCCGCGCTGGGCAGCCGTGCCCAGGGGCGGCTGCGGGTTGACGAGACGTTGGTGGCGGGAAAACCGGATTGGCCCAACGACGTGGCGTGGGGCTACCATCACATCGGCACCACACGCATGAGCGACAGCCGGGATACCGGGGTGGTCGACGCGAATTGCCGGGTTCATGGGGTGCGCGGGCTGTATGTGGCCGGGAGTTCGGTCTTTCCCACCGGGGGCTATATCAATCCCACCCTGACCATCGTGGCCCTGGCGATCAGGCTGGCAGATCATCTTCAGAAGGAACTGCTCTGAACTGGGCGTTGGCGACGTGGCGACCTGCGCGTTGCCAGCGTGGCGCCCTATCGGCGAAAATGGACGTCCTGTCGGCGCCGCCATGGGCAGGGGTGAAATTGCGCGTCCACACCGTGCACCACCGCACGGCCCAGGTGGCGCACACATGCTGGCGGGAAACCAAGCCCCGCATTGGCGCCTGAACCCCACGGTCAAGCGCGCCGAAGGTTGTGGCCCCGGATACGTGTCGTTCGGCCCATGGCGGCTGAGTGTGCTGGACCGGTTCAGCCGATCAAGGTGAGAAGGCTAGGCGTGAGCCATCAATGCGGCGCAGAGCCATGCTTCGGTATGGGCCAGCTGCCAACCCATCACATCGACAATACGGCCTTCGGAAAAATCCTGCGCAACCTGCGCCGCGACCCAGGACCAGCCAGAGGCATCGCTCGGTCCACCCGCCATGCGCAGGCATGTAGCGGTGTCGAGCAATGCCCCTTCGCGCCGGGCCGAGGCGCACATCGCCACGCCGAATGCAGCCGGGTCCAGGGCTGGAGGCAGGATACCAGCCAGAGTGTTGTACAGGTCGCGCGCTGCTGCAGGTCTCGGCCACGCGAGAAGTGCCGCGCTCCCGAGGAGCGCCAGACCACCAGCGAGTGACTCCCGGCGTGTCACAATGCCGCGCCGCGTATCGCCAACCGCCAAATCAGCCTCCTGCGCGAAATTGCAGCGTTGCGCAACAGATGTTCCATGTAGCTATTCCGAATTTGGATCGCAATGGCCTATGACGTGCTGTGCGGGTTTGGTGCTGCCCGGCTCGTCGCCTACAAGGAAATGGAACCCTGAGAAGTCACATGAGCACCCAGACCGCTCCACATTCGCCGGATCCGTCGGCGACCCTGTTCCAGCAGGCACCACGGATCGCGGTGATCATTCCCTGCTACAATGAGGAAGTCGCCATCCCCAAGGTGGTGGCGGATTTTCGCGCCGCCCTGCCGGAGGCGGTGGTGTATGTGTACGACAACAACTCCGCCGACCGTACGGTGGAGGTGGCGCGCGCGGCCGGGGCCGTGGTGCGGCGGGAGACGCTGCAGGGCAAGGGCAACGTGATCCGCCGCGCCTTCGCGGATGTGGATGCCGACATCTATGTTCTGGTCGACGG
>CAMDAM010000173.1 GCA_945888575.1 Asaia bogorensis | reverse complement strand
CCGCCGCCGGTGCCGCCCGTGCTGCCGGTGCGCAACGTATCCGCGCGCGGCGTGGCGGTGGCGTTCGAGGATGTGTGCCTCACCTGGGATGCCAGCCGGGGCAGGGCGCTGGATGGGGTTTCGTTCCGCGTGCCGGCCGGGGAGACGCTGATCCTGACCGGGCCTTCGGGGGCCGGGAAATCGAGCGTGCTGGAGATCCTGCTCGGCTTCGTGCGGCCGGACAGCGGACGGGTGACGCTGAACGGGGCGGATATCGCCACACTGGTGCCGGCGGCGCAGGCGCGGCTGGTGGCCTGGATCGGCCAGCGCCCGGTGCTGTTCGCCGGCTCGATCCGCGACAACATCCGCTTCGCCCGGCCGGAGGCGAGTGATGCGGAGGTGGAGGAGGCGGCCCGCTTTGCTCGGCTCGATCCGGTGCTGGCCACCTTGCCGCAGGGGTTGGACACGCCGGTGGGCGAGGGCGGCTACGGGCTTTCCGGCGGGCAGGCGCAGCGCGTGGCGATTGCGCGCGCCTTCCTGAAGAACGCGCCGCTGCTGCTGCTGGACGAACCGACGGCGCATCTTGACCCCGCGACGGAGGCGGAGGTGCTGGACGGGCTGCGGCGGCTGGCGCTGGGCCGCACCGTGGTGCTGGCGAGCCATGCCGCGGCGGCGCATGCGTTTTCCGGCCGGCGGCTGGATCTGCGTGACGGGCGCGTGCAGCTGGGGCGCGGGGTGGCATGAGCGCGCTGTGGCGGATCATGGCGCTGTGGCGCCCGCAGGCGGGCTGGCTGGCGGCCGGGGTGGTGCTTTCCCTGGCGGCCCTTCTGGCGGCGTTGCTGCTGATGACGCAGGCCGGGTTCACCGTGGGGGCCGCGGCCCTGGGTGGGGCGGTGGCGGGGCCGGTTGCGGCGGCCGTGGCGCTGCGCAGCCTCGGCGCGTTGCGCATCGTGCTGCGCTACGGCGAGCGGATGGCCACGCATGACGCGCTGTTCCGCGCGCTGGCGGCGTTGCGGGTGTGGTTCTTCCTTGGGCTTGCGGCGCGCGCCGCCGGTGGGCTGGGGTTCCGGCGTGCCGGGGACGTGCTGTCGCGCCTGGTGGGCGATATCGAGGCGCTGGACATTCTTTATATCCGCATCCTGGTGCCGCTGGCCGGCGCCGCGCTGCTGCTGCCGGTGCTGGCCTGGGTGATCGGGGCGGTGGATGTGGCGCTGGCCGTGGTGGTGGTGGCGCTGTTCGCGCTGGCCGCCTTCGGGCTGCCGCTGCTGGCCGCGCGGATCAGCTGGCGGGAGAGCGGGCGCATCGCCGGGGCCTTCGCCGGGCTGCGGATCGCGTGCCTGGATACGCTGGCCGGGCTGCGCGAGGTTCGCGCCTTCGGTGCCGAGGGGCGGATGCTGGCCACGGTGCAGGGGCGCGAGGCCGGGTTGCTCTCCGCCCAGCACACGCTGGCCACCCGCGCGGCGCTGGCCGGGGCGGCGGCGTTCCTCGCCGGGCAGGCGGCGCTGCTGGCGGTGCTGGTCTTCGCGCTCGGCCAGGGCAACGCGGCGCTGGTGGCGGTGGCCTTCCTGGTGGTGGCCGCGTTCGAGGCGGTGGCGATCCTGCCGCGCGTGGGTGTGGCCGCCGGGCACGCGGCGCGCGCCGCCGGGCGGGTGCTGGAGGTGGCGGACGGGCCGTTGCCGCAGGCTTCCGTGCCCCCGGCGCCGATGCCCGCCGGCAGCGCGATCCGGTTCGACGGCGTGCATTTCACCTGGGCGGCGGACAGGCCGAAGGTGCTGGACGGGCTCACGCTCGATATCCCTCAGGGCAGCCGGGTGGCGCTGCTGGGGCCTTCCGGTGCCGGCAAGTCCACGCTGGCCGCGCTGCTGCTGAAGGTGGCACGGCCGCAGGAGGGGCGGATCCTGCTCGGCGGCACCGACATCGCCGCGCTGGGGGACGACGCGGTGCGGGCGCGCTGCGCCTGGCTCTCCCAGGCCACGCACCTGTTCAGCGACACGATTCGCGCCAACCTGGCGCTCGGCCTGCCCCCCGGCGCGGCGGCGGACGATGCGCGGCTGTGGGCGGCGCTGGAGGCGGCACGGCTGGCCGAGGTGGTGCGCGCCCTGCCGCAGGGGCTGGACACCTGGCTGGGCGAGGGCGGGCTGGGCCTGTCGGGCGGGCAGGGGCGGCGGCTGGCGCTGGCGCGCGCGCTGCTGTCCGAAGCGCCGATCCTGGTGCTGGACGAGCCCTGCGCCGGGCTTGATGCCGCGACGGAGCGTGAGTTCTTCCAGGCGCTGAACGAGGCCGCCACCGGGCGCACCGTGCTGCTGATCGCCCATCGCCTTACGGGCGCGGAGCGGCTGGATCGGATCTGGCGGCTTTCCGCCGGCCGCGCCGTTGCGGCGGCGGGATGAGACCTCACCGTGCCCGTATCCGCGATTGACGCGGCCCGCGCCGCTAGCGCACCTAGGGGCCTGTACCCTGCACGGAGTCTCCGGCATGCGCCGCCGCATCGCGATCCTGACCGCCGCCTTCGCCGCCTTGCTGGCTGTGTCTGCCGTTCCTGCCAAGGCCGAGCAGAAATTCATCGTGTTCTTCCATGCCTGGTCCGGTGAGATGGACCCGACCGCGAGGGATGTGGTGGCCGCCGCGGCGAACTACGCCCAGCAGAATCCGGCGATGCGGGTGGAAGTGGTCGGCTTCGCCAGCACCACCGGCAGCCAGAAGGCCAACCTGTATCTGTCGCTGCTGCGCGCGCAGCTCGTGAGCGATCGGATCGCCGAGGCCGGCATCGCGGCTGCCCGCATCGCCCGCGTGGGCGAGGGCTCGGTGAACGCGGTTGGCACCAACGAGGAGGCGCGGCGCGTGGAGATCGTCGTCCGCGCCCCGTGATGGGTGCTGGCTGAGGCGCCCGTGGACGCGTCGCCCATGGCGCTGGATGCGCCGACGGCGGACGACCCGCGCGGCGTGCTGCGCCGGGTCTTCGGCTATCCCAGCTTTCGCGGCCTGCAGGAGCAGGCGATCACCCATGTGCTCGCCGGCGGCGATGCGCTGGTGCTGATGCCCACGGGCGGCGGCAAGTCGCTGTGTTACCAGATCCCCGCCTTGTGCCGGCATGGCACCGCCATCGTGATCTCGCCGCTGATCGCCCTGATGGACGACCAGGTGGCGGCCCTGCGCCAGGTGGGCGTGGCCGCCGCGGCGCTGCATTCGGAGCTGGAGCCGGAGGAGCATCGCCGCGTCGGCCGCGAGCTGGATGCCGGCATGCTGGACCTGCTGTACGTGTCGCCGGAGCGGCTGCTCTCGCCGGGCACGCTGGAGCGGCTGCAGCGCCAGGAAGTGGCGCTGGTGGCGATCGACGAGGCGCATTGCGTCAGCCAGTGGGGCCACGAGTTCCGCCCGGAATATCGCGACCTCGCCCGCCTCGCCCAGCTTTTCCCCGGCGTGCCGCGCATGGCGCTGACCGCCACGGCGGACCCGCGCACGCGCGACGACATCCTGGCCGCGCTGGACATGCCCACGGCCGAGGTGTTCGCGGCCAGCTTCCATCGCCCCAACCTGCATCTGGCCGCCGAGGCCAAGGTGGGCGAAACGCAGCAGCTTCTCTCGCTGCTGCAGCGCCACAAGGGCGAGGCGGGCATCGTCTATTGCGGCAGCCGGGCCAAGACCGAGCGCATGGCCGAGTCCCTGGCCGGCAAGGGCTATCCGGCCATCGCCTTCCATGCCGGGCTCGACCCCGCCACCAAACGCGCGGCGGCGGCCCGGTTCCGCTCCGGCGAGCCGGTGGTGATTGTGGCGACCATCGCCTTCGGCATGGGGATCGATCGGCCGGATGTGCGCTTCGTGGCGCATCTGGACATGCCGGACAGCCCGGAATCCTACTACCAGCAGATCGGCCGCGCCGGGCGCGACGGCGAGCCCAGCGACACGCTGCTGCTGTATGGCGGGGAGGATATCGCCCGGGCGCGCTACTGGCTCAACTCCTCCAACGCGCCGGAGGAGCAGCTGCGCGCCAAGCGGGCGCGGCTGGAGATGATGATCTCGCTGACCGAGACGGTGGAATGCCGCACCCGCCAGCTGCTGGGCTGCTTCGGCGAGGACCTGCCCGCGCCCTGCGGCCATTGCGACAATTGCCAGAGCCCGGTGGGGCTGTTCGACGGCACGATCGATGCGCAGAAGGCGCTGTCTGCCGTGTACCGCACCGGCCAGCGCTTCGGGGCCGGGCATGTGATTTCCGTGCTGCTTGGCACCGTGACCGACGCGATCATGCAGCGCGGCCATGACCGGCTGCCGACCTTCGGCGTGGGGGCGGAGCGCAGCAAGGAGTTCTGGCGCGGCGTGATCCGCCAGCTGGTGGCGCGCGGGGCGCTCAACGTCGATACCGGCGAGTTCGCCACGCTGAGCCTGGTGGACGAGAAGGCGCGGCCGATCCTGAAGGGCCAGGAGACGGTGATGCTGCGCGAGGACACGCTGGCCGGGCCGCGCCCGCGGCTGCGGGCAAAGCGCGCGGCGGCGGTGCTGGAGGCCACAGGCTCGCCCGAGGCGGCCGGGCTGTTCGAGGCGCTGCGCCAGTGGCGCGCCGGCGAGGCCAAGACCCAGGGCGTGCCGCCCTACGTGATTTTCCACGACACAACGCTGCGCGAGATCGCCGCGGTGCGGCCGGACGGCCTGGGCGAGCTGGGCGAAGTGAAGGGTGTCGGCGCCTCCAAGCTGGTGCGCTACGGGGACCAGGTGCTGGCGGTGGTGCAGTCCCACGCGGATTAGCGGCCGTGCGGGCCGGGTTGCGCATTGTCATGCCGTAGGGGTTGGATTAATGATTCGTTACCGCTGCACGCGGAACGAGTCTCTCGTGGTGTAGGCAGCGGCTTTTCAATCCGCGGGCTCCGGGTGAGTCCCGCAGCTTATGGAGTGCCCGATGCGCAAGATTGCCGCCATTCTCTCGCTGGCCCTGTTCGCCGCCGTGTTTGCCCCGCTGCTGGCTGGCAGCCAGGCGGATGCGCAATCCAAGTGCACGCGCGTGTACACCACCTCGGGCTGGATCACCCGCTGCTAGGCTGGGATTTTCCCAGGCGCCCCGCCCGAGTGTTTCGGCACGCAGGCGGGGCGTTTGTATTTCAGGGCGACGGCAAGGCCGCGTCCAGCGCCGCCAGCCACGCCGTGAGTCGGGCGCGGTTCACGCCGAAATCGGAGCGGCCATAGATGCTGCGCGACCACAGGATCAGGCCGGAGTCGGGCGTGACCTGCACGGCGATCAGGTCCGGGAAGTTCAGCAGGGCGCTGCGGGAGACGAAATGCGCCTGCATCTGGCCATCGAACGCGGCGTGCAGGTGGGTGCGCGGCTGCGCCAGGGCCACGCTGCGGATCGCGGCATAGAGCCGCTCCGGCGGCACCGGGTAGCGGCGCGTTTCGATATCGGGCGCCGGGGTGAAGCCGGGCGGCGCGGCGAGCGCGGTGTTGGGCGTGCCGGGGCGGGACAGATGGGCCATGTCCATCGGCTCCGGCACCGGCAGGCCATCCCCCCCGGTGCCACGGCAGGCCGGCAGCAGCAGGGCCATGAGCAGGGCGGCGAGGCGCATCATGCCTCCCCCTCGGCTTGTGTTTCATCGGGGGCGGGTTCAGGCAGCAGGCGCAGGCGGATCACGCCGCGCGCGGCTTCCGGCGGCACCGGCTTGCCCTTGCGCAGGATCTCCAGCCGGCGTTCCCCCGCCATGCGAACAGCCGCGCGGCGCACCGCGGAAAGGTGGCGGTGCCACGCCTCCGGATCCGGGCTTTCGGGCTGGGTGGCGGCCTGGAAGGCGCGCGCCACCTCCACCGGATCGGCTGATCCCGGCAGGCGGGCGCGCAGATGGTCGAGGATGAAGGCTTCGAGGGGGATGCTCACCCCCCTGTAATGGCCCCGCGCCCCGCGCCCCGCAAGCCTGGACTACAGGCTTGTGTTGGCGCGGAACTGGTCTTCCGGCAGCGGCTGGCTGAACAGGTAGCCCTGCGCCTCGTCGCAGCCCAGGGCGGCGAGCAGGCTGCGCTGGGCTTCCGTCTCCACCCCTTCGGCCACCACGCCCAGGCCGAGCGCGTGGCTGGTGTCGATGATCGCCTGCACGATGGCCACGTCCTCGCCATCATCCGGCAGGGTGCGGACCAGGCTGCGGTCCAGCTTGATCAGTTCCAGCGGTAGGCGCTTGAGCATGGAAAGGCTGGCCACGCCGGAGCCGAAATCGTCGAGCGTGATGCACACGCCGAGGTCGCGGATGGCTGAGAGCGCCAGCAGCGTGTCCAGGTCGTCATCCAGCAGGATCGACTCCGACAGTTCAATCTCCAGCCGCTCCGGCGGCAGGCCGGAGCCTTCGATCGATTCGCCGATCTGGCGCAGCAGCTCGTGGTCGTGCAGCTGGCGGGCGGAGACGTTGACCGAAACGCGCAGGTCGCGGTTCCAGCTGACAGCGGAGAGGCAGGCGGCGCGCAGCACCCAGGCACCGATGTCGCTGATCAGCCCGGCCTGCTCGGCCACCGGGATGAAGGAGCCGGGCGCCATCAGGCCGCGCTTGCGGTGCGGCCAGCGGATCAGGGCTTCGGCCCCCGTCACTGTGCCGCTGCGCAGGGCCACGCGCGGCTGATAGTGAAGCACGAATCCCTCCTGCTCCGCCGCGGTGCTGAGGTCGCGGCGCAGGCGCCGGAGATGGGCGCGCTCCGCCTGGGTCTCGTGCAGCACGGCCGCGGGTGGGGTCCGCCTGGGGCGGATGGACCCGGCGGTCACGTCGCTGTGGCGGATCTGGGACATGGGGGCATCTCACGCGATTCGGACGATCTCAATTTGGGAGACAAATCTTTATCTGGAGTTGATATGCCCCATCCCGTGACATGATTTCGCCGTGGATGGGACGATACCCCATTTGTGCGACGTTAACTCCGTACGGCGAGAGTGGCCTTCACTCGCGAGACGGAGCCATGACCCAGGAAGACGATTCCCCGCCGGAGCGCTGCCTGCTGAACCACCAGGTGTTCACCATGCTTGGTGCTGTCAGCTTCCGCCGCGCCCGGGCCGACGGCACCCCGGTGATGGTGGTGACCCTGGGCGACCGCGAGGCGGTGGTGCCGCTGCGCGCCCTGCAGCGCGAATTCGGCATCGGCGACGACAGCGCGGACGGGCGCATGCTCGGCCTGATCGCCGAGAGCCTCGATTATGTCTGCGGCCTCAGCCTAGGCGACAAGCTGCCCAGCGAGGTGCTGACCGGCCGCGCCAGCTGGGAGCCTTCGGCCGAGCACAAGCGCCTGGCCATCAACATCATCCGCCTGCAGCTGCTTTCCTGGATCGACCCGGAAGCTGCGGACCCGGCCAAGGGCGATCCGCTGCTGCGGCTGGAGAACGAGCCGGCGTTGCGCCAGCAGGTGCAACTGGCCTTCGAGCGCGCCGCCACGGAGCTGGGACTGCCGGACAGGGACGCCGTGGTGGTGCTGGTGCAGGAGCTGGCCGGCGAGCTGGCCTATATCGAGGCGCTGCGCGACCGTCTGCTGCGCCCGGTGCAGGCCATCACCAACCGGCTGGAGCGACTCATGGCCGCCTATCGCGGCGACAGCCAGCGCCAGGAGGCGGCCAGCCGCGTGACCCGCTTGGCGATCACAGCCCGGCAGACCTTCCAGGAGCGATTCGACGAGTTGGCGGCGCAGACCGGCGAGGTGATGAGCGCGCTGCGCAACATGGAAAGCCAGCAGGCCTTCATCCGCTCGATCCGCGACCAGCTCTACCGCGAGCAGCGCGCGTGGCAGTCGATCCTGGATGGCTGGGCCGCCAGCGATCCCGGCGAAGAGGTGCCGTGGGACCTGATCATGCGCACCTACCAGTTCCTCGCCCCGCGCTACATGCCGGTGACGGAATGGGCCCCGGCCAGCCGCAACGTGCGGCCCACGGCCAAGCAGGCCCCGACGATGTCCTGGTAGGCAGCGGAGGCACTTCTCCGGGCCGCCGCCACGAGGCACTCTGGCGCCGCACCCAGGGGAGACAGCGATGACGGGCAATGAGATCAGGCAGGTCGCGGTGATCGGCGCCGGCACCATCGGCGCCAGCTGGACCGCCGCCTTCCTCAGCCGCGGGTTGAAGGTGCGGGTGTACGATCCGTCACCGGGCGCGGCCGACCTCGTACGCCGCACCATCGCTGCGGCATGGCCGGTGCTGCAGCGCCTGGGCGCTACGGCCGATGCCAACCCGGACAACTGGAGCTTCCATACCGACCCCGTGGAGGCAGTGCAGGGCGCGCAGTTCGTGCAGGAGAACGCGCCGGAGCGCTACGAGGTGAAGCTGCAGCTGCTGCCGCGCATCGCCGCCGTGCTGGGGGCGGAGGTGGTGATCGCCTCCTCCAGCTCCGGCCTGCTCGCCAGCCGTCTGTCGGAAGGCTGCGCCCATCCGGAGCGCATCCTGATCGGCCACCCGTTCAACCCGCCGCATCTGGTGCCGCTGGTGGAGGTGGTGGGGCCGCACTGCACGCGCGCGGCGATCGACACCGCGATGGGCTTCTACCGCGCCATCGGCAAATACCCGATCGAGATCCGCAAGGAGGTGCCGGGCCATCTGGCGAATCGCCTGCAGGCCGCGCTGTGGCGCGAGGCGGTGCACCTGGTGGCCGAGGGCGTGGCCAGCGTGGCCGATGTGGATGCCGCGATTTCCGAAGGGCCAGGCCTGCGCTGGGCGCTGATGGGCCCGCACACCACCTTCCACATGGCCGGCGGCGAGGGCGGCATGGACGCCTTCATGCACCATCTGATGCCGGCGGTGACGAGCTGGTGGGCCGATCTGGGCAACCCCGTGATGACGCCGGAGCTGCAGGCGCAGCTGGTGGCCGGCGTGCAGGATGCCACCGGCGGCAAGCCGATTCCGGAGATGGCCAAGCGGCGCGATGCCTTCCTCACCGCCCTGATCGAACTGCGCCAGAAAACCGGATGAGTTTTTCTCCGTTCGACTCCCTGGCCGCCCGGCTGCTGCCCGAACTCGATCCGGGCGATGACGGCTCGCACGACACCAGCCATCTCGCCCGCGTCTGGGCCAATGCGCGGGTGATCCAGGCGGAGGAGGGCGGCGATGCCGAGCTGCTCGCCGCCGCGGTGCTGCTGCACGATTGCGTGGCGGTGGAGAAATCCTCCCCGCTGCGCGCCCAGGCGTCCCGCCTCGCCGCCGAACGGGCGCGCGGGTTGCTGGCCGGGCTGGGCTGGGACGGGGCGCGAATCGAGGCGGCCGCCCATGCCATCGCGGCGCACAGCTTCTCCGCCGGCATCGCGCCGGAAACGCTGGAGGCGCGCATCCTGCAGGATGCCGACCGGCTGGAGGCGCTGGGCGCCATCGGCATCGCGCGGCTGTTCTACACGGCCGGGCGCATGGGCTCGCTGTTCTACGACCAGGAAGACCCGCGCGCCGAGCGCCGCACGCTGGATGACCGCGCCTACGCCATCGACCATTTCCGCGCCAAGCTGCTCAGGCTGGAAGGCAGCTTTCAAACCCCCACCGGAAGGCGCCTCGCACGCGAGCGCACGCGGTTGGTGGCCGATTTCCTGGCGGCGTTCGAGGCCGAGATCGGCCTGCCGGGCCAGGAACCCATGTAAGGGCAAGGCGCTTTCCTGCGAGACGCATGAGGTTCAGATGCAGATCCAGGTGAATACCGACGACAATGTGCATGGCCGCGAGGACGTGACCCGCGCGGTGACGCAGGAGGTGCAGCACGCGCTCAGGCGCTTCGCCAGCCAACTGCAGCGCGTGGAGGTGCATCTCGGCGACACCAATGCCGGCAAGCACGGCGCGGACGACAAGCGCTGCATGATGGAGGCGCGCCCCTCCGGCCATCCGCCGGTCGCCGTCACGCACCAGGCCGATACGCTGCCGCTGGCGATTTCCGGCGCGGCGAAGAAGCTGCAGCACCGGCTGGAGACGGTGCTGGGCCGGATCAGCGATGCCAAGGGCCGCGAATCGATCCGCGACCACGCTCCGGAGTAGCGGCTAGAAGCCCCCGCCGGCATCCAGCCACACCTGCTCGGCTTCGGTGCTCTCCCGCCCCAGCGCGGCATTGCGGTGCGGGTAGCGGCCGAAATCGCGGATCACCACCAGGTGGCGCCAGGCGAAATCGACCATGCGCGGCTTCCACTCCGTCTCCGGCAGCGATTCGAACAGCCGCACCGACAC
>CAMDAM010000172.1 GCA_945888575.1 Asaia bogorensis | reverse complement strand
GACGAGGTCGCCAGGCTGGGAACCGCCACCACATCGGTGCCGGCCCCGGTCTGGCTGCCGGATGCGGTGCATGCCCTCATCATGGCATGCCTCGCCCGCCTGTTCGGCCGCCTGGAGGAGATGATCCGCCTATGGCAGGCCGGCCTGCTACCGCCCCCGCCCGCCCCGCGCCCGGCAAACCTCCAGCCGCCCCGGCCCACTCATGCCCATGCCCGGGCGCCCCGTGCCCCCGCCACCTCACGCCACAGCTACGTCCCGGCCACCCCCAGCGAATTCCTGACCGCAGCACAAACGGGATCACCGCGCAGGCAAACTGCGCCCTCCGCCAAACCCAGTTTCGCCCAGCCCCTCGGGCAGTTGCGCCACCGCACGCCCGGCCTGCCCCCGTCGCGCGTCGTTCACGGCACCCCACACCAGCAAACCCACGGCCCTCCGTTCAAAAATCAACGGAGCCACCCGCGCGAAAGCATGCCTATTTCATTACGATATCGAATCTATCAGCGAATCCCGACCACCGCCGACTTCGGCAACCGGTCCGTCCGGCACAACAGCCCCGTCCGCCGATCCACATAGAACGGCTGCGACCAGATATCCGTGCCCGCCCGCTGCCGCATCGGAAAATGGATGCGCCGCGGCGTCACCGCCACGAAATGGTGCAAATGGTCCCGCACATGCTGCTGCACCGCACTGGCCGGGCGCAGATGCGCGCAAATCTCGGCATACACCTTGTTCCAGGGCCGCCCCACCTGCCGCTCCAGGTAGCGTCGCAGCGGGGCCAGGTTCTCGTTCAGCACCTTCCCGCCCCAATTCCGCACATGCAGCGCGCGCATCCCCTCGTGCGACGGCTGCTCGTCCTGCGCCACCACCCGCCCTTTCGGCGTCACCCGCTCCACCCGCCGCGGCCGCTCAACGATCACCTTGGCCATGTCCGTGCGCATTGGCAGGCTCCTAGCTGAGCAGCACCTTCACGTAGCTCCCCGGCGCATCCTCCAGCACCGCGAGCTTCCCATCCCCCGGCTCGCGCGCCTTCACCATCCGCTTGTCCAGCGCCGTGATCCAACGCTGCCAATCCGGCCACCAGGACCCTGCGATCTCGGTCGCCCCCTGGAACCACGTCTCGGGATCGTCCGGCAATTCGGTGTTCAGCCAGTGGCTGTATTTCCCGCCCTCCGGCGGATTCACCACACCCGCGATATGCCCCGAAGCCGCCAGCACGAACCGGTTCTCGCCACCCAGCAGCTTGGTGCCGCGATACGTCGCCCGCCACGGCGCGATATGATCCTCGCGGGTGGAGATGAAATACGCAGGGACCTTCACCTTCGAAAGGTCAATCGGCGTCCCCGCCAGGCTGATCCCGCCGGGCTGGGAAAGCTTGTTGTCCTGGTACATGTTGCGAAGATAAAAGGAATGCATCTTCGCCGGCATCCGCGTCGAATCCGCATTCCAGTACAGCAGGTCGAACGGGAACGGGTCGTTGCCCAGCAGATAGTTGTTCACCACGAACGACCAGATCAGATCGTTCGCCCGCAGCATGTTGAATGTCGTCGCCATCTCGGAGCCTTCCAGGAAGCCCCGCTTGTTCATCTTGTCCTCAAGCGCCTTGATCTGTTCCTCGTCGATGAACACGTTCAGCTCCCCGCTCTCGCGGAAATCCATCAGCGTCACGAAGAACGTCGCACTCTTGATCCGGTCGTCGCCCTGTGCGGCCATCCACGCCAGGGTGGAAGACAGCAGCGTGCCCCCGAGGCAATACCCGATGGCATTCACTGCCCGCTCGCCGGTCGCCGCCTCGATCGCCGTAAGCGCGTCGAGGATGCCCTCCTTCATGTAGTCCTCGAAATTCTTCTCAGCGAGTTTCTCGTCCGGGTTCACCCAGCTCACGATGAACACCGTATGCCCCTGCGCGGTGGCCCAGCGCACGAAGGAATTCCGCGCCCGAAGATCCAGGATGTAGAACTTGTTGATCCAGGGCGGAATGATCAGCAGCGGCCGCTTCAGCACCTTCTCGGTCGTCGGCGTGTACTGGATCAGCTGCATCAGGTCGTTCTGATAGACAACCTTGCCAGGCGTCACGGCGATGTTCTCGCCGATCTTGAACGCCTCCATGTCCGTCATCTTGATACGCAGGTTCCCCTTCCCGCGCTCCAGATCGGCCAGCAGGTTGTTCAGCCCCTTGATCAGGTTCTCGCCGCCGGTCTCGGCCGTCTTGCGCAGCACCTCGGGGTTGGTCAGCAGGAAATTCGAAGGGCTCATCGCGTCGATGAACTGGCGCGAGTAGAAATCCACCTTCTGCGCCGTCGCCGGCTCCAGCCCATCGGCCTGCTTCACCACGTCGGTGATGTAGCGCGCCGACAGCAGGTAGCTCTGCTTGATGAAGTCAAAAACCTCGTTGTCCTTCCACGCCTCATCCTTGAAGCGCCGGTCGCGCGGATCGCCCTCGATCACCGCCTTGCCGTCCATCCCCATCATCCGCCGCGCGGTGCTCTGCCAGAGGGACATGTAGTCCTGCCAGAACCCCACCTGCGCCTCGATCAGCTTCTGCGGGTTGGTCATCAGCCGCGTGGTCATTTCCATGAACGCCGCTCCGATATTCATCGGATCGGGCTTCGCCGGCCCTTCCTCCGCCTGGCGCTTCAGCCAGTCGCCCACGATGCGCTGGCTGCGCTCCGCGATCCCGGCCATGGAGCGCCCGAGCTCGGCGGGATCCGGCATCTTGAACGGCACGGCGCCAGTTTGCGGCGCATCCGGCTTTTGCGGGTCGGCCATGGTGTCGTCCTTTCCGTGGGCGGCAAGTGCACTTCCGCATCAGGGCTGCTACATCGGAAGCCTCCGCCACGGGCGGCACGCCGATGGAGCGCCGATGCAGCTTACGACAACCGGGTGCGACGAGTCTGCTACAGGCTGGGGAGGTCGTCTTCAAGGCGCCGCCCTGCAAGCCCGCAGCACCTTGAACCGCATGCATGCCACGCGGGCCGGCCTCGCGTTGCTTGCGGCCCTGGCCGGCTGCAGTTCCGCCCCGGGCTCAGACCCGATCGCCTGGTGGCGCCAGCTGGAAGGCGGCCGCCTGGCAGAGGAACGCCCGCTGCCGCCCAATGCCGACGCCCCCTACCCCAATCTCGGCATGGTCCCCGCCCGCCCGGCCACCACCGAAGCCGCCACCCGCGCCCGCATCGCCGCCGGCCTGGAAGGCGACCGCCGCGACGCCAGCTTCGCCGCCGCACAACCACTGGGTGCCCCAGCCGCCGCCCGCGCGGCCCCGGCCGCACCGCCGCCCCCTGCCGGCGGAATCGGCGCCTCCATGGCCGCCGCCTCCGCCACGCCCGCCCCCGCCGCTCCGCCGCCCGCCACGCCAGCGCCCCAAGCCCGGCCGGCCACACCAGCCCCAGCCCCCGTTCAGCCCGCAGCCGAACCGGCCCCCCTGGCCACCATGCCCGCCGCACCGCCCGCGCCGCCGCGCCTGCCCGGCGTGGCCGGCGTCACCGCCCCGGCCCCAGCCCCCAGGGCTCCGCCACCCGTCGCGGTTGCCGTCCCCTTCGTGCCCGGCGCCCCCGTGGCCCTCACCTTCCCGCCGGGCACCGCCATCCTGCCCGACGGCGCCGCCGCCACCCTGCGCCAGCTCGCCGCCACCCGCGCCGGGCGAGACATCCGCGTGGTCGGCCATGGCGAGAGCACAGGCACCGACGCCGCCAGCCAGGCCGCCGTGCTGCCGCTCGCCTTCGCCCGCGCCCGCAGCATGGCCGCCGCCCTTGCCCAGGCCGGGGTACCCGCCACCGCGCTCCGCGTCACCGCCGAGGCCACCGGCCGGGGCGGAGTCGCCCGCATCGCCGAATAACGCCCCGCCCCTGTTTTGCCGCACCGGTTGGCGCTAAGTCTGCCGCACCGACGAGTCCCTGATGTCCCTTCCTTCCCCACGCCTGGAGTTCGCCGCATGACCCGCCCGCTTTCGATCGGCATCGCCGGCCTCGGCACCGTTGGCGGCGGCGTGGTCGCCATGCTGCGCCAGAACGCCGACCTCATCGCCGCCCGCGCCGGCCGGCCGATCGCCGTCACCGCCGTCTCCGCCCGCGACCGCAACCGCGACCGCGGCGTGCCCCTCACCGGCCTGCGCTGGTATGAGGACCCGGTGGCCCTGGCCTCCGACCCCGGCGTGGACGTGGTGGTGGAAGTCATCGGCGGCTCCGAAGGCCCCGCCCGCGCCCTGGTGGAAGCCGCCATCGCCAACGGCAAGCCTGTCGTCACCGCCAACAAGGCCCTGCTCGCCGTCCACGGTGCCGCCATCGCCGCCGCCGCCGAGAAGGCCAACGTCGCCCTGGGCTTCGAATCCGCCGTAGCCGGCGGCATCCCGGTCATCAAGGCCCTGCGCGAAGGCCTGGCCGGCAACCGCATCACCCGCGTCGCCGGCATCCTCAACGGCACCTGCAACTACATCCTGACCGTGATGCGCGAGCGCGGCCGCGAGTTCGCCGAGGTACTGGCCGACGCCCAGAAGCTCGGCTACGCCGAAGCCGACCCCGCCTTCGACGTGGACGGCATCGACGCCGCCCACAAGCTGGCGATCCTCGCAGCCCTGGCTTTCGGCCGCCCGGTCGATTTCGGCGCCGTCTACGTGGAAGGCATCCGCCGCATCTCCGCGTTGGACATCGCCTTCGCCGGCGAGCTCGGCTACCGCATCAAGCTGCTGGGCCTCGCCCGCCAGACCGAGGCCGGCATCGAAACCCGCGTGCACCCCTGCATGGTGCCGCACACCGCGCCCATCGCCCGTGTGGACGGCGTGTTCAACGCCGTGGTGGCCGAAGGCGATTTCGTCGGCCGCGTCATGCTGGAAGGCCGCGGCGCCGGCGCCGGCCCCACCGCCTCCGCCGTGGTCGCCGACCTGATCGACATCGCCCGCGGCCGCGCCACCCCAGTCTGGGGCGCTGCCTCCGGCGCCCTCACCGCCGCGCCCTCCGTGCCGATGGAAGCGCATGTCGGCGCCTACTACCTGCGCCTGATGGTGGTGGACCGCCCCGGCGTGATCGCCGACGTCTCCGCCGTGCTGCGCGATGCCGGCATCTCGCTGGAAAGCATGCTCCAGCGCGGCCGCTCCCCCGGGGAGGCTGTGCCCGTGGTGCTCACCACGCACGAAACCAACGAGGCCGCGATGCGCAGCGCCATCGCCCGCATCTCCGCCCTGGGCGCGGTGCTGGAGCCGCCCGCGCTGATCCGCATCGAAAACGCGTAAATCCAAAAAGACCAAGGGAGAACCGCCATGGCCGACAAGCCGGAAACCGTGACCGACCGCAACCTGGCGCTTGAGCTCGTGCGCGTCACGGAGGCCGCCGCCCTGGCCGCCAGCCACTGGATGGGCCTGGGCAAGAAGAACGACGCCGACGGCGCCGCCGTCACCGCCATGCGCGCCGCGTTCGACACGGTGGCCATCGACGGCACCGTGGTGATCGGCGAGGGCGAGATGGACGAGGCGCCGATGCTGTTCATCGGCGAGAAGGTGGGCGCCGGCGGGCCGAAGATGGACATCGCCGTCGATCCCCTGGAAGGCACCACCCTCACCGCCAAGGGCGGCCCGAACGCCATGGCCGTGGTGGCGCTCGCCGAGCACGGCAACTTCCTGCACGCGCCCGACATCTACATGGAAAAGCTCGCCGTTGGCGGTGGCCTGCCGGATGGGATCGTGGACCTGGAATCCCCGGTGCACGTGAACCTCAAGAACCTCGCCCGCGCCAAGAACCGCGACGTCTCCGACCTGGTCGCCTGCATCCTCGATCGCGACCGCCACAAGGAGCTGATCGCCAAGGTGCGCGAAGCCGGCGCGCGCATCATGCTGATCTCCGACGGCGACGTGGCCGGCGTGGTCGCCACCGCGCAGCTGGATAGCGAGATCGACATCTACATGGGCTCCGGCGGCGCGCCGGAAGGCGTGCTGGCCGCCGCCGCACTGCGCTGCATCGGCGGGCAGATGCAGGGCCGCCTGATGTTCGAGGATGACAGCCAGATCGCCCGCGCCAAGGAAATGGGCATGGCCGACCCGCACAAGGTGCTGTCGATCCTGGACATGGCCAAGGGCGACGTGATGTTCGCCGCCTCCGGCGTCACCACCGGCGCCATGCTGAAGGGCGTGCGCCGCTTCGGCCACGGCGCGATGACGCATTCCGTGGTGATGCGCAGCAAGTCCGGCACCGTTCGCTACATCGAGGCGCACCACAACTTCGCCACCAAGACCTGGACGGCGCACTGAAGGCGAGAAAGCAAGCATGTTCTTTTTTGAAAAAAAGAACCAAAAAACTTTTGTCCGTTTGCTGACCGCAGCGCCGCGGGGCGCAAACGTATGAAGTCTTTTTGCTTCTTTTTCTTCAGAAAAAGAAGATTCTTGCTTCCTGTAACATGACACCCCCTCTCGCCCTCGGCGTCTCGCACAGCATCTCCGGCCGGCGCTGGATCTGGCGCGAAGGCGAGGCCCGCACCGGCCTCGCCATCGCCCAGCGCCTCGGGCTGGACGAGGTGGTGGCCCGCCTGCTCGCCGCCCGTGGCGTGGGAATCGAGGAGGCGCAGCACTTCCTGGAACCCACGCTGCGCGCCCTGCTGCCCGATCCCTCCCGCCTGATCGACATGGATACCGCCGCGGACCGGATCGCGCGGGCCATCCGCGCCGGCGAAACGGTGGCGGTGTTCGGCGACTACGACGTGGACGGCGCCTGCTCCGCCGCCCTGATGTCCGGCTTCCTGCGCGAGGAAGGCTGCACCGTGCACCCCTACGTGCCAGACCGCATGGCGGAGGGCTACGGCCCCAACCTGCCGGCGCTGCAGGGCCTGGCCGCCAAGGGCGCCACCCTCATCATCTGCGTCGATTGCGGCACCGCCGCCGCCGCGGTGCTGGAGGCGCTGACGGGTGCGGACATCATCGTGCTCGATCACCACACCGCCGAGGGCCCGCCGCCGCGCGTGGTGGCCACGGTGAACCCGAATCGGCTGGACTGCACCTCCGGCCAAAAGATGCTCTGCGCCACCGCCGTGGCCTTCCTCACCACCATCGCCACGGTGCGCTGCCTGCGCCGCGCCGGCCACTACCAGGGCCGCGCCGAGCCGAACCTGATGGAGTGGCTGGACCTCGTGGCCCTGGCCACGGTGTGCGACGTGATGCCGCTGATCGGCGTCAACCGCGCCCTGGTCGCCCAGGGCCTGCGCGTGCTGCAACGGCGCGACCGGCCCGGCATTGCCGCCCTGCTGGAAGTCGCCGCGGTGAAGGACAAGGTCAGCGCAATGACGCTGGGCTTCGCGCTCGGCCCGCGCATCAACGCCGGCGGGCGAATCGGGGAGGCCGATCTCGGCCTGCGCCTGCTGCTGTGTGAGGACGCGCTGGATGCCCGCGCCATGGCCGCCACGCTGGATGGCGTGAACCGGCAACGCCAGACCGTGGAAGCCAGCATGCTCACCGCGGCGCTGGATGCCGCCGAGCAGCAGATGGAAGCCGGCCATGCCGCGCTCTTGGTGGCCGGCCCGGATTGGCACCCCGGCGTGGTAGGCATCGTCGCCGGCCGGATCAAGGAGCGCTTTAACCGCCCGGCCCTGGTGGCGGGCGTGGCCGATGGGCTGGCCAAGGGCTCCGGCCGCTCCGTGCCCGGCATCGACCTCGGCAGCGCCGTGATCGCCGCCCGCCAGATGGGCCTGCTGGCCACCGGCGGCGGCCACCCGATGGCCGCCGGCTTCTCCCTGCCGCAGGAGCGCGTGGAGGCCTTCCACGCCTTCCTGGACGAGCGCCTGGCCGCGGCCCGCGCCCTGCCGCAGGCGGCAGACCTGGTGGTGGAAGGCAGCGCCACGGTGGCCGGCTGCACGCTGGAAATGGCGGAGAGCCTCACCAGGCTCGCCCCCTTCGGCAACGGCAACGAGGAACCGATGCTCGTCCTGCCGCGCTGCCGCATCCTGCGCGCCGAGCGCATCGGCAAGGAGCTGAACACCATCCGCGCCTTCCTGGAGGGCGAGGGCGGCGGCCCGCGGCTGAAGGCGGTGATGTTCCGCGCCAAGGACGGAAAGCTGCCCCCGGCCCTGCTGGAGCGCGGCAGTGCCCCCCTGCATGTGGCGGGGCATCTGCGGGCCGAGGAATGGAACGGAAGGGTCTCCACCAGCTTCATCATCACGGATCTGGCAGAAACTTGAGGCCGCCCCGCTTGACCGCCCCCATGCGGTAGGCTACCGAGCGCGCCTCGCCTCAAGTGTCCCGTTCGTCTAGAGGCCTAGGACACCGCCCTTTCACGGCGGTAACACGAGTTCGAATCTCGTACGGGATGCCAAGGCCGCAAACAGGAGGCATCAGCCCCCTGCTCGCCCCCCCTACATCGCAATCTGCAAGGCCTCACCCAGCAGCGCCGGATGTTCGGCCACCGGGATGCCCGGCAGGCCACGCCCCGGCACGCCCATGCCCTCTTCCGCCACCGCGGGGTCCTGCAGGCGGTAGCCGACGCCCCAGACCGTGGTGATCAGGTTGGGCGCGCCGGCCTTGGCCAGCTTGCGGCGCACCTTGCAGATGAACACGTCGATGATCTTGGAGTCCGGCTCGTCCCCTTCCAGGGCGTAGATCCCGGCCACGATCGCATCCTTGCGCACGGCGCGGTTGCGGCGCACCGCCAGGATCTCCAGCACGGCGAACTCGCGTCCGGTCAGGTTCACGTGGCGGCCGTCGATCGTCGCGTCCCGGCTGTCCAGGTCCAGCGTCAACGGCCCGACGACGAGCAGCTGGTTGCACATGCCGTGGCTGCGGCGCACCAGGGCGCGGCTGCGCGCGGCGAGTTCCGTGCGGGCCACGGAGAGCTGCATCACGTCGTCCGCCCCCGCGCCCAGCGCCGCCGCGGTGGCGAACACCGGGGAGGCGATCAGCACCAGGATCGGCGCCTTGGTCTTGGTGTTGCGAATGGCGCGGATCGGCTGGGTCATGTCCACGGCCCCAGCCGGCGCGCTCAGCACGATCAGGTCGAAATCCCCGTGCCTGACAATCGACTCCACTTCGGCAACAGATTCCGCCTCTTCGGCAGAGAAACCGGCACCTTGCAGAATGACCTGAACGGTGGCTGCTGCATCCTGCGTCAATCCGCCGAGAAGAACCTTCATCGTGATCCTCTGCATTTTCAAGTTTGTTCAGCAGCTGGTAACCTTCAATTTTGGATCAACCGACCCTTTCGGGCGAGATATTTCCAAAAAATGTGCTTCCAGACACTCAACGGCCGATCAATTATCGATCCTGATTTCATATACCTCAATCATTCGCACACAAAAACTTGTCTGGAATGCTTAAGTATTTCCCCCAGCGTCACCCTTACGAGCCCGGAAAATCGTCATCGATGCGTTAATGAACCTGAACAACCCGCCCTGGCGCGGCCGGGCTGCAACCACAAGGCGGCACCGGCCGGGCACGGAGCCCAGCCGGCGCGCGCAAGCCCAGGGAGCCGGCCTCAGGTGCTGGCAGTGGCGTTGCGGAAGGCCAGGGAGAAGCACGCCCCGGTGCCGGTATTGGCCACCGAGATCTCGCCGCCCAGGGCCTGCATCGTCCGACGGGCCACGGAAAGACCGATCCCGGTCCCGCGGCCCACGGGCTTCGTGGTGTAGAAGGGCTCGAAGATGCGCTCCAGCTTGTCCGCCGGCACGCCGCCGCCGGTGTCCGTCACGTCCAGCCGGAGCCAATCGCCATCCTGCCGGGCTTCGATCCGGATCCGCCGTTCCGGGCTCTCGGCCATCGCATCGCGCGCGTTGTTCAGCAGGTTCACCAGCACCTGCTCGATCTCCACCTGCCCGCCGCGCACCGGTGGCAGGTCGGCGGGCACCTGCGCCGAAACCTCCACGCGATCGCGCCGCAGGCCGTGGCCAGCCAGTTCCATGGCCCCTTCCAGCGCATCCGCCAGCCGGCACAGCCCCTCGGAGCTTTCGCCGCGGCTGAACGCCAGCAGGTGCTGGATCGTCTTGCCCGCGCGCGCGGTCTGCTTCTCGATCCAGGCCAGCCGCTCGCTGACGCGCTCCACCGTCGCCTCGTCGGCCGCCTGGGCCAGGCGCATGCGGGCCGTGGCGGCAGTCGCCATCACCGCCTGCAGCGGCTGGGCCAGCTCATGGGCGATGGCACCGGCCATCTCGCCCAGCGTGGCCAGCTTGTCCGCCACCATGGTCTGCGCCGCCAGCTCGCGCGCATCGGTCACGTCGTGCA
>CAMDAM010000171.1 GCA_945888575.1 Asaia bogorensis | reverse complement strand
GCCCGGTCGTCATCGCCCGGCGGCGCGACAGCCAGGATCGCCTCGGCAATCGCCTCGCTCTCGTCCAGCACCGCGGTCTCGGCCGAAACCAGCCCCTCCGCGATCCGCCGCCGCGCGCCCCGCACCATGCGGGAAGGCCCGATCATTGCGAGATAGGCATCCAGCAGCGGCGCGATCTCGGCCTGGCTGTCCTCCGGCAACACCGCCAGCCGCGCCCGCAGCTTCAGCAACTGCTTGCGCGATTGCGCGATGGCCGCTTCCAACCGGGAGGTCTCGGCCGCGATGTCGGAGGCATGGATGCGTGCCCGGTTCACGATGGCCGGCGGCTCCACGGCGCCGAACACCGCCCCGATCGCCACGCCCGGCGAAACCGCGATGCCCGCGAACCGCCGCTCCGGCCGTTCCGCCACCCCCCGCTCCGGCGGCGGCTCCATCTCCACCTCGGGCGGGCTAGTCCTGTTCATGGAAGCCGGCCTCGACGAGGGCGCTCAGGGCTTCCATGGCTTCCTTGGCGTCCCAGCCCTCGGCGCGCAGCACGATCGTGGCCCCCTTGCCCGCGCCCAGCATCATCAACCCCATGATCGACCGCGCGGAGACAGACTGGCCGTCCTTCTCCACATCGACAGAGGCGCCGAAGCGCTCGGCCAGCGTTACGAACTTGGCCGCCGCCCGCGCATGCAGCCCGCGCTTGTTCACGATCAGCAGCGTCCGCCGCAGCACAGAGGCATCGGCGCCGCCCGGATCCTGCTCCGGGGAAGAGCCGGTATCCGTCATGTCAGCAGGTCCCGTCGCCAGGCTTGGCGTGCGGAAGAATATGGGAGGCCGCGGCGATATACTTCCGCCCCGCCGCGGTGGCGCAATCCACCGCATCGGCCAAGGGCTGGCTGCCGCGCACCTTGGCCAGCTTCACCAGCATCGGCAGGTTCACGCCCGACAGCACCTCCACCCCCTTGCGCACCATCTGGGAGATGGCGAGGTTGCTGGGCGTGCCGCCGAACATGTCGGTCAGCAGCACCACACCGTCGCCGGTATCCACCTCGGTGATCGCCCGGGTGATCTCCGCCCGGCGCCCCTCCATGTCGTCGTCGGGGCCGATGCACACGGTGGCCACGTTGCGCTGGGCGCCCACCACATGCTCCATCGCCGAGCGCAGCTCCTCGGCCAGCCGGCCGTGGGTCACGAGCACAAGGCCGATCATCGCGCCCCACCTGGCAGGGTGCGGCCGCACGGGGCGATCACGAATGGGGCCGGCATCATGGCACGGGCTTGTTCAAGAGGGCGGTCTCCGGGTCCGCGGGCGAAGCATTCGCGGCATCCTGCCGCGGCAGCAAGCCCTCGCGGGCCAGTTCACGATGGGTCGCAGTCACGCGCCAGCCCTGTTCCGTCAAATACGAAGCCAGCTGCTCGACAATCGTCACGGAGCGATGCCGCCCGCCGGTGCAGCCGATTGCCACAGTGGCGTATTTCTTGCCCTCTTGCAGGAAGCGCGGCAAGAGCAGGTCCAGCAGCCCGGTCAGCCGGTCGATGAAGGTCGCATAGTCCGGGTCGGCCGCCACATACGCCGCCACCGCCGCGTCCAGCCCTGTCTTGGGCCGTAATGCGGTGTCGTAGAACGGGTTGCGCAGGAATCTTGCGTCGAATACCAGCTCCGCCTCGCGCGGGAGGCCTGCGGGAAACGCGAACGAGATCAGCGAAATCGAGAGGGACTGCCGCCCCCCCGGCGCCTCGGCGGAGATGCCGAAATAGGCGTCGATCTGCTGGCGAAGCTGCGCCAGCGGCAGGTCGGAGGTGTCGATCACCCAATCCGCCAGCTCGTGCAGCGGCGCGATCAGCCGCGTCTCGGCGGCAATCCCATCGGCCACACGCCCGCGCGGCGACAGCGGATGGCGCCGCCGCGTCTCGGTGAAACGGCGCAGCAGCACCACCTCCTCCGCCCAGGCGAACACCAAATCCACCCGCATGCCGGCAATGCCGCGCAGCCGGTCGCGCAGTTCCAGCACCCGCTCCGGCGTGAAGCTGCGGCTGCGCGCATCCACCCCCAGCGCCACCATCCGCGCCCCGCCGCCCTCGATGCTGTTCACCAGCCCATCGATCAGGTCCAGCGGCGGATTGTCGATCGCCTCGTAGCCCACATCCTCCAGCGCCCGCAGGATGGAGGCACGGCCGGCCCCGGCCAGCCCCGTCACCACCGCCACCCGGCGCAGTTCGGGCACGGCCTCGTTCATCGCGGCATCTCCGCCGCACAGGCCGCGAACGCCCCGGCATGCTGCGCCAGCCGCCCCAGCGCGCAATCCAGCGCCAGTTCCACAAGCTGCGGCGCCGCCGGCCGCGCGGCATCCACCGCCAGCACCGGCACGCCCAGCGCCGCATCCCGTGCCGGCGCCGGCAGGCGCGGCACCGCGCCGCCCAGCGTCACCGCCAGCGCGAGTTCGGCACGCTCCAGGTAAGGCAAACGCAGGATGCCCAGGCCACGCACCTCCAGAAGCCCCGCCAGCACCGTGGGCGCGCTGGCGTGGCCGTCCTCGATCACCACCCGGTCATCGGCCACGAGCATGAACCCGCGGTCAAGCAGCCGCAGCACCAGGTCCGACTTGCCGGACCCGGGCGGGCCCAACAGCAGAACCCCGGCCCCGTCTCGGGCGGCGCAGCTCGCATGTATCTGCATCGGCCCGGAACATGACCCGTCTGTGCGCAGAACGGAAGCCTCTTGCCAACGGATTGTGCCAACCGGCCCAGGCGCGTGAACTTGAAGCCGCCCGCCCTGCATGCGAGACCTGCCACCATGAACGCGCCCCACGCCATCTCCCGCACCGCCATCGGTGCCATCTCCCGCGCCGCCATCGGCGCCGCCGCCGCGCGCATCGCCCCGTATGTGCGCCGAACGCCCGTGCTGGCAGTACCGGCCGCCGAGCTCGGCCTCGGGGTGGACATGGTGCTGAAGCTCGAACTGCTTCAGCACGCCGGCAGCTTCAAGCCGCGCGGCGCCTTCAACCGCATCCTCACCGCCCAGGAAGCCGGCGAACTGCCCGCCTCCGGCGTCATCGCGGCCTCGGGCGGCAACCACGGCGCCGCGGTGGCCTATGCCGCCCGCGCCCTGGGCCTCGTCGCCGAGATCTTCGTGCCGCAGCACACCCCGGCCACCAAGATCGCCCGCATCGAAAGCCTCGGCGCCCGCCTCGTCCGCGGCGGCGAAACCTATGTGGAGGCGCTGGCCGCCAGCCGCACCCGCCAGGCCGAAACCGGCGCCATGGAAGTGCACGCCTTCGACCACGAAGCCGTCCTGGCCGGCCAGGGCACGGTCGCCAAGGAATTCCTGGAGGACGCGCCAGGGATCACCCACCTGCTGGTCGCCACCGGCGGCGGTGGCCTGATCGGCGGCATGGCCGCCTGGGCCGAGAACCGCGTGCAGGTCGTCAGCGTGGAGCCCTTCGGCTGCCCCGGCCTGCACAACGCGCTGGCCGCCGGCGCCCCGGTCTCCTCCCCGGTCGGCGGCGTGGCGGCGGACGCACTCGGCGCCCGCCAGGTCGGCAGCCTGATGTTCCCCATCGCCCAGTCCCACGTCACCCAGGCGGTGCTGGTGGACGACGATGCGATCCGCGCCGCCCAGCGCCTGCTGTGGGACCGTTTCCGCCTGGTCGCCGAGCCCGGCGGCGCCACCGCGCTCGCCGGCATCCTCTCCGGCGCCTTCACCCCGCCGCCCGGTGCCCGCATCGGCGTGCTGGTCTGCGGCTCCAACACCGATCCTGCCAGCGTCGTGGGGTAATCCAATGGCCAACTCCGTCCTGCTCGACATCGATGCCCGCGGGGTGGCCACCGCCACCCTCAACCGCCCGGAACGCGGCAACGCCTACGATGAGGAGATGCTCGCCGCCCTGCTCAGCGGGCTGGACAGCCTGGCCGCCAACCCAGCCATCCGCGCCCTGGTGCTGCGCGGCGCCGGCAAGCACTTCCAGGCCGGCGCAGACGTCCACTGGCTCAACCAGGCCGCCGCCTACCCGCCCGAGCGCGCCTATGCCGCCTCCCACGCCACCACGGAGGCGATGCGCAAGCTGAACGAGTTCCCGCACCCCACCATCGCCATGGTCAAGGGCGCCTGCTTCGGCGGCGGCGTCGGCATCGTCTGCTGCGTCGATGTCGCCCTCGCCGCGCCGGATGCCCTGTTCGGCATCACCGAGATCCGCGTCGGCGTCGCCCCCACGCCCATCAGCACCCACATGGTCAACGCCATCGGCCTGCGCCAGACCCGCCGCTACGCCCTCACCGGCGAACGCTTCGGCGCCGAGGAAGCCGCGCGAATCGGCCTGGTGCACGAGGTGGTGCCTGGGGACATGGAAGCCCGGCTGGAACAGGTGCTGGACGCCATCTTCCTTGGCGCCCCCGGTGCCATCTCCGCCACCAAGGACAGCTTCCTCGGCGCCAACAACCTGAAGCTCGACACCCGCCAGGTCGCCCTGCTGTCGCATGAGGGCTGGACCCAGCGCTCCTCCCCCGAAGGCCGCGAAGGCACCGCCGCCTTCCGCGACAAGCGCCGCCCCTCCTGGTACGAGCCCGGCTGAGCATGCCCCGGCGCACAGGCGTGGCGCCGAAAGGCGAGGGCTTCAAGAACGGCGCCATCCAGGCGTTGCTGGCGCTGAACGGCGTGGTGATGGTCTATCCGCTGTTCGTGATGGTCCTCTCGGCCTTCAAGACCAACGCCGAGCTGTTCAACTCCCCCTTCGCCCTGCCGGAGAGCTTCTCGCTCACCAACGCCGCCCGCGTCTGGGGCGAGACCAACTTCGTGCTCTATCTCGGCAACTCGGTCATCGTCACCGCCACCGCCGTGCTCACCATCCTCGTAGTGGGAACCATGGCCGCCTATGCCATCGCCCGCTACCCGTTCCGCCTCTCCGGCCTTGTCTTCCTGTTCTTCCTCTCCGGCCTCATGGTGCCGCTGAAGCTGGCGGTGATCCCGCTCTTCATCCAGCTCGACGCGCTCGGCCTCATCAACACCCGCCCCGGCCTGGTGCTGGTCTACGTCGCCATGGGCCTGCCCAGCGCCATCTTCATCCTCACCGGCTTCCTGCGCACCCTGCCGACAGAGCTGGAGGAAGCGGCGCGCATGGAAGGTGCCAGCGAGCTGCGCATCATGCTGCTGATCATGCTGCCGCTCGCCCGCCCCGCCCTGGTGATCGCCGCGATCCAGAACGCCGTGCCGATCTGGAACGACTTCTTCTTCCCGCTGGTCTTCATCACCAGCGAGCGGCTGAAAACCCTGCCGCAGGGCCTCACCGTGTTCATGGGCGAATACAACACCGATTGGGGCGTGCTGTTCTCCGGCCTCTCCCTCGCCGCCCTGCCCATCATCGCCGTCTACATCGTGCTGTCACGCCAGTTCATCGAGGGCATGACCCAGGGCGCGGTGAAGTAGCTTCGCGCCACCGCGCGCCCGCACACGGCCGCGCGAAACAATTGCGGTATCAATTCGATGGCGCCAGAGATGCGTTTCCGGCAGGGCAGGCATTGATCTTTGGCGCAAGCGTCGCCATTAACACCCCCACGGTGGTGTAACCGCCAGAGACAAAGGGAGCTTCACAATGATGCGTATGACCGTCGGCGCGCTGTTTGCCGGCGCCTTCCTCACCGTTGCCACCATGGGCGCACACGCCCAAAGCGGCTCGGCCACGATCGATGCGATCATCAAGCGCGGCGAAGTCAACTGCGGCACCGCCGGCAACTCGCCGATGTTCTCGCTGCCCGACAGCCAGGGCGTGATGCGCGGCATCGACGCCGACAGCTGCCGCGCCGTGGCCGCCGCCATCCTGGGCGATGCCCGCAAGGTCAAGTTCATCCCCACCACGGCGCAGAACCGCTTCACCGCGCTGCAGTCGGGCGAAGTGGACCTGCTGTACCGCTCCACCACCTGGACCCTGGGCCGCGAGGGCAACCTCGGTGCCCTGTTCGCCAGCGTGAACTTCTATGACGGCACCGGCTTCCTGGTGAAGGCCTCCCTCGGCGTGAAGTCCGCCAAGGAAATGGACGGCGCCAGCGTCTGCGTCGCCCCCGGCACCTCCACCGAGCTGGCCGTGGCCGACTTCTTCCGCATGGGCAAGATGAAGTTCACCCCGATCATCATCGCCGACGTGAACGAGATCCAGAACGCCTACCTGGCTGGCCGTTGCGATGCCTACTCCACCGACGCCTCGGGCCTCGCCGGCTTCCGCTTCCAGCAGGGCGACAAGGCGAAGGACCACATCCTTCTGCCGGACATCATCTCCAAGGAGCCGCTCGGCGCCATGGTCCGCAAGGGCGACGACAAGTTCTTCGACGTCGTCCGCTGGACCTACTTCGCCCAGCTGATCGCCGAGGAATACGGCATCACCCAGGCGAACATCGACGACATCGCCAAGACCGCCACCATCCCCGAAGTGCGCCGCCTGCTCGGCCTCGAAGGCGACATGGGCAAGGCGCTCGGCGTGGACAACAAGTGGGCCTACAACGCCGTCAAGGCGGTGGGCAATTTCGGCGAGATGTGGAACCGCAACGTCACCCCCTACGGCGTGCCGCGCGGCATCAACAACCTCTGGAACGCCGGCGGCCTGCACTACGCGCCCCCGATGCGCTGATCCGCTTCCGGGCGTGACGAATGGCCGCCCTGGTTCGCCAGGGCGGCTTTTTCGTGCACGGGCCCATCGCCCGGCACGCGCCGGCGCCAGACACATTGCATCCTGGCGCAAAACTTGCTTCCACTTGGCTTGATACGCTCTTGGCCCGCCCACCGGCGCCGCCGCCAACACAAGGTGACCGCGGACGATGTCCACCACCACCACAGACCCCCGCATGTCGGGTGCGCGAAGGGCCCCGCCCAAGGGGATTTCGCTCAGCTGGTCCGATCCCCGCTTCCGCGCCATCGTCTGGCAGGTGGTGATCGTCGGTCTGCTGGTCGCCGGCGTGTGGTACCTCGCCTCCAACACCGCCACCAACCTGGAACAGCGCCGCATTGCCACCGGGTTCGATTTCCTCGGCCGCACCGCCGGCATCCCGATCGGCGAGTTCCTCATCCCCTACGACCCCTCGGTGCACACCTATGGCCGCGCCGTCCTGGTCGGCATCCTCAACACCGGCATGGTCACCATCGTCGGCGTGGCACTGATCACCGTGCTCGGCACCGTCGTCGGCATCGCCTCGCTGTCGAACAACTGGCTGCTCTCGCGCCTGTGCCGTGCCTATGTCGAAGGCATGCGCGACGTGCCGCTGCTGCTGCACCTGCTCTTCTGGTACGCAGTCATGCTCACCTTCCCGCCGATCCGGGAGGCGATCTTCGTGATGCCCGGCGTGTTCATGTCCAACAGCGGCCTCAAGGTACCGCTGCTGGTGTGGGAACCGGCCCATACCGGCTTCGCGCTGGCCCTTCTCGCCGGCTGCGTCGCCACCTGGATCGCCGGCCGCCGCGCCACCGCCGTGCAATATGCCACCGGCATCCGCCCCAAAACCTGGCCGGTCGCCCTCGCTGCCCTGGTGGTGGCGCCGCTCGCCATCTGGGCCGTCATGGGTGCGCCCTTCACCCTGGAAATGCCGATCAAGGGTCGCTTCCGCTTCGAGGGCGGCGGCACCATCTCGCCCGAGTTCACCGCCCTGATGATCGGCCTCGTGCTCTACCACTCCGCCTTCGCCGCCGAGATCGTGCGCAGCGGCATCCTCGCCGTCCCCTCCGGCCAGTGGGAAGCCGGCGGCGCCCTCGGCCTCAAGCGCGGCACCATGCTGCGCAAGATCGTCCTGCCGCAGGCGCTGCGCGTCATCATCCCGCCCATGACCAGCACCTACCTGGGCGTGGCCAAGAATTCCTCCCTCGCGGTCGCCATCGGCTACCCCGACCTGGTCTCCATCGTGAACACCACGCTGAACCAAACCGGCCAGGCCATCGAGGGCATCGCCATCATCATGTCCGTCTATCTCGGCATCAGCCTGTCGATCTCGCTGTTCATGAACTGGTACAACACGCGCATCGCGCTGGTGGAGCGCTGATCCGATGAGCACAACCACCACCACCCACACCCCGGTCCCCGAGCGTACCCAGCCGCCGCTGCTGGTGGCCGGCCCCATCGCCTGGATGCGGGCGAACCTGTTCAGCTCCGTCTGGTCCAGCCTCGTCACCCTCGCGCTGGCCTATTTCCTGATCAAGTTCGCTGTCGGCCTCATCGACTGGGCCTTCCTGAAATCGGTCTGGACCGTGCCGATGGACCCGGCCACCGGCAAGCTGAACCCCGATGCCTGCCGCCAGGCCAAAGGCGAAGGCGCCTGCTGGGCCGTCATCTGGGACAAGTACCGCTTCATACTCTTCGGCCGCTATCCCTACGACGAGCAATGGCGCGCCGCGATCGTGCTGGTGCTGTTCCTCGGCCTGTTCATCGTCTCCGCCATGCGCCGCTTCTGGCGCCCGGTGCTGGCGCTGATCTGGGTGGCCGTCCTCACCGCCATCTTCACCCTGATGTGGGGCGGCGTGTTCGGCATGCGCTACGTCGCCCAGGATGAGTGGGGCGGCCTGCCCATCACCCTCATCCTCTCCACCTTCGGCCTCGCCTGCGCCTTCCCCATCGCCGTCCTGGTCGCCCTCGGCCGCCGCGCCACCAACCTGCCCGCGGTCAAGCTGATCTGCGTCATCTACATCGAGGTCATCCGCGGCGTGCCGCTGATCTCGCTCCTGTTCATGGCCAGCGTCATGTTCCCCCTGTTCATGCCGGTCGGCCTGAACCCGGACAAGCTGCTGCGCGCCCAGATCGCCATCATCCTGTTCGCCGCCGTCTACCTCGCGGAAGTCATCCGCGGCGGCCTGCAGGCCCTGCCCAAGGGCCAGTACGAAGCCGCCGACGCGCTCGGCCTGTCCTACTGGAAGAAGATGGGCCTCATCATCCTGCCGCAGGCCCTGCGCCTGGTGATCCCGCCTCTGGTCAACACCTTCATCGGCTTCTTCAAGGACACCTCGCTGGTGCTGATCATCGGCATCTTCGACTTGCTCACCTCCGGCAAGGTCGCGGTCGCGGACCCGATCTGGCAGGCCTTCTCCACCGAGGTCTACATCATGCTGGGCCTCATCTACTTCTGCTTCTGCTTCTCGATGGCGCGCTACAGCCAAAGCCTGGAGCGGGAATTCTCAAAGTCCGTGCGGCGCTGAAGGAAACGACAACATGAGCAACGGAACACAGCCCGCCATCCAGCTGGACAAGGTGAACAAGTGGTTCGGCCAGCTCCACGTCCTGCGCGACGTGTCGCTGGAAGTCGCCACAGGGGAAAAGGTGGTCGTCTGCGGCCCCTCCGGCTCCGGCAAATCCACCCTCATCCGCTGCATCAACCGCCTGGAAACCCACCAGGAAGGCCGCATCCTGGTGGACGGCACGGAACTGACCGACGACACCCGGGCACTCGACACCATCCGCAGCGAAGTCGGCATGGTGTTCCAGAGCTTCAACCTCTTCCCGCACCTCACCATCCTCGAGAACTGCACCCTGGCCCCCATCTGGGTCCGCAAGATGCCCAAGGCCGAGGCCGAGGCGCTGGCGATGGAATTCCTCACCCGCGTGAAGATCCCGGAGCAGGCCAAGAAATACCCCGGCCAGCTCTCCGGCGGCCAGCAGCAGCGCGTCGCCATCGCCCGCGCCCTGTGCATGCGCCCCAAGATCATGCTCTTCGACGAGCCGACCAGCGCGCTCGACCCGGAAATGATCAAGGAAGTGCTGGATACCATGATCGAACTCGCCGACAGCGGCATGACCATGGTCTGCGTCACCCACGAAATGGGCTTCGCCCGCCAGGTCGCCGACCGCGTGGTGTTCATGGACCGCGGCGAAGTGGTGGAAAGCGGCACCCCGCACGAAATGTTCGAATCGCCCCAGACCGACCGCCTGAAGCTGTTCCTTAGCCAGATCCTGCGCGGGCACTAAGCAAGCGGTTCTTTTTTGAAAAAAAGAACCAAAAAACTTTTGCGACTTTGCAAACGAAACCGCCGTGACCCACTGGGCCACGGCGGTGCCGCATCAAACGGATAAAGTCTTTTTTGCTTCTTTTTTCTTCAGAAAAAAGAAGACTCTTATACCAACCGCCCTAATTCCCCACGGATGCCCACGGCCTTTGCGTAATGGAAGCGATGCGCTTCGGATCGTTGATGAGCCAGTTCCAGGCATCGCGACAGGCGTGCAGGATGGCGTCGTAGCTGTCCCAGACGAGCATGCTGAGC
>CAMDAM010000170.1 GCA_945888575.1 Asaia bogorensis | reverse complement strand
TCCTGCGTGGCGGCGCATATCGCCGGCGTGCTGTGCGGCGGCACGCAGCTGGTGGTGAGCTTCGCGGCCGAGGGGCCTGGCGGCGTGGTGCGGCTGGCGGCGCGGGAGGGGGCGACGATCCTGGCCGGGCCGACGGCGATGTTGCGGTCGCTGCGCAGCCTGGCGGCGATGCCGCAGGCGGTGGCGCGGCTGCGGCTGCTGCGGATCGGCGGCAGTGGGCTGCCGGCGGATGATCTGGCCGCGTGGTGGGCGCTGCTGCCGGCGGGATGCGGGATCAGCCATTCCTATGCCTCCACCGAGGCGATGGTGGTGAGCGACTGGTCCTTGCCGATCGAGCGCATCGCCGAGGGGGGTACGCTCAGCGTGGGGCGGATGCTGCCGGGGGTGGAATACGCGTTGCTCGATGAGCAGGACCGGCCGGTGGCGGAGGGCGAGCCGGGGCAGATGGTGCTGCGCGGGCGGCAGCTGGCGCTGGGCGAGTTGCAGGATGGGCGGGTGGTGCCGGGGCGGATGCTGCCCGATCCCCTGCTGCCCGGCGCGCGGGTGTTCTGCACTGGAGATGTGCTGCGGCGCGATGCGGACGGGATGCTGCATTTCGCCGGGCGGGCCGACCGGCAGATGAAGGTGAACGGCGTGCGGCTGGAGCCGGCGGAGATCGAGGCGGTGCTGCGGGCGGAGGACGGGGTGCGTGATGCCGCGTTGGTGCAGCTGGAGGATGGCGCGCTGCACGGCTTCGTCGCGGTGCCGGAGCGGGATTGGGCCGAGGTGCAGCCATTGCTGATCGCCCGGCTGCGCGACAGCGTTCCGACAGCGATGCGGCCGCGCCGGCTGCATGTGCTGCCGGCGCTGCCGCTGCTGCCGAGCGCCAAGCATGACCTGGCGGCGCTGCGGCTTTTGGCCGCTCAGGCGTAGGCGCGGACGAGCGGGGCTATCTCGGCCAGGCGGGACGCGGTGCGTTCGGGGCGCTGGTTGCCGAGGTGCAGCACGAGGCGATGCACGCCGACCTCTTCGTATTCGCGCATCGCGTCGATCGGCATGCCGGGTGGCGGGGTCATGATGATCTGGAATTCCGGCGGGCGGGTGCGGCCCTCCTTGGCGAAGGCGGCGTCGAGGCGGGCGATCATCTCCTTGGTGCCGGCGGGGTCGCGGCTGAAGCCGTACCAGCCGGCGCCGAAGCGCACGGCGCGGCGCAGGGCGGCACCGGCGTAGCCGCCGACGATGATGGGCACGTGCGGCTTCTGGATCGGCTTGGGGTCGAGGCGGCAGGTTTCGATGTTGACCCATTTGCCGTGGAAATCGACCACCGGCTCGGTCCAGAGGCGGCGCATCACTTCCAGGAACTCGTCGCAGCGGGCGCCGCGGTCTTCCCAGCTGTAGCCGCAGGCTTCCACTTCTTCCTTGTTCCAGCCGACGCCGATGCCGAAATCGATGCGGCCATCCGTCAGCCAATCCAGCGTGCACATCTCCTTGGCGGTGTACATCGGGTTGCGCTGGGGTACCAGGGCGACGCCGGTGCCGAGGCGGATGGTGCTGGTGGCGGCGGCGAGGAAGCCGAAGGTGGCGACCACATCGAGCATGCCGCCGCCTTCGGGGACCGGGATTCGGCCGTCCTTGCTGGAGGGGTAGGGGAAGGTGTTGCGGTCGAACAGCACCACGTGCTCGCCCATCCAGATGGAATCGAGGCCGGTGTCCTCGGCGTGGCGGCCGAAGTCGCGGATCATCGCCGGCGTGGCGAGCGGCGACATGAAGGTGGAGAAGATGCCGATCTTCATGGATGGGTCCTCCTGTGGTTTTGCGCGAGTGTGGGCGCAGCGCGGGGGGGTGGGCAACCGGCGTTTCGGGGCTAGATTGGGGGCAGGGGAGATCAATCCATGAAGTTCAGCTTTTCCGCCGAGCAGGAGGCATTCCGCGAAAGCCTGCGGGGGTATCTCGCGGAGCGGTCGCCGACCAAGGAGGTACGGCGGCTGATGGAGACCGAGGCCGGCTGGGAGCGTGAGGGCTGGGCGCGGCTGAATGCCGAGATGGGGCTCGCCGCCGTGCGGATTCCGGAAGCGTATGGTGGGCAGGGGTTCGGGTTTTCCGAGCAGTGCATCGTGATGGAGGAGATGGGGCGGGTGCTGCTTTGCGCGCCGTTTTTCGCCAGCGCGGTGTTGGCCGCCGGTGCGATCCTGCAGGCGGGGACTGAGGCGCAGAAGGCGGCGTTGCTGCCGGGGATCGCTTCCGGCGATGTGGTGGGCACGCTGGCCTGGGTGGAGGATTCCGGGCGCTGGGATGCCGAGGGGACGACGCTGTCGGCGGTGCGCGATGGCGCGGGCTGGCGGCTGGATGGGCATAAGAGCTTTGTGATCGACGGGCACACGGCGGATCTGATCGTGGTGCTGGGGCGCACGGCTTCGGGGCTTTCGCTGTTCACGGTGGACGGGGCGGCGGTTTCGCGGCGGGCGGTGCAGGGGATCGATCCCACGCGCAAGCTGGCGCGGCTGGCGTTTTCGGGCGTGCGGGCCGAGTTGCTCGGCGAGGATGGCGGGGCGGCGGGGCCGTTCGGGCGGGTGATGACCGAGGCGGCGGTGTGCCTGGCCAATGAGATGGTGGGCGGGGCGGAGCGGCTGCGCGAGGATGCGCTGGCCTACGCCAAGATGCGGATGCAGTTCGGCAAGGTGATCGCCGGGTTCCAATCCATGAAGCACAAGCAGGCGGACATGCTGATGGAGGTGGAGCTGGCGAAATCAGCCGCCTACTACGCCGCCGCGGCGCTGGATGAGGGCGACGCGGATGTGGCGGTGGCGGCATCGATTGCCAAGGCGGCGGCGAGCGAGGCGTATCTGCAGACGGCGATCCATGCGGTGCAGATCCATGGCGGGATCGGGTTCACCTGGGACAATGAGACGCATCTCTGGTTCAAGCGCGCCAAGGCGAGCGAGGTGATGCTGGGCGATGCGACGCTGCATCGGGAGCGAATGATGCAGGCGATGGTGGAGGGTACGCCATGAGCGAGGCAGAGGTGCGCGCCGAGGTTCGGGCCTGGCTGGCGGCGAATTGGGATCCGGCACTGGGGCTGGTGGAGTGGCGGACGCGGCTGGCGCATTCCGGCTGGGGCATGCCGACCTGGCCTAAGCGGTGGTACGGGCGCGAGATGCCCGAGGCGATGGTGCCGGTGATCGAGGAGGAGTTCGACCGGGCGGGCGCGATTGGCGTGGCGCGGATCGGCATTCGGACGTTGGCGGCGGCGACGATCTTGGCGCACGGGACGGATCTGCAGAAGGAGAAGTACCTGCTGCGGATCCTCACGGGCGAGGATACGTGGTGCCAGTTGTTCAGCGAGCCGGGCAGTGGCAGCGACGTGGCGGGTGCTGTGACGCGTGCGGAGTTCCAGGGCAACCAGTGGGTGGTGAACGGGCAGAAGGTGTGGACCACCAGCGCGCACAAGGCGCATTGGGGGCTGCTGCTGGCGCGGACCAACTGGGATGCGCCGAAGCATCGCGGGCTTTCGTATTTCATCATCGACATGAAGCAGCCGGGCGTTTCGGTTTCGCCGTTGCGGCAGATGAATGGGTTCGCGAGCTTCAACCAGGTGTTCCTGACCGACGCCATCGTGCCGCCGGAGATGATCGTTTCCACCGAGGGCGATGGGTGGACGGTGACCAACACCACGCTGATGCATGAGCGGCGTGGGGCGGATGGGTTGCGGGCGCAGCCGAAGGGCAGCGACCGGCCGGAGCGGATCTATGGCGAGGAGCGCGACGAGATCGCGGTCGCGCTGGAGCCGTATCGTTGGTACCCCTCGCGCGCCGGGCGGGTGGACATGGTGTTGCCGCGGGCGATCGAGACCGGGGCGATCCATGATCCCGTGGTGCGGCAGGAAGTGGGCAAGCTGCTGGTGATGGCGCGCTGTGCCGAGTGGACGGCGCGGCGGGCGCGGGCGGCGAAGGAGCAGGGCAAGCCGCAGGGGCCTGAGGGGTCGCTGGGCAAGCTGGCGGCGAGCGTGGTGGCGCGGGCGGCGGCGCGGGTTCATACGCAGATGACCGGGGCAGGGGCGTTGCTGGCCGGGCCGGAGGCGGCTGCGGGCGGGACGGTGGCGGAGATTCTGCTGTCGGTGCCGGCGGTTTCGATTGCCGGCGGTACCGATGAGATCCAGCGGAACATCATCGCCGAGCGGGTGCTGGGGATGCCGCGGGAGCCGAGCGAGGATACGAAGAAGCCGTTCCGGGATGTGCCGCGGAATACGGTCGGATAGAGTTACGATATCGTAACAATTTAGGCGTGCGTTGGCGTGCCCTGTTGGGCCCTGTTCTCAGGCGAGGACGGGGCTTGGCGGGGCGCGTGCGGTTGTGGGGCGTGCCTGGGGCTGGGCGCGGCTGGGGAGGGCGCGGGCGCCGCGATTGCGGGCGCGCCAGGTGGGGATGCGGATTCGGCCTTGGGAGCCGCGGGACAGAATCCGGGCGCGGCGGGCGTCGCGCAGGCGCAGGTGGAAGGGGAGGCGGGTTTCCTCGTTGTACTCGGCCGGGGCTTGGCGGGTGGTGGTGGTGGGCCAGGTGAGGGCTTCGAGCTGGCTAAGGAGGCGGAGAAGGAGGGCGAGGAGGAGGTTGGACACACCTCGGGCGTCCGCTTCCAGGGCGGTGCGCAGGCCGGCGATGAGGGCCGGGAGGGTGGGAGGGAGGTGTGCATGAGGGGAATATAACTAACGTTAGTTAGAGATGCAAGGGGGTGGTGTGGCTTTTTTTGGGTGTGGCGGCAGAGAGCTTCCTCATTGATGCGCTTCGCGGCTCTCTCCTCCCGCAAAGGCGCCAGGGGAGAGAGGAAAGCAAGCAAGAAGAAGATTCAACACAGAGACACAGAGGCACGGAGAAGCAAGGCAAGGGAGAAGGAAGCAAGGAGGTGCTGCCGCGTTGCGGGCCCCGGAGCGGCTGCAAACGAATGAAGTTTTTTTGCTTCTTTTTGTTCACAAAAAGAAGAGTCTTTCTTCAGTCCTGGTAGTTCCAGCCTTCGGTGCGCGGGAGGAGGCGGGGTTTGTCGCCGGGCCAGATGGGGGTTCCGGCGAGGGTGGTGCCCCAGGCGGCGGCGACGCCTTGGGCTTGCAGGCCGTCGGGCGCGGTGGCGCGGTAGGTGGTGTGGTGGTGGCCGTGGACGACCAGGGTGGCGCCCATGGCGCGGGCCAGGTCGTCCAGCACCGTGGCGCCGCTGCGGTGGCTGCTGGGGGCTTCGTGGGTGACGAGGATGTCGGCGCGCTTTGTGGCGAGGCGATCGATGTCTTCGGGCCAGATGGCCAGGGTGGCGAGGTTGCGGGCGAGGGCGGCGGTGGCATCCGGGCTCCAGCCGGGGCCGATGGTGGCCATGTCCGCTTGCAGTTGGTCTCGGCTGGTGAGGCGGGGTTTTTGGGGCGGGTTCCAGACGCGGGTGTGGAAGGTGCCACCGAGGCCGGCGATGCGCAGGCCGGCGACTTCGATGACGCGGCCGTGCAGGGCGCCTTCGGCGGTGAGCGGGTTGCGGCTGGGGTCGGCCAGGTTGGCCCACATGTTGGGGCCGCCATCGGCATCGTGGTTGCCGAAGATCCAGTGCAGCGTGGCGCCGGCGGCGAGGATGGGGGCCACGTGGTGATCGAGCGGCGAGGTGCATTCCATGTCGCCGAGCAGGATGACGTGGCGCGGCGTGCGGGGCTGGGCCTGGAGGCCGGCTTCGACGTGGTGCCAGTGGCGGTGGATGTCGCCGACGAAGACGATGTCGTGGCTGGGGTCGTGCAGCAGGCTCAGGGGAGGCGCTCCGGGGGTGAGGGCGGAGGGTAGGGGGGGCGGGGAGGGAGGGCAAGGCGGGGTGTTGGCGCGGTGGTGCCGGGCCGGTAGTTTGGGGGTTCGGGAGAAGGACGGTTTCGATGGACGTGATGGTTTCGGCGGGGGAGCGGGCGCGGGCGGTGGCCGAGGGGTGGCTGCGGCGGTTCAATGCGGCGCTGGAGGGTGGCGACGCGGCGGCTGTGGCGGGGCTGTTCCGGGCGGATGGGCATTGGCGCGATATCGTGGCGTTGAGCTGGAAGATCGCGACGTGGAGCGGCGACGATGTTGCCGCTTCGCTGCTGGGTGGGGCGCAGGCGCAGGGGGCGCGGGAGTTCGAGGTGGACCCCATGCGCACGCCGCCGCGCGAGGTGGAGCGGGCCGGGGAGCCGGCGGTGGAGGCGATCCTGCGTTTCACGACGCGCGTGGGCGTTGGCGCCGGGGTGCTGCGGATCAAGGTTTCCGATGCCGACAGCCTGAAGGCGTGGACGCTGATGACCTCGCTCGATCACATCGCAGGGCATGACGAGGAGAGTGCGCGGGAGGCGCGCGAGGAGCCGGCATGCGAGCGCGATTGGCAGGGGCCGAACTGGCTGGACAAGCGCGATGCGGCGCGGCGTTTCGATGACCGGGAGCCCGCCGTGCTGGTGGTGGGCGGCGGGCATGCCGGGCTGGCGGCGGCGGCGGCGCTGGGTGCGCTGAATGTCGATACGCTGGTGGTGGATCGGATGGAGCGCGTGGGGGACAACTGGCGGAAGCGCTACCACGGGCTGAAGCTGCACAACCAGGTGTACAGCAACCACATGCCGTACATGTCGTTCCCGAAGACCTGGCCGCGCTACATCCCGAAGGACAAGATCGCGAACTGGCTGGAGACGTATGTGGAGGCGATGGAGATTGCCTTCTGGACGCGGACCAGCTTCGAGGGTGCGACATACGATGCGAAGGCGAAATGCTGGCAGGCGCGGCTGAAGATGGCCGATGGCAGCGAGCGGGTGGTGCGGCCGCGGCATATCGTGATGGCGACCAGCGTGAGCAGCGTGCCGAATATTCCGGTGATCCCGACGCTGGAGAGGTTCGGCGGGCGGGTGGTGCATTCCTCCAAGTTCGGCAATGGCGCGGCGTATCGCGGCAAGCCGGTGCTGGTGTTCGGCACCGGCACGAGTGCCCACGACATCGCGCAGGACCTGCACGGCAACGGCGCGCTGGTGACGATGGTGCAGCGCAGCCCGACGTTGGTGACGAATGTGGAGCCGGCGGCGCAGTTGTACGACGGGATCTACTACGGGCATGGCCCATCGCTGGATGACCGGGACCTGGTGAACACCTCCGTGCCGCTGCCGGTGATGAAGCAGGCGCACAAGCTGCTGACGGCGAAATCGCGCGAGCTGGACCGGGAGATGCTGGAAGGGCTGGAGCGGATCGGGTTCAAGCTGGAGTTCGGCGAGGACGGGACCGGCTGGCCGCTGAAGTATCGCTCGCGCGGTGGCGGGTACTATTTCAACGTTGGCTGCTCCGAGCTGCTGATCCGTGGCGAGATTGGGCTGATCCAGTATTCCGATATCGACTCGTTCTTTGCGGGCGGGGTGCGGATGAAGGATGGGCGCGTGGTGCCGTCGGAGCTGGCGGTGCTGGCGACGGGGTACAAGGGGCAGGATGCGATGGTGCCTGCCTTCTTCGGGGCCGAGGTGGCCGCGAAGGTGGGGCAGGTGTGGGGGTTCGACCACGCCACGCAGGAACTCGCGAATATGTGGACGCCCTCGGGCCAGGATGGGCTTTGGTTCACCGGGGGGAGTTTTTCGCAGTGCCGGATGTATTCGCGGCATGTGGCGGTGCAGATCAAGGCGTGGGAAGTGGGAGTAAGGTAAGCGGTTCTTTTTTGAAAAAAAGAACCAAAAAACTTTTGTTCCTTTGCGTCGAGGTTAGCCTCGACGCAAAGGAATGAAGTCTTTTTTGCTTCTTTTTTCTTCAGAAAAAAGAAGATGCTTGCTTAGCCTTCCATGTCTGGCAGCCAGGACTTCACTTCGCCGGCGTAGGCGGGGCCGGGGTTGCCCCAGACGGTGGTGCGCCACATGACGCGGGACAGGTGCTCGGCATCGAACCAGGTGGCGGCGTGCAGGGTGCAGCGGTTGTCCCACACGACGAGGTCGCCCTTTGTCCATTCGTGGACGTAGACGAAGCGGGGATCCGTGTAGTGGGCGGCGAGTTCGACTAGGAGGCGGCCGCCTTCGCCGTCGGGACCGGGTTCGAGGCCTTCGATGGGGCCTTCCAGCCAGTCCATCTGGCCGTATTCGCAGAGGTAGAGCGATTTCTGGCCGGTGACGGGGTGGGTGCGGACGAGGGGTTGGCGGACGGGGCGTTCGTGGGGGGCGAGCTCGCGTTGGGGGGCGCCGGATTTCACGGCGTCGTATTTGCGGCCGGCGGCTGAGGCGATGTGTAGGCCTTGCAGGGTGGCGATGCGGGATTGGGTTGCGGCGGGGAGGGCTTCGTAGGCGGCGATGCCGTCGGCGAAGAGGGTTTGGCCTTGGCCCTGGGCCACGGGCTGGACGGCGAGGAAGAGGGAGATGTCGGGCGGGGGGCGGCGGTAGGATTGATCGGTGTGCCAGCCGCGGCGGTGGGGGAACTGGACGGGGAATTTTCCGTCGGCCGTCAGAGGTGGATTGGGCTTGGGCGGCGGGGCGCGGAAGACGGGGGGGATGTTGGAGACGACGAAGATCTCCGGCACCTCCGGGTGGACCATGTTCGCGGCCATGTGGGTGGTGCGGTAGTTCTCGACCTCCGGGCCGAAGAGGCGGGAGAGGCGGACGAGGAGGGTGGGGTCTTCGGCCATTGCGCCCATGCCGGGGAGGACCATGACGCCGTGGCAGGCGGCGAGGGCTTCGGGCAGGGCGGTGGGCGTGGCCTCGGCGGCGGTGATCACCTCTTGCGCGGTGGTGGCGCCTTCGAGGGCGAGGCGGCCGCCGAAGCTGGCGCCGGCGAGGGGGCGCTGGAGGCGGAAGCTGGCGTCCATCGGGGGGCTCCTGGCGGTTCGGGCGAGGGTATCGGCGGGGTGGGAGGGCGGTCAACGCGGTGGGCGTTGCGGTGCGGGGCGTTTCGGCCGCAGAGTTATGGGAGCAGGCCGGGGAGCCTGGCCAAGGGGGGGATCGACACGGCGTGACCGGTTTTGCTGCATGGGATGAAGCGGAGGCCCGGGTGCTGCTGGCGGGCCTGGGCGGCGGGCAGGACAAGGTGCTGCCCATGCTGCAGGCGTTGCAGGCTCGGTATGGGTATGTGCGCGCGGAGGCGGTGGGGCTGGTGGCGGCGGCGGTGAATGTGTCTCGCGCCGAGGTGCATGGGGTGGTGACGTTCTACCATGATTTTCGCACGGAGGTGCCGGCGGGGCGGGTGATCCGGCTGTGCCGGGCGGAGGCGTGCCAGGCGGTGGGGTGCGAGGCGCTGGTGGATGAGGCGGCGCGGTTGGGGGTTCCGGTGGATGGGCCGGCTGCGGGGGGCGTGGCGGTGGAGACGGTGTATTGCCTCGGCAACTGCGCGCTGGGGCCGGCGGCGCTGGTGGGGGAGGAATTGGTGGGGCTGCTGGATTTGGACGGGTTGCGGGCGTTGGTGGCGGGGGCGTGAGCGTGCGGGTGTTCGTGCCAGGGGATGCGGCGGCGCGGTCGGTGGGGGCCGAGGCGGTGGCGCAGGAGTTCGAGGCTTCGGGGGTGGAGGTGGTGCGGACGGGGTCGCGTGGGTTGCTGTGGCTCGAGCCGCTGGTGGAGGTGGAGGGGGTGGACAGACGGTTGGGGTTCCGTAATGTTCGCGCGGGGGATGTGGCGGGGCTGGTGGGTTCGGGGTTTGCTGCTTCGCATGCGTTGGCGGTGGGGGTGGTGGAGGAACTGCCTTGGCTGGCGCGGCAGTCTCGGCTGACCTTTGCGCGGGTGGGGGTGGAGGTTCCGCTGTCGTTGGCGGCGTATCGGGCGCAGGGGGGATTGGTGGGGTTGGCGGCGGCGCGGGCGATGGGGCCTGACGCGGTCGTGGCGGCGGTGACGGCTTCCGGGTTGCGCGGGCGAGGTGGGGCGGGGTTTCCGACCGGGGTGAAGTGGAGGACGGTGGCAGGGGCGGTGGCAGACCAGAAGTATATCGTCTGCAACGCGGATGAGGGCGATAGTGGGACGTTTGCCGACCGGATGCTGATCGAGGGCGATCCCTTCGTGCTGATCGAGGGGATGGCGATCGCGGGGTTGGCGGTGGGGGCGAGCCAGGGGTTCATCTATCTGCGCAGCGAGTATCCGCGGGCGGAGCGGGTGCTGCGGGCGGCGCTGGGGATTGCGCGGGCGGAGGGGGTGCTGGGGCCCTCGGGACTTGGGCAGCCGTTCGATATCGAGCTGCGCATGGGGGCTGGTGCGTATATCTGTGGCGAGGAGACGGCGCTGCTGGAGAGCCTGGAGGGGCGGCGCGGGGTGGTGCGG
>CAMDAM010000169.1 GCA_945888575.1 Asaia bogorensis | reverse complement strand
GCCATGGCGGCCAGGATGGCATCCAGCGTGGCAAGCTGCCCGGCATCCAGCCAGTGGCTGCCCTCATCGCCCGGCAGGGTTTGCAGGCTGCGGATCAGCGTGCCCGGCCGCTGCGGGTTGTCGCGCGCATCGCGCACCGAGGTCTCGTCGATCTCGAACTCCATCGCATCGCCATCGGGGTCGCGCGTCAGCTTACGGCGCAGCGTGAAGGTCAGCGGCAGGGCCACGCCGGCGGCGGCCTCCGCACTGGCGAACTCGATGCGATAGAGCGGGCTCGCCGGCCAGCGCTCGGCGGCGAACTGCTTGAACCCCAGGAAGGAGCGGCCAGAGAAGGTGAGCGGACGCTCGCTCTCCTCCGTCTCGCCCTGCGCATCGGGCTCGGTGGCGATCGCAGTGGAGAGGTCGCGGAACAGCACCCGATCCGCCCGGATGCGCCGGTCGCTTTCCATCAGCCCCACGAAGCGGGCGGTGGAGCGCATCGTGAACTTGTCGGTGAGAGCAAAGTTGTCGAGCTGCCCGCCGCGCAGCAGGCGATACAGCATCGCCCCCACCGCCACCGTGGTCTTGGGATCGAAGATCCGCCCGGTGCCGTCCGCGAACGGATACCAGGCGCCCACGCGATACTGGTGCATCGGTTGCACGCGATGCGGCTCGATGGCGAGCGAGGCCACCACCATCGCGTTCACCGCCGGCCAGCGCGCGCCGCGGCCCGACAGCAGCAGCACGTCGCAGCCGAAGCGGTTGACGATTTCGCACAGCGGCTCGATCGCTTCCTGCATGGTCTGGCTGACGGTGGCATCGATGGCGGCGAGGTCGAGGTCGATCGATACGTCCTCCACCCGGAAGCCACGCACGCCCAGCTCCGCCACGCGCCCGTTGAACCAGGAAGCCGCGCGCAGCCCGGCCGGCTCCGCGGTGGCCCCGCGCGTCACGGGCACCACGGCGGTGAGCCCGCCGGCCTTCTCGCCGAGGAACTGGCCAATGGTGCGCGTTTCCACGCCGCCGGAGGCCATCGGGTTCCAGCCCTCGTATTCACCCAGCAGCCCAAGCGCCGCGGGGGAGAGCACGTGGTTCAGTGCCAGCCGCCGTGCCTGCCGCTCCGGCTCCGTGCTGGCCGGCACGCGGAACAGGGAGACGAGGAATTGCTGCGCCCGCTCCGTGCCGAAGGTGCCGCCGGCATACTCGGCCTCGGCCAGGGCGCGGCGCAGCCCGGGCATCACGTGGCGCATCACCACGGTTTCCAGCACGTCGTCCCCGGCCAGGCGGAAGCCCTCGCGGAACTCCTCCTGCGGCACCACCACGCGATCCGTCAGCGTGTAGGTGTAGATGGCAAGGTCCGTGGTGCCGCCGCCCACGTCGATGGAGCCGATGCGCAGGCTCGGCCGCGTGGTGCCGCCGATATTGCGCTTGCGGCCGACGAGATCGAAGTAATCCGGCGCATCGCCGCGATAGGCGTGGCTGATCTGGTCGTAGAGATAGACGATCTGGGTGGCCGTCGCCTCGTCGAGCTTGGCCTCCACATCCAGCACGCGCGGGTTGGGGTCGCCGGTGACATCCTTCAGCAGGAAGGCGGCGGCGCGGGCCCGTTCGCGCACCTTGCGCACCTCCTCCAGCGGCATGGCCGGCGGCAGTGTCAGGATCAGGCTGGAGATGCGGCGCGGTGCCGCCATGTCCTGCCGCCCGTAGCGCGCGGCATAGGAATTCACCTGGGCGCGCGCCTGCAGCAGCACTTCCAGCAGGAACAGGGTGAACAGGCTGGCGCGGCTGAACAGCGGCCGCAGCGCGATGCCGCTGCGCTTCTTCATCGACAGCACCGTGCCGTCCTCGGCGAGGTAGCGCAGGTAGCTGCCGCGGATCACGCCTTCGGAATCGGTGGCCGGGTTGAAGCGCCACGGCGTCAGGCGCGGCTTCTCGTCCCACAGATAGCGCTTGGGGCTGGAAAGCCCGGTCTGGCCTTCATTGCCGCGGTTCAGCGCCGAAAGCCGCGCCGCCTCCGGCCCCACCCGCACCGGGCTCGGCCAGTCGAAGGCGTTGCCGCGGCCGGACTGCAGGCTCCATTCCTCCTTGCCGAAAGCGGCGCGGGCGAATTCCACCCGGCTTTCGAACGGCAGGTCGGAGGTCTGCTCGGGCTGCGAGATGTCGCGCAACTGCAAGCGGTAGCTGTCGGCGATCGAACGGTCCCGCCCCGGGGTCTGCTCCACCAGGAAGCCGCAGGAACGCGAATTGCCGAGATCGAGCACGAGATCGACATTGATGTAGCCGCCATTGGCCTGGCGCTCGGCGGCGGCGATGTCGATCAGCCGCACCGGGCGCACCGCGCCGCATTCCTCCAGCAGCGCCAGCAACGTGAGGTAGGCGGCATAGTGCCGGCAGCCGATCGGCGCATCCGGCGGCAATTCGCGCCCGTTGCTGTCGCGCTCGCGATACAGGTCGGCCAGCCAGCCGCGCACCCAGGCGAGGTCCAGCATCCAGGCGACCTCTTCCATCCGGCTGCCGAGCTGGAAGCGTGCCGTCTCCCGGTCCCACGGCGTCAGGAACCCGGCGCTCGGGGTGCGCGGGGTGGTGGCGGTATCGAATGCCACCACGGCGCGATGGGTATTGCCCTCCGCCTCCTTGGGGTTCAGCTCCACGATGCGGATGCGGGCCCAGTTCTGCGGGCCTGGCGCGAGGCGGCGGCGGCCCGGCGGGCCATCCACCTCCACCTGCAGGAACGGCACCGGCACCCACTTGCCCAGGAAGGGCGCGAGGGCGGCCCGCGCATCCACGGAATAGCGGCCTTCCTCATCGGCCGAGACGAACAGGGTGCGCCCGTCGCTGTCATAGGCGTAGCCGCCTTCATCGGGTGCGGCACGCAGCGGCTTCAGGGCCGCGAGCCCCTCGGCCAGCGGCACCTCATACCAGTCGCGGCTGATGCGCAGGCTCTCCAGCGGCAGCGGCACGTCGATGAACTGGATGCCGCTGTTGGGCACCAGCGGAATGTCGGCGCCGGCACCGCCGCCGGGAAGCCGGGGCAGCTCGGTATAGGGCTTGATCATGCGGACCTGTCGAACATGCGCGCTTACCGTATCCTGGGCTTGTCGGTCGCGATGACCGTAACAACTACAAATTTACCCCGCGGGCAACGCCCGCCGATATATCCCTGCGGGCAACGCCCGGTCGGGTCTAGCCGGGGCATGAGATCTGGTACTGCCACTCCGTGGTGCCGCGCCGCGGGTCGTGCCCGCCCGTTACCACCACGCGAACGGTCAGCTCCGGGCCCTGCGCGCCGGCGCGCGGGTTCCAGGGGAAGGAGAAGCTGCCGGTGCCAGAGACCGGCCCCGAGGATTCGGCAATCAGGGTCGAGCCGCGGAACACCTGGATGTGGTCCGGGATGGTTTGGGTGTTGTAGCTCACCGTCACCCAGCCGCGCCTGGGGCCGAGATAGTGCTCCGTTGAAGTCACGCCCTGCCCGCCGCTGCGCGAGATCGTGTCGCAAGGCTGCGCATTCGGTGGCGGCACTGGCGGCGGCGGGGGCCTGGGGGGTGGTGGTGGCGGTGGCGGCGGAGGGGGCAGTGGTGGCTCCGGCTCCGGTTCGGGCTCCGGCGGCGGCGGAGGAGGTGGCGGCGTGGGGGGCGGTGGCGGCGGTTCGGGCGGCACGGGCGGCCGGCACTGCGCCAGCCGGGCCGACATCTCGCGCTCCACCTCGGAGATGCGCCGGCGCAAATCCAGCTCCTCCTGCTTGCCGCGCCCGTCGTCCACCGGCGGGATCGGGCAGAGCGCCTCGCGCGGGGCCAGCCCGTCGCGCAGACGCGCGGCGGCATCCAGCCCCCACACCATCGCCGCGACCGCCAGCGGAAACCCCACCGCCAGCGCGCAGACGGCCAAGGCCACCAGGAACCGGCGCCGGCCAGGGCGTGTCGCGCCCGCCTTCCTGTCCGGTTCCCATGCCATGCGTCAGCTTGGATCTGGCCGCGGGATGCAGTTCTGCGCCGGCGGGGTGCGCAGCGCCTCGGCCAGCATGCGGCCCACGTCGGCACCGCGCCCGGCGGCGAACACCTGGCCCTGTGTCGCCTCGGCCAGGCAGCTCGCCTGCTCGTTGCGCGCGATGTCGATCACCGAGATCGACAGCAGCGGATCGGCCGCCCGCGCCGTGCGCGCCGCCGCACACGGGTCGGCGCGGCAGGTCTCGGTCCCGTCGGTGATCACCACCACGAAGCCCGGCGTGCCGGCCGGCCGGCCCTTCACCGCGGCGGCGGCCTTCTCGATCGACAGCGCCAGCGGCGTGCCGGAGGCATCGGGCCGCAGCGTGCGCAGCGCGGCCCCCAGCGGCGCGCGCTGCAGGTTGGTGTAGGTGCCCACCGGCGCCACGCTGCACTGGCTGGCCTGCACCTGGTCCGGGTTGAAGGAGCCGAAGCTGAACAGATGCACCCGGGCGCGCTGCGGCAGCGTATCCAGCACTGCCAGCGCCGTGCGACGGGCTTCCTCCATCCGTTCCTGCCCGGCCGGGGTGCGGGCCATTTCGGCGATCATGCGGTCGTTGCCGGGGGTCTCGATGATCGGCCCGGCCTCCTTCTCGATCGCCGCCATCTTCGCCCGCTCCGCCGCGGCATCCATCGCCGCCGGCCAGCGCATGGAGGCGGAGGTGTCCACGATCAGCGCCACGTCCACCGGCTCCGCCTCGGCACAGACCAGGCACTGCCCGCGGCGGCGGGCGGATTCGCTCTCCAGCTCCGCGATGCGCCGGCGCAACTCCATCTCCGCCATGCGCAGGCTGCCATCGTCCACCGGCGGCAGCGGGCAGAACGCCTCGCGCGGGCTGGCGACCTTGGCCAGAGCATAGGCCATGGAGGTGCCCCACCACATCGCCAGCCCCGCCAGCGGCACGCCCACCACCAGGGCCGCCACCGCCAGCGCGGCCAGGAAGCGGCGCCGGTTCTGCCCGGCAATGTGCTGCGGATCGCTCATGGCACCGTGAACTCCGTCACGCCCTGAAGGGAGCTGCCATTGGCGGTGCCACGAACCTCCTTCTTCTCCCCGGCCACGGTGATGCGCACGGTGAAGGGCACCGGCGTGCGGCGCGTGGCGGAGTCGTAGTAGTGCACCTTCACCTGATAGGTGCCGGAGGGCGGCTTCTCCGCCCAGATCACGTTCTCCACCGGGCTGGCGGAGCTGCGCCCGCGCTCGGCGTTCATGTCCACGTCCAGCACGCCGCCGCAGGCCTGCTTGCGCTCATGGAAGATCTGCGCGCCACCGGGGCACACGACGTACAGGTCGAGGTCGGCCGGCCCGTCCCACACCAGGGAGACCTGATACTCGCCGCTGCGGGCGCGCTCGCGGTCCAGCCGCTGGTCGATCTCGCTGCGCTGCTGCGGTGGGGGCGGTGGGGCGGCCTGTGGCTGCGGGCGCGGAATGGCGGCGATGCGGCATTGCTGCACGCGCCCGGCATAGGTGCGCTCCAGCTCGGCCAGGCGCGTGCGCAGGCGGATCTCCTCCTCCTGCAGCCGCAGCAGGCCGCCATCCGAAGGGGCCGGCAGCTCGCAGATCGGCGCGGCCGGCAGGCGGGCGAAGGCCATCGCGTGGCGCATGATGTCGGGCATGAACCAGGCCAGCACCGCGGCCAGCAGCAGCAACAGCGCCGAGAGGCCTAGCAGCCGCAGCGGCCACTTCGCCGGCGGCTCCGGCTCCGGCGGCGGTGGCGGGGGCGGCGGCGGTTCCGGGGGCGGTGGTGCGGCGCGCGGGGTGGCGGCGGCCCGCACCAGCTCCCCCTTCAGCGCCGGCAACGGGGCGGCGTTCTCCACCGCGCGCAGGCCCCAACCGGCCAGCACCGGCTCCCCGCCCACCAGCCGCAGGTCGGACAGCGCGGCGCCTTCCAGCGCGGTGGCCAGCAAATTTCCCAGCACGCGGGCGCTGTCGTTGCGGTCTTCCTGCAGCCGCTTCGCCTCGGCCTCCACCTCTTCCACCAGCTGGCGGAACTGGTCGAGCGCGGGGCCGCGATCCTCCGGCTTCAGGTCATCCAGCGTGGCGATCGCGCCGGGCTGGCTGGTGAACCACTGGATCGCCTCGGGCAACACGTTGGCCTCGGCGAACAGCCCGGCATGGCGGGCCATGCCGCGCCCGGCCAGATGCTGCACCACCTGGGCGCGGTAATCCTGCGCCACGCCGTCCAGCACGCGCGCCGGGCGTCGGCTGCGCCGGTCGGTCTCGCCAAGAAGGCGGAGCGGGGCCATGCGCCGGCCCTCAGCGAGGCGCCGCGGGGGGCGCGGCCGGAGCCGCCGGAGCCGGCGCGGCAGGGGCCGCGGGAGCAGCAGGTGCCGCCGGAGTCGCAGGGGCAGGGGCAGCCGGTGCCGCCGCCTGCGGGGACGCCGGCGTGCAGGCATTGTCCTCGCTGCGCGCCGCCACGTTGTTCTGCTGCAGGAAGGTCAGCAGCGTTGCCGCCGGCAGGGCGTAGTCGGCGCGGTAGGCGGTTTCGCGGTCGGTGCGGATGAAGGTGTTCACCCCCACGATCCGCCCGCAGCGATCCGCCAGCGGACCGCCCGAATTGCCACGGTTGATCGCCGCGGTATGGATCACCACCGGCGCGCCCTGCATCGTCTGCACCCCGGCCACCTCGCCAGAGGTGAAATGCGCCGCCGGCATCGCCCCGTCCTCGCCGCGCAGCAGGCGCTTGAAGTCGTCGCCCACCTGCGTCACGAATCCCGGGAAGCCCACCGCCACCACCGGCAGCAGCCTGTCCGCCGTGGGGGAGAGCGCCAGCGGCGGCAACTGCCCTTCCTTCAGCTTCAGCACGGCGAAATCCGGTTTGCCGAAATCGTGGTTCGGCGTGCGCGCGATCACCTCCGCCTCCACCGGCTTGCCCAGCTTGCGGTTCACCACATAGAGCTCGCCGGGCGTGGAGCCATCCACCACGTGCAGGTTGGTCACCACGATATCAGGCGCGATGGCGAAGCCGCTGCCCGTCGAGAGCCCCTGCTGCCCGTCCGGCCCGCGTGAGGGCGCCAGGATCAGCACGGTGGAATCCTCCAGCAGATCTGCGAGGTTCGTGGTCTGCCCGGCCCCGGGCACGGCCGGCGCGCCAGGCGCCGCCTGCGGGCGTTGCACCGGCTGCTGGTCCGGCGCCGGCGGCAGCGCGGGGATCGGCGACATGCCGCGCGGCGTCGCATCGCCCTGGCGCTGCGGGCCCGAAGGCAGTGGCCCGTCCGGCGCCACGCAGATATCGCCGCGCAAGGCCGCTTCCAGCTGCGAAAGCCGGCGGCGCAGCCCGTCATTCACGCCTTCCTGGATGCGCTTGAGATCGGCATCGAAAGCGGGATCGCGCGGCACCGGCGCGGTCGCCTCGATCTGTCGGGCCAGCTGCACCCAGCCGTAATAGAACCCTGCCGCCAGCGCCACGGCTGAAACCAGCAACACAATCGCCGTGGCCGCCAGGATCGCCGTGGCCGCACTCATCGGCCGGCGCCAGCCCGGCTCACCGGCAGGCGGCGGCACCACCGGCGGCGGCACGCTGCCACCCCCGGCGCCCGCTGCCGCCATGGCCACGCCCGCGCCCACGGTGGCGGCACCCGCCACGGCGGCAGCGGCCGGGGCGGCCGGCGCTGCGGCACCCCACGGGTTCGCCCCGCCCGGCACTAGGTCGCGGAACACCTCGGCGAAATGCCGCGCCAGCGCCGCCGGGTCCTCGCCCACCTGCGCGGGCACCACGCCCCAGTTCACCAGCACCGGCGTCTCGCCGGTCCACAAGATGTCGCCCCGCCCGGGCAGGGAGAGCGCGGCGCGCAGCAGCGGCCCCGCCTCGGCATCGCCGAACAGCGGCACCAGGTCGGCCATGCGCCCGCGCAGCGCGTTCTCGGCGGCCAAGCGCTGGCTGGTCGGCAGCGTCTCGAACGCCACCGGGTCCTCGCCGGCCTTCGCGTACCAGGACACCCGCGCGATCGGCTGGCCATCCTTCGCATCGGCCCAGGGCTCGGCGAACATCTCCGCCGCCCGTGGCGCGCGTTCGGCCAGCAGCGCCTTCAGGCGCTCATGCTGCAGGATCGCCGGCTGGCCATCGACAGGCAGCAGGGTCCGGTCGGTCAGGCTCGATCCGAGCAGAAGGCGTGAACCGGACATCTCAAGGCTCCCTGGCGGCGACTTCTAGGCGCGTGCAGCTGGTATCAAGGCAGGATCGGCGGCCGCCGCGGCGGCGGGGCAGGGGGGCGAACCCCCGGCAGGTCCACCTGCTCTGGCGCGCCGAAGCGTATGTTGTCCACCCCGAAACCGGCTGGTTCCGCGCCGACCAAGTGAAACTTCAGCCCGGCGATGCGCGGCGCAAGGTCGCGCGTGGCCAGGCCCAGGAACTCGAACCCGGTGCCGCGGTTGCTGGTGCGCCCCAGCACCCGCCCCTGCCGGTCGAACACCGTGATCGCGGTGCTGTTGGGGGCATCGAAGAACCCGCCATCCAGCCCCACCGCGGCCACGTCGCGGTCGAACCAGATCGCGATAGGCCCGTTCCAGCGCGGCGAGCCCGCCAGCCCGGCGCTGGTGCCACCCTGCGCGGTGCCGTTCATCTGCACGGAGGTGCCGGGCGAGGCCGGGTCGATCATCAGCGGTGCGGCGGCACCGCCCACCACGCAGCCGCTCAGCACCGCGCCCCGCGGGCATTCCGCCGGCGTGCCCAGACGCTGGCCGCGAAAGAATCCACCGAACCGCACCGTCGGGCTGCCCGCCCCGCCCCGGTAGAGCGACGGCGGGTAGGTCGGGCTCTCCGCCCCCACGGGCACCTCTGCGAAGGTGATCCGCCCGGCGCCGGCCTTGAACTGGTTCTGCGCGATGCGCACCACGGCGTCCTGCGCCGCCGCCGGCGGGGCGCAGGCCACCCACAGGGCAAGGCCAAGCATGCCGGCAATCGTCGTGGGCAGGCGCATGCGGACGGGCCCGAACTGGTTTCGCTCCCGTGACCCTAGGCCACTTCTTAACCGCCGGGAAGGACACGGCCCCAGCACCAATCACGGGATGATCGGCGGGCGACGCGGTGCCGGCGGCGGCGGAGGTGGCGGCGGAGGCTGCGGCGCCGGCGGCACCACGCCCGGCAGATCCACCTGCTGCGGCGCGCCGAAGCGGATATTGTCCACCCCGAAGCCCTGCGGCTCATTGCCCACCAGGTGAAACTCCAGCCCCGCGATCCGCGGCGCCAGGTCCTTCGTCGCCAGCCCCATGAACTCGAACCCGGTGCCCCTGTTCACCGTGCGGCCGAGCACCTTTCCCTGCCGGTCGTACACCGTTACCGCCACGCCGCCGCTGCCATCGAACCAGCCGCCCTGCAGCCCTACCGCCGCCACATCGCGGTCGAACCAGATCGCGATCGGCCCGTTCCAGCGCGGCGTGCCGCCCAATTCCGGCGATTGCGAGCCCGGCACGCCGGAATTGTCCATCGTCGCCACCTGCGGCGCAGTGGGATCCAGCGTCAGCGGCGCCGAGGGCGCTCCCGCCAGGCACCCGGTTCGCGGCGCATCGCGCGGGCATTCCGCCGGGTTGCCCAGCCGCCGGCCGCGGAAATGCCCACCGAACCGCACCGTGGGGCTTTCCGCCCCGCCCCGGTAGCGCGACGACGGATAGGTCGGGTTCACCGCCCCCAACGGCACCTCGCTGAAGGTGATCCGTCCCGCCCCCGCCTTGAATTGCCGCTCCTCGATCCGCACCACGTCCTGCGCGCGCGCCATGCCCGCGGCCACCGCCAGTGGCAGCGCAAGGGCGAGGGCCGTCAGCAGCCTCATGGCCAGGACTCCAAGTGAACATTCTCCCGAAGCCTATGCCCCGGCATCATGGCCGTGAAGCGGCATGCCCCCTGTAGGGGCGATCACGCATTGGTGAACAGCCTCAGCTTCCCGCAATGTCCATTACCGCCCGCACCACGGCCTCCGGCGCCTCGTGCGGCAGGAAATGCCCCACCCGGTCCAGCACCCGCCGCTCGTACCCCGCCGTGAAGAGCGCAGCATGCGGGTCCGGGAAGCGCGGCACGCCCACGCCATCCGCCGCCCCCTCCAGGTTGATCGCCGGCACCGCGATAACAGGCGACTGCGCCAGCCGTGCCTCCACCGCCGCCAGCGCCGGATCGCCCGGGGCCGCATTATGCCGATGGCGGTAGGACTGGATCACCACCGCCACGAAATCCGGATTGTCCCAGGCCTCCGCCACGCGGGCGAACAGCGCCTCCGAGAACCGCCAGTTCGGCGACCACAGCCGCCACAGCAGCCGGCACAGCTCGCGCCGGTTCGCCTC
>CAMDAM010000168.1 GCA_945888575.1 Asaia bogorensis | reverse complement strand
ACGTGATCGGCGACACCATCGCCCTCGCCGGCAAGATGGTGGTCGGCACGCCCACCACCGGCGCCATCGAATCCTCGCGCGACCGCGACTGGTTCGCCGTCACGCTCAATGCCGGGCAGAACTACCGCATCCGCGAACAGGGCGCGCCCAGCGGCAACGGCACGCTCGATGCCCCCCTGATCGTCGGCATCTACGATTCCACCGGGGCGATCATCTCCGGCACCGGCAACGACGATGCCGACGGCACGCGCGACAGCCGCACCAGCTTCACGCCCGCCACCACCGGCACCTACTATGTCTCCGCCGCCGGCTTCTACGACTACGTCGGCACGTACCGGCTGCTGGTGGAACAGGACACCAGCACCGACGTGCCGGCCAGCAGCGGCTCCAAGGCCACCGTGGCGGTTGGCGGAACCTATCTCGGCATCGTCGATGCGCCCGCCGACCAGGATTGGATCGGCTTCGCCGCAACCGCGAACACCACCTACCAGATCCGGGTCTCCGGCCTCGGCACCGGCGGCGCCACCCTGGCCGACCCGGTGCTGCTCGGCGTCTCCGCCCCCTCCGGCCAGGCCGTGCAGACCAGCGGCAACGACAATTTCGGCGGCACCAAGAACGCCCAGACCACTTTCACCGCCCCCACCACCGGCACCTACTTCATCCGCGCCGGCGCGTGGGAGAACGGAGTGGGCAGCTACCAGGTGGCCGTGAGCAAGGTAACGGATTCCACCGCCCCCACCCTGCTGTTCACCTCCCCCACCGACAACAATGCCGCCGCGCCGACCTGGAGCAACATCTCGCTGAACTTCAACGAGGCGGTGCGCGCCGGCAGCGGCAGCTTCACCCTGATCGGCGGCGGCAAGACCATCTCCATTGCCGCCAACAGCAGCGCAGTTACCTACAGCGGCGAGGTGGTGACGATCACTCCAACCGCCGACCTCGCGCCCAACACCAGCTACAGTGTGTTGCTGGAAACGGACGCGGTGCGCGACCTTGCCGGCAATTCCACCAAGAGCACCACCGACCTGGCCCGGTTCAACTTCACCACCGCCCCCACCAGCACCACCGATACCTGGACGCTGATGGTCTACATCGCCGCCGACAACAACCTGGAAGGCGCGGGGATCGACGACATCAACGAGATGGAGCGAGTGAACCTGCCCGTCAACGTCAACCTGATGGTGATGATCGACCGCGCCGGCGGCTACGACACCAGCAACGGCAACTGGACGGATACGCGCCGCGGCCAGATCAGCTTCGATGCCAACGACGCCAGCAACGGCCGCACCATCATCTCCAGCCTTACCTCGATCGGCGAGCAGAACTCCGGCGCGGCCTCCACGCTCACCAACTTCATCAACTGGGCCGCCAGCACGGCGCCGGCCACCAACTATGGCCTGATCCTGTGGGACCATGGCGGCGGCATCGCCGGCTCCGCCTGGGACGATACCAGCAACGGCGCCAACCTCTCCCTGCTCGAAACCCGCCAGGCCATCGATGCCGCCAGCGTGACGCATTACGGCATGATCGGCTTCGACGAATGCCTGATGGCGATCACCGAGCAGACCATGGACCTGAGCAGCCGCGCCGACATCATCGTCTCTTCCCAGGAGACCGAGCCGGGTGACGGCTGGAAATACGACAGGTTCCTGCTGCCGCTGGCCAGCAACCCCGGCCTCACGCCGATGGACCTCGCTTCGCGCATCGTCTCCACCTACGGGGACCGCTACGCCGGCGAGGACGGCACCACCCGTCCAGCGTCTGGACCGCAGGGCTGGGCACGCTCGACACAGCGCTCGATGCCTTCTGCACCCAGGCCCTGGCCGCCACCACCACGGCGGCGGACTGGACCGCGATGCGCGAGGCCGCCAAGCGGTCGCACCACTTTGGCGACAGCGATGCGGTGGACCTGCGCGACTTCATGCTGGAGGTCACCGGCCGGGTGCTCTCGCCCACGCTCCAGACCGCAGCCACCGCCGTGGCCAACGCGGTCGGCAACGCCGTTACCGCCAGTGCCGGCACGGTGGCCGATGCGGCGGGCATGAGCATCTACCTGCCCTACGGCGCCACGCCCGTGGACGGCAGCTACACGCCGACCAACTTCGGCTTCCTGAACAACGTGCCGGACTGGGACGACTTCCTCGCCCGGCTCTGAATCCCGCCGCGGGGCTGGCTGGCGTCAGCCCCGCGCCGTCGGCGCCTCGCACGGCATTCGATGACGGGATGAGTTGACTGCATGCGCCTCGCCTCCCACGCTGTCGTGTCCGGCCTGGCTGGGCCAACGGGGGAGCGCAAGGCGCCATGGCCGAACTCAGGTTCTACGACGAGTCGCCCGCCAACTTCGCCTCGGCACATATCTTCGCGCCCGGCGCCGAAATCACCGGGTTCGATCTCACCCGCATCACCTTCCGCAATCCCGATGGCAGCATCGTCGATGCCACCGGCAGCGGAATTGCGGTGGCCGATATCGGCGGCCTGCTGGTGCCCACCGCCGGCACCATCGGCACGCTGGTGTTCTACGATGCAGCCTTCACCGTGCAGCGCGGCTACATCACCGGGGCCAACACCACAGCCGTGGCGCTGCACAACGCCTGGTTCATCGCCGGGGTGGATGTGCTGGGCTTCCTGCTCGGTGGTGCGGACCAGCTCACCGGCAGCGACCACGCCGACATCCTGCCCGGCGGCGCGGGCAGCGACGGCATCGCCGCGGGCGGCGGCAACGACCTGATCGAACCCGGCGCCGGCGCCGATGCCATCGATGGCGAAGGCGGCGACGACGACCTCGTCTCCTACGCCGATGCCGGCACCGATCCCGCCGCCACCGTTGGCATCGTGCTCCTGCTCCCCTCGATCGTGACCGATCCCTGGGGCTTCATCGATACCCTGGCCGGCATCGAGGCCGTGCGCGGCACCCATCTGCCCGACACCTTCACCGGCGCCACCGCGAATTTCCGCTACGAGCCCCTCGACGGCGCCGACACCGTGCTGGGCGGCTCCGGCATCGACATGGTCAGCTACGCTGCCGATGCCGCATACGGCGGCACCGCCGGGGTCAGCGTCAACCTGATCAGCGGCGTTGCCCGCGACGGCTTCGGCAGCTTCGATGCGCTCGGCAGCGTGGAGTGGGTGCGCGGCACCAACGCGCTCACCGGCAACACCGGCAGCTTCGGCCCGATCAACGGCGGCTTCGGCGACCACCTGGTCGGCAATGGCGGCCTCAACCGCTTCCAGCCGCTGGGCGGCAACGATGTGGTGGATGGCCGCAGCGGCACCGACACGATCGACTATTCCTGGGATGCCGCCCATGGCGGCGCCGCGGGGGTCACGGTCGCGCTGGGCACGCCGTTCGGCACCGCCACCGACGGCTTTGGCAACACCGACGTGCTGTACGACATCGAGAACGTGATCGGCACCGCCGGCGCCGACATCATCGGCGGCAATGCCACCAACAACATCCTCACCGGCGGGCCGGGCGACGACGCCCTCTCCGGCGGCTTCGGCATCGACACCGCCATCTTCGCCGGCCCGCGCACGGCCTACGGCATCACCCCCGCCGGCGGGGCCTTCGTGGTCACGGGCCCCGACGGCACCGATACGCTGGATGGCATCGAGCTCGGCGTGTTCGACGACATCACGGTGGAGTTCGGCACCCCGCGCTTCCGGGTGATCGCCGATACCCCGGTGCAGCAGGAGGGTAGCGGCGGGGAAACGCTGTATGCGTTCCGCATCACCCGCACCAACGGCAGCTTCGCCGCGCAGGAGATCGACTGGACCGTCTCGGGCACCAACGGCATCGGTACGCTCCCGGCAAACGCCGCGGATTTCGTGGGCGGGGTGTTGCCCTCCGGCACCGTGAGCTTCGCGCCGGGCGAGGTGCAGGCCACCCTCACCATCGCCGTGGTTGCGGATGCGGTGGGCGAGTTCAACGAGCGCTTCGCCGTCACGCTTGGCGCACCGCCGGCCGGCAGCGAGGTCGCTTTGCCATCCGCCCGCGCGCTGATCCTGAACGACGACACCAGCCTGCGGGTGCTGTCCCGCGCCACCAACCAGGCCGAGGGCCATGCGGGCACGCGCAGCTACACCTACCAGGTGCAGCGCGAAGGCACTGTCTCCGGCACCAGCACCGTGCAATACGCCGTGGAAGGCGCCGCCCAGCCCGGCATGGCCGATGCCGAGGATTTCGCGGGCGGCATCCTGCCGTCCGGCACCATCACTTTCGCCCCCGGCGAGCGCTTCCGGACCATCACCGTGCAGGTGGCCGGCGACACCGCGCCGGAGGCCGACGAGGGGTTCCGCTTCGTCATCCACACCGCCACCGGCGCGGGCATCAGCCAGGACAGCGCGACCAGCCGCATCCTCTCCGACGATCTCGCCAGCACCGCCGCCGACGAGGCGCTGTCCGGCACCGCCTCCGCCGACATCTTCCTGCTGGGTGGTGGGCTGGACACGGTACTGGGCAGGAGCGGCACCGACAGGTTCCTGTTCCAGCCTGCCGCCCTCGGGGCCGCTGCCGGCAACGCGGCCACGCTGCAGGATTTCAGCCGCGCCGCCGGTGAGCGGATCGACCTCTCGGCGATCGACGCGATCGCCGGCACGCCGGGCAACGACGCCTTCACCTTCATCGGCACCGCCGCCTTCACCGCGGCTGGGCAGCTGCGCTGGGAAAACCAGGGCGGAATGCGGCTGATCCAGGGCAACGTGGATGGCGATACCACGGCGGACCTGACGCTGTTCGTCCAGGCCGCCGGGCCGGTCGCCACGAACTGGTTCGTGCTCTAGCCCCGCGCCGCCAGCACAACGCCGCCCAGCGTCATGGCCAGCGCCACGGCGTGCCGCCACCCCAGCGGCTCGCCCAGCAGCAGGCCGGAGGAGAGCACGCCGATCACAGGGACCATCAGGTTGCCGATCGCCGCCAGCCCGGCCGGCAAGCTGCGTAGCGCCCGGAACCAGGCGAGATAGGCCACGCACTGGGCGATCAGGCCCAGGTAGAACAGGCAGAACCACCCGGTGGGTGTCACGCGGGAGAGGTCGAGCGTCTCGAAGGAGAATGCGATCACCCACACCGGCAGCGTGCCGAACACGATCTGCCAGGCCACCATCGGCACCGGCGGCATCTGCACCGGGAAGCGCTTGGTGAGCACCGCGCCGGTGGCGAACATCAGTGCCGTGCCCAGGATCGCCGCCACGCCGGGCAGTTTGTTCCACAACGCGTCCAACCCGCTGTCCGAAACCGTGCCCGCCATCAGCAGCGTCACGCCCGACAGCCCCAGCACCAGCCCGCCCACCCGCGGCAAGGTCGGCCGCTCGCCAAGCACCGGCCAAGCCAGCACGGTGGCCCAGACCGGCATGGTGTAGGCGATGATCGCCGCCTCCGCCGCATCGAGCCAGAACAGCGACAGCGGCGCCACCACGCTCCAGCCGCCCACGTTCAGCGTGCCGAACAGGAACAGCCGCCCCCATTGGCCGCGCCGCGGCAGCAGCCGGTCGCGCTGGATCACGGCGATCAGCAGCAGCATCGCTACTGCCGCCATCGCCGCGAAGATGCGCACGGTATAGGGCGGCCAGTCCGCCATCAGCGCTTTCATCACCGGCCAGTTGAGGCCCCAGGCGAAGGCGGTGATGCCGAGCCACCCGAAGCCGCGCAGCGCCACGGGCTGCGCCGGGGTGCCGCTCACGCCGGGTCGTACTTCAGGCAGAAGGCCTCGGCGCTCATGCTGCGGAAATCCCGCAGCCCCTCGCGCAGCCGCTCATGTGGCCAATTCCACCAGGCGATCCGTTCCAGGGCCGCGATGATCTCAGGCGTGAAGCGGTAGCGCAGCACGCGGCCGGGAACGCCCACCACGATGGCAAAGGGCGGCACATCCTTGCTCACCACCGCGCCCGCGCCGATCGCCGCCCCGTTGCCCACCGAGACGCCCGGCAGCAGGATCGCCCCGTGGCCGATCCACACATCGTTGCCGAGCGTCACGTGATGGTCGCGGCGCCACTGGAAGAAATCGGCGTCGTCCTCGCCCAGCCCATAGGCGCTGGAGCGGTAGGTGAAGTGGTTCAGCGCCACGCGCTCCAGCGGATGGTTGCCGGGGTTGATGCGGGTGTGGGCGGCGATCGAGCAGAACCTGCCGACAGTGGCGTAGATGATGTCGGCGTCACTCATGATGTAGCTGTAGTCGCCGAAGCTGCATTCGCTGACCTTGGTGCGCGCGCCCACCTCGCAATAGGCCCCGAACGTGCTGTCGCGCACCTGGGCGGTGGGGTGGATGAACGGGTCTGCACCCAGTTTCTTCGGCGCGGTGGCGGGGTCTTGATGCACGGGGTGGTCCTCAGGCCAGGCGGCGGCGGATCGCGCGCGACGCGGTGTCGATCACCGATACCATGGCAAGGATCAGCAGCACGATGAAGGCCACCTCGTCCCAGTTGTTCAGCCGCAGCCTGTCCGACAGCGCCAGCCCGATCCCACCGGCGCCGACGATGCCCAGGATGGAGGCGCTGCGCACGTTGCTCTCGAAGAAATACAGCACCTGGCTGAGCAACACCGGCGCCACCTGCGGCAGGATGCCGAAGCGGACGGTCTGCAGCCGCGTGCCGCCGGCCGCGCGCACCGCCTCGGCCTGGCGCCGGTCGGCGGCCTCGATCGCCTCGCTGAACAGCTTGGACAGCGCGCCGATATCGGGCACCGCGATCGCCAGCACGCCCGCGAACGGGCCCAACCCGACGGCCGAGACGAAGATCAGCGCCCAGATCAGCGTATCCACCCCGCGCAGCCCGTCCCAGCTGCGGCGGAGCCCGATCCGCAGCAGCCGCACCGGCATCACGTTGGCAGCGCCGAGGAAGGCGAGCGGGAACGACACCACTGTGGCCACAAAGGTGCCCAGGAAGGCCATGGCCAGCGTGGCCAGCAGCGCCTCCAGCAACTCCCACAGCACGCCGCCGCTGGAGGGCGGAACCATCAGCACCAGCAGCCAGCCGAGCCGTCCAAGCCCCTCCAGCAGGCGCAGCGGCGAGGCATCAAGCCGCCACAGGCCCACCGCCAGCAGCAGCAGGCCGCCGGCCCAGAGCATCGGCGGCGCGGCGAGGCGGGCGATCATGCCGCGCTCAACGCGCCGGTGATCCGCCGGCGCAGGCGGCTGCAGGCGGCATCCAGCAGGATCACGGTGACCAGGATCAGCAGCACCAGGGCGGAGATGTCGGCATATTCGAAGCGGCGCACCACGGTATACAGCTCCTCACCGATGCCGCCGGCGCCGACGAAGCCGAGGATGGAGGCCTCGCGCACGTTGATCTCAAAGCGCAGCAGCCCGTAGCTGACCACGCCCGGCATGGATTGCGGCAGCACGCCGAAGCGCATCTGCTGCGGCCAGGAGCCGCCGGCGGCGCGGATCGCCTCCACCGGCGCGGCCTCGGCGTTTTCGTGGATCTCGCCGTAGAGCTTGCCCAGCGCGCCCATGGTGTGCACCGCCAGCGCCATGGCGCCCGGCAGCGGGCCGAGGCCGAAGGCGAACACGAAGATCAGCGCGAACACCAGCACCGGCACGGCGCGCGCGGTTTCCAGCACGCGGCGCACCGCGAAGGCGATCGCGGGGTGCGGGGTATGCGCCGCAGAGGCGAGGAAGCTCAGCAGCAGTGCCAGCCCCGCGCCGATGACGGTGCCGACATAGGCGATCAACGCGGTGTCCAGCAGCAGCACCAGCCACTCGCCGAGGTTCCAGTACCATTCGGCCAGATCGGCGCCCAGCGTCTCCGCCCGCAGCGGCGGCAGGGTGCGCCCGACGTAGTTGGCAATGCGCGGCAGCCCCTCCAGCAGCTTGCCGCCATCGACCTCGCTGTACCAGCCGCTGGCCACCACGCCCGCCAGAATCAGCAGCGTGGCTCCGGCGAGCCGCCCGCGCCCGGCGCGCATGGCGGCGCGGTGGCGGGCCTCGATGGCGGCGGCCTCCGCACCCAGCGGCGCGGACAGCGCGAGAAGAGACATGGCTGGCCGCCGGCTCAGGTGCCCTTGCGGCGCCGCTCGGCCTCGTTGGCCTGCACGACGGCGATCACGTCCATGTAGTCCTCGTGCTTCGCCGGCACGAGCCCCTGGGCCTTGGAGCTGATCTGCGCCCAGCCCTGCGGATCCTGTTGCGGCATGGCCATGATCGCGGCGGCGAATTCGCGGCGCAGCGCCTCGGGCAATTCGGTGCGGATCACCCAGGGCGAGCCGGGGATGCGCGGGCTTTTCCAGATGATCCGCACCGCGCCGGGCGGGATCATCTTCTTTTCTTCCATGCGCTGGATGTTGCCGCGCGCCTCGCTGGTCCAGAAGGTCGCCGCGCCGTCGAAGGTGCCGTTCAGCACCGAGATCACCGAAAGCTCGTGGCTGCCGGAGAAGCCGGTGCGCGAGAAGTGCTTCGCCGGCTCGAAACCCTGCTTCTTCAGGTAGAAGGCCGGAAACGCATAGCCCGACGTGCTGTTGGGGTCGGCAAACGCAAAGCTCCGCCCCTTGAGGTCCTCCAGCGACTGGAAGGGACTGTCTGCCTTCACGAAGGCAATGGAGAAATACCCGTCGCCGCCCTCGGGATCCAGCGAGCGGGCGAAGGGGGCGATGCGGTTGCCCATCACCTTGTTGGCCAGCGCGTAATTGGCCGGGCCGATGGAGGCGGCATCCAGGTGTTTGGCGTTCAGCCCCTCCACCACCCCGGCATAGTCGGTGCTGCGGTACACGCGCAGCTTCACGCCCAGCTTCGCCTCCACATAGCGCGACAGCGGCTCGATGCGGGCAATCGCGTCGCGCTCGTTCTCGGCGCTGCTGATGCCGAAGCGAAGCTCCTTCACGCTCGCGCGCCAATCCTGGGCGCGGGCCACGGCAGGCAGGGCCAGAAGCGGCAAGGCAAGAACGGAGCGGCGGCGCATGGCGGAACCCCTGGGTTATCGGTCCAGCCGTGGATGCACCCGGGGCAGGGACATGCGGATGACAGCGAGGTGAAGAATCCATGACGCCCGCGATTCCGTCCGGCCGCGCCTTGCTCTAGGGTGCGCGCCGACGGGAAGGGGACGGCACATGGCGGAACTGGCGGGGCGCGTGGCGCTGGTCACGGGGGCAAGCCGCGGAATCGGTGCGGCCACCGCGGTGGAACTGGCCAAGCTGGGCGCGCATGTTGTGCTGGTGGCGCGCACGCAGGGCGGGCTGGAGGCAACCGACGATGCGGTGCGTGCCGTTGGCGGCACCGCCACGCTGCTGCCGCTGGACATGCGCGAGGGCGACCAGCTCGATGCGATCGGCCCGAGCGTGTTCGAACGCTTCAAGCGGCTGGATATCCTGGTCTCCAACGCCGCCGTCATGGGCCGGGTGACACCGGCGCCGCATATCGACATGCGCGACTGGAACGACGCGATGGCGGTGAACGTGAATGCCGCGCTGCGGCTGATCCGCACCTGCGCGCCGCTGCTGCTGGCCGCCCCCGCGGGCCGGGCGGCGTTCATCAGCAGCCGCATCGTGATGAAGCCTACCGCCTATTTCGGCATCTACGGCGCCACCAAGGCCGCCCACCACCACCTGGTGCAGGCCTGGGCGGAGGAGACGCGCAATTCCAGCCTGCGGGTGAACCTGGTGGATCCCGGCCCGGTGGATACTGCCATCCGCACCACTGCCTGGCCCGGCGAGGACCGCAGCGCGATGCCCAAGCCGGAAGACGTGGCGCCGGGGATCGCGGCGCTGTGCCTGCCGGGGGAGACACGGCATGGGGAGATGATCCGGGTCAGCCCGCTGCCGTTGTAGGAAGGAAGCGGTTCTTTTTTGAAAAAAAGAACCAAAAAACTTTTCCGACCTGATGCGGGAAGATCGTCTCTTCCCGCATCAAGCTCATGAAGTCTTTTTGCTTCTTTTTCTTCAGAAAAAGAAGAATCCTTCCTACGCTACCGCCTTCAGCGCCACGGCCTTCACTTCGTCGCCCACATGGGAGGCGAAGCTGTCGAAATTCTTCTCGAACCGTGCCAGCAGCTCCTGCGCCGTGCGGTCGTAGGCGGCCTTGTCCGACCATGCCTGGCGCGGGTCCAGCACCTCGCTCGGCACGCCCGGCACCTGGTCGGGGATCTGCAGGCCGAAGAACGGGTCGCGGTGGTATTTGGCATGGGTCAGCGTGCCATCCAGTGCCGCGCGCAGCAGGGCGCGGGTGTGGCGGATCGGCATGCGGCTGCCGGTGCCATAGGCGCCACCGGACCAGCCGGTGTTCACCAGCCAGCATTCGGCGCCATGCTCGGC
>CAMDAM010000167.1 GCA_945888575.1 Asaia bogorensis | reverse complement strand
TTCGCCGCCGGCTGCCGGCACTTCTTCACCGCGCACCTGCAGGAGGCGCTGGCGATCCGCCCGAAGCTGCCCGGCGCCATGGTCGCGGTGCTGAACGGCCTGCCGCCGGGCAGCGAGGCCACCTTCGCCGCGCACGATATCGCCCCGGTGCTGGGCACGCCCGGCGAGATCGCGCGCTGGGCCGCCGAGGCAAGCCGCCTGGGCCGCGCCCTGCCCGCGCTGCTGCACCTGGATACCGGCATGAACCGGCTGGGCCTCGATGCCGCGCAGCTGGCCGAGTTGGCCGCCGATCCCACGGCGCTGGACGGCATCGCGCTGCGCTACGTGATGACGCATCTCTCCGCCAGCGAGGAACCGCAGGACCCCGCGAACGAAGCCCAGCGCCAGCGTTTCGCCGCCGCCTGCGCCATGCTCCCTCCCCTGCCCCGCAGCTTCGCCAACTCCTCCGGCATTTTCCTCGGGTCGGGCTGGGCCAGCGACCTCGCCCGGCCAGGCGCGGCGCTCTACGGCATCAACCCCACGCCCGGGCAACCCAACCCGATGCGCCCGGTGGTGCGGCTCGCCGCCCGGGTGCTGGCCCTGCGCGCGATCCGCAAAGGCGAGGCAGTCGGCTACAACGCCACCTGGACCGCGCCACAGGACGGGCGGATCGCCACGATCGGGGTGGGCTACGCCGATGGCTGGTTGCGCAGCCACACCAACCACGGCCACGCGATCTTTGACGGCGCCCCGCTGCCGCTGGTAGGGCGTGTGTCCATGGACCTGATCACCCTGGATGCCACAGGCTGCCCGGCGCTGCGCGAGGGCGACATGGTCGAGCTGATCGGCCCCACCCGCCCCGTGGACGCGGTGGCCGAGGCGGCGCAGACCAACGGCTACGAAATCCTCACCAGCCTGGCCCGGCGCTACCACCGGGTCTGGTCCGCGTGAACGCCCTGCTGAACTTCGTCGCCGGCATCGGCCGCTTCGCGCTGGGCGCCTGCCAGGCCACCGGGCGCGTCACGCTGTTCGCCGTGCTCGGCCTGTCCCACATCCTGCGCCCGCCCTTCTATGGCCGCGCCTTCGGCCGCGCGATGCTGGAAATCGGCTATCTCAGCCTGCCCGTGGTGGCCCTCACCGCCGTGTTCACCGGCATGGTGCTGGCGCTGCAATCCTCCACGGGCCTCTCCCGCTTCGCCGTCGAAAGCGCCATCCCCTCCCTCGTGGTGCTCTCCATCACCCGCGAACTCGGCCCCGTGCTGGGCGGGTTGATGGTGGCCGGCCGCGTCGGCGCCTCCATGGCCGCCGAAATCGGCACCATGCGCGTGACGGACCAGATCGACGCACTGACCACGCTCTCCACCAACCCGCTGAAATACCTCGTCGCACCGCGCCTGCTGGCCGGCATCCTCGCCCTGCCGATGCTGGTGGTGGTGGCCGATATCCTGGGCGTGATGGGCGGCTTCCTGATCGGCGTCGGCAAGCTCGGCTTCAACCCCAACACCTATTTGGTGAACACCTTCAACGCGCTCTACATGGAAGACGTGATCTCTGGCCTGGTGAAGGCCAGCGTGTTCGGCTTCATCATCACGCTGATGGGCTGCTACCACGGCTACCACAGCCGCGGCGGCGCACAGGGCGTGGGTGCTGCCACCACCGCCGCCGTCGTCACCTCCTCCGTGCTGATCCTGGCGCTGGACTACGTGCTCACCGAGCTGTTCTTCACCAAATGAGCAGCACCACCCCCAAAATCCGCCTGCGCGGCGTCACCAAGCGCTTCGGCGACAAGCTGGTGCTGGACGGCATCGACCTCGATGTCGCCCCGCAAACCTCCATGGTGGTCATCGGCGGCTCCGGCTCCGGCAAGTCCGTGCTGCTCAAATGCATCCTGGGCCTGATCGCGCCCGATGCCGGCACCATCGAGATCGACGGGCAAGACGTGCTGCGCCTGCCGCCCAAGGAGCGCGACGCCGCCCGCGCCCGCATCGGCATGCTGTTCCAGAACGGCGCCCTGTTCGACAGCATCTCGGTGGCCGAAAACGTCGCCTTCGGCCTGCTCGCCCAGAAAAAAGCCACCCGCGCCGAAGCCCGCAAACGCGCCGAGGACGTCCTGGCCCAGGTCGGCCTCGCCCCCAGCGTCGGCGACCTCTCCCCCGCCGAACTCTCCGGCGGCATGCAGAAACGCGTCGCCCTGGCCCGCGCCATCGCCGCCACGCCCGATATCCTGTTCTTCGACGAACCCACCACCGGGCTCGATCCCATCATGGGCGCGGTGATCGACGGGCTGATCGTGGAACAGGTGAAGCGCATGGGCAGCACCGCCATCGCCATCACCCACGACATGGCCAGCGCGCGTCGCATCGGCGACCGCGCCGCCATGATCCACAAAGGCCGCATCGTCTGGGAAGGCGAGGCCGCAAGCCTGATGGAAAGCGGCAACGCCATGGTGGACCAGTTCACCCACGGGCGCCGGGAAGGGCCAATCCAGATGGAACTTAGGCGGTAAGGCAAGGGAAGCGGTTCTTTTTTGAAAAAAAGAACCAAAAAACTTTTATTTATTGGCTGGTTTGTCATTGCGAGCAAAGCGAAGCAATCCAGCTTGCTACCCGAACATTCGATCCCCTGGCTCCGGCACCAGTCAGAAAGTCTTTTTTGCTTCTTTTTTCTTCAGAAAAAAGAAGATTCTTCCTTCTCATCCGACCCCTCAGCCCGCTAACAAAAGTCACCGTACGTAGCAGTTTTTCCTTGTCCAACGGCCTTGCGTTGGGCATAGTTAGCGGTGATGCCAAACCAACCCGCCGCATCGAGCGAAGCCGACGCACCGCGCCCCTGGGCGCGGGCGATTCTGCACGCCCGGATTCCGGCGCCGTTGAAGCTCCTGCTGCTGGCCCTGCTCGCTGCCTTCTCGCGGGCAGAGGCCCCGTGCCGCACGCGGCACCTCCTGCGCCAGGACTGGCTCTTCTCCACCAACACCGATTTCAGCGACGACCTGGACTCCGCCCAGGACCCGTACGCCCTGCGCCGCATTCTCCAGCTGCGCGCCGAACTCGGCTGGCTCCTGCGCGGCAGGCCCAACCGGGGCATGCGGCTGTCCGGCCAACGCGCGCCCGCACCCTGCCCGGCCCAGGCCGCTCGCGCGCCGCCATAGGGCCCTCGCATTCCCACTCAACCTGAATCCGTCGCCAAAACCCCGCGTCCCGCGGCGATGACTCATGGCCACATCCCTGCCCCGGCCTGCCCCGCCGGCTCGCCTTGGCATTCCCGCCCGTCCTGCTAGAACCAACGGCGAAATAGTCCGCAGGGAGGGGACCGCTTCCATGGCCACCGCTGTATCGCCGCTGGCACTGCCGTTGCCCGAATTGCCGCCGCTGGCCGGGGTCCGCCTCGGCGCCGCCGTCGCGGGCATCCGCTACACCACCGGCCGCACCGACCTGGTGATGGCCGAGCTGGCCGCCGGCACCACGGTGGCCGGCGTGTTCACCTCCAACAAATGCCCCGGCGCCCCGATCGACTGGTGCCGCGACGCGCTGAAGGGCGGCAAGGCCCGCGCTGTCGTCATCAACGCCGGCAACGCCAACGTGTTCACCGGCAAGGCAGGCGTGGAGGCCACCAAGGCCAGCGCCGCCGCCGCCGCCAAGCTGGTCGGCTGCCCCGCCAAGCACATCTTCCTCGCCTCCACCGGCGTGATCGGGGAGGTGCTGCCCCACGCCAAGCTCACTGCGGCCCTGCCCAAGCTGCACGAGACCCTGTCGGACAACGGGTGGGAAGCCGCCGCCCGCGGCATCATGACCACCGACACCTTCCCCAAGGCCAGCACCCGCACCGCCACAATCGGCGGCGTGGAAGTGCGCATCAGCGGCATCGCCAAGGGCAGCGGCATGATCGCGCCTGATATGGCGACGATGCTGTGCTTCATCTTCACCGACGCCAAGATCCCCGCCGAGCTGCTGCAGGGCATGCTGAGCAAGGGCGTCGGCGGCACCTTCAACTGCACCACGGTGGATAGCGACACCTCCACGTCCGACACCGTGATGCTCTTCGCCACCGGCGCCACCAAGCACTCGAAGGTGGACGACGCCAAGATGCTGAAGGACTTCCAGCGCGCCCTGAACGACGTGCTGCTGGAACTGGCCCTGATGGTCACGCGCGACGGCGAAGGCGCCCAGAAGCTGATCCGCATCGACATCACCGGCGCCGTCAACGGCAAGTCCGCCAAGCGCATCGGCATGACCATCGCCAACTCCCCGCTGGTGAAAACCGCCATCGCCGGCGAGGACGCCAACTGGGGCCGCATCGTCATGGCCGTCGGCAAGGCCGGCGAACCCGCCGACCGCGACAAGCTCAGCATCGGCGTCGGCGGCGTGTGGATGGCCAAGGATGGCGGCGTGGTGCCGGGCTACGACGAAACGCCGGTCGTGGCGCACATGAAGGGCCGCGAAGTCACCATCTCGGTGGATATCGGCCTGGGCAAGGGCAAGGCGACCGTGTGGACCTGCGACCTGACCCACGGCTACATCGACATCAATGGCAGCTATCGTTCCTGACCTCACCATCCGGCCCGCCACCGCCGCGGACCGGGCGGCGCTGGACGAGCAGGAACTCGGCCTGAACCTGTTCGAGAACGCGCTGGTAGGGGACCGCAACATCACCCCTGCCGGCGGTGTGGCTGCCATGGACAAGCTGCACCAACGCGCCGCCGACAGCGGCGGCGTGGTCCTGGTGGCCGAGATCGCAGGCGCCGTCATCGGCCACCTCGTGCTTGCCTTCGAACGCTTCGGCCCCTACGTGCGCGAGGAGCTGCGCGACTACGCCCTGGTGGCCGATCTGTTCGTCCGCGAACCCCATCGCGGCCGCGGCATCGGCCGCTCGTTGATCGCGGAAGCCGAGCGCCGCGCCATCGAACGCGGCATGCCGCGGATCATGCTCGGCGTCGTCCACGGCAACGCCGCCGCCGAGCGCAGCTACCGCCGCCAGGGCTTCCAGGACTACGCGCTGGAACTGATCAAGCCCCTGCCGGCCCGGGGCGGCTGAGGCGATGCCCGCCCTCGTCATCCGCCCCGCGACCGAGGCCGACCGGGCGGCACTGAACGAGCAGGCCCAGGCTCTGAACGTCTTCGAGGAACCCTTCTCCCACGACCGCCGGCTGGACCTGCAGGGCGGGGTGGAAAGCGTGGCCACATTGCTGGACCGCACCGCCAATGGCGGCGCGCTTCTGGTGGCGGAGCTGGAGGGCGCGGTGGTGGGCCACATGGCGCTGTGGTTCGACCGCATGCCGCCCTTCGTGCGCGAGGAGCTGCGCGACTACGCCTATCTCGGCGACCTCTTCGTGCGCGAGCCGCATCGCAGCCAGGGCATCGGCCGCGCCCTGATCGCGGAGGCGGAGCGCCTGGCCCGCGCCCGCGGCGTGAAGCGCATCCTGCTGGGCGTGCTGCCGGGCAATCCGGCCGAGGCGGTGTACCGTACGCTGGGCTACCGCACCTACGCGATCGAGCTGGCCAAGGACCTGTCGTAGCGGCCGGGCAAACGGACCCCTTGCGGCGCGTGCCGCATTTGGGCACTTGCTGACTACATGCCACACCGGCCCACACATGGCTGATCTTATCGCCCCGCCCTTCGTCCCGCTCACCACCGAGCGGCTGACGCTGCGCCCCTTCGCGGCGGAGGATGCGGCTGAGCTGCATCGGCTGATCAACGACTGGGAGGTGTGCCGGACCCTGGCCGCCGTGCCCTTCCCCTATTCGCGCGACCTGGCCGATGAGTGGATCGCCTCCTCCCACGCCTCTCTAACGGATGGCCGGGCCTGGCACCTGGTGATCACCGGCCAGGAAGGCGAGAAGGAGGTCGTGGTCGGCGGCGTCGGCCTGCGGCTGTCCAAGGATGCCCGCTCCGCGCGGCTGGGCTACTGGGTCGGCCGGCGCTTCTGGGGCCATGGCGTGGCCAGCGAGGCCGCCGGCAAGCTGGCGCGCTGGGCGATGGCCAACCTGGACCTGGACCGGCTGGAAGCCACCGTGGCCACCGACAACCCCGGTTCCATCGCCGTCCTGCGCCGCATCGGCTTCCGCCATGTGGGCGAGGGGATGGAAAGCTTCCTCGCCCGCGGCGGCGAGCAGAAGGTGCTGCGCTTCGAAGCCACGCGCGATGACCTGTTCGGCCACACCACGCCGGAACCGCAGGAAGGCGCCGAGAAGCCCATCCTGGTGGTCGCCGCCTGCGCGCTGGTGGACCTCGATGGCCGCGTGCTGCTGGCCCGCCGGCCCGAAGGCAAGAAGATGGCCGGGCTGTGGGAATTCCCCGGCGGCAAGCTCAACCCGGGCGAAACGCCGGAAGTCGCCCTGATCCGCGAGCTGAAGGAAGAGCTGGACATCGACGTGACGGCGGCCTGCCTCGCCCCGCTGTTCTTCGCCAGCCATGGCTATGAGCGCTTCCACCTGCTGATGCCGCTCTATGTCTGCCGGCGCTGGAAGGGCACGCCGCAGGGCAAGGAAGGCCAGGCGCTGGCCTGGGTCCACAAGGACAAGCTGGCGGACTACCCGATGCCGGAAGCCGACCGCCCCCTGGTGCCCTTGCTGCGAGACTTCTTGTAGAAGTGGCGTGGCCTGCTTGTCCCTGGCCCACGAAGCCGCGGGCCCGGGGCAGGACACGCAAGGGGACCAGACCATGACGACGAAGAAGAACCCAACCGCCTGCCTGCTGGTGATCGGCAACGAGGTGCTCTCGGGCCGCACACAGGATGCGAACATCAAGTTCCTGGCGATCGGCCTGGGCGAGATCGGCATCCCGCTGCGCGAAGTGCGCGTGATCCCGGATGTGGCGGAAACGATCATCGCCACGGTGAACGAGTGCCGGGCGAAGTTCGACCACGTCTTCACCACCGGCGGCATCGGGCCGACGCATGACGACATCACCAGCGAATGCATCGCCGCCGCCTTCGGCGTGCCGTGGGAGGCGCATCCGGTAGCCTGGGCGCGAATGGAGAAAAGCTACAAGCCCGGCGAGTTCAACGCCGCCCGCCAGCGCATGGCCACCATGCCGCGCGGCGCCTCGCTGATCGACAACGAGATCTCGGTGGCGCCCGGCTTCACCATCGGCAACGTGCACGTGATGGCCGGCGTGCCGCGCATCATGCAGTCGATGTTCCGCCACCTGGCGCCCACGCTGGAGGGCGGGCAGCCCATCCTTTCCCGCGCGGTGCACGCGCTGCGCATGGCGGAAGGCCTGATCGCCGACGGGCTGACGGCGATCCAGAACCGCTATCCGGAGTTGGACCTCGGCAGCTACCCCTATTACCGGCCGAGCGGCAATGGCGTGGCGATCGTGGCCAAGGGAACGGATGCGGCGATGGCCGAGGCGGCGATCGCGGAGGTGACGGCGCTGATGGTGGCGTGCGGTGGGGCGCCGGTGCAGGGCGAACCGCCGGAGGCCTGAGCCTCCGGCGGCCGAAGCCTCAGGCCTTGGCGGTGCGGCGGCGGCGCATCGCCAGCCCGGCAAGCCCGGCGCCGAGCAGCAGCGCGGTGGCGGGCTCCGGCACGGCCACTTCGCTGAACTGGAAGGCGACCTCGCTGGACTGGCCGATGTTGATCGGGTCGCCGATGCGGCCGGTCGAGGTGGCGCAAGACCCATAGCCGCCATACCCGCCGTAGCCGCCATACCCGCCGTATTCGCAGCCCGTGGCCGTGCTGTTGGCGTAGGAGGCCAGGATGTAGTCGATGTTCACGCTCGCGCTCGGCGCCACCAGGCCCAGGTAGATCGAGCCGACATAGGTTCCCCAGTAGTAGCTGCCGCTTCCATCGCTCAACGACTCGGCGCCGGGCGCGAGGTCCGTGCCGGTCTTCACCAGCGTCGCCAACCCACCATCGACCACCGACATGTCAGCGAAGGACGTGAAGACCTCCGAGCCGTCGACCTTGATCACCGCCGATACGCCCGCCGACACCATGCCCGACCCATACGATTCGACCGAGACCTGGCCCTGCTCGATCATGAAGCTGGCAACGAGGCTGATCGGCGCAGGTCCGGTGTTGGTGAAGGTATCGGTCCACGAGGAGGAGCCGGTGTTCTCGTAGGTACCGGTGCCGGAGGAACGCGTGCCGAACACGCCGTTCACGCTGCCCCAATGGGCGCCGAAGATGCTGCTCGCGCCGGTGGAGTCGGAGGGATAGACCGACAGGGAGGTGCCGCTCGAATCAGAGAAGCTGACCGGGGCACCGCCGAGCGTGTAGGTGTAGGACACCGCCACGGTGGGGGCCGCCTGGGCGGCAGGCGCGGCGATCGCGATGGCGAGACCGGAGCACGTGGCGAGGAGCGCACCGCGCAAAAGGGGAAGCGACCGAAAGCGGGACATGGCAAAGCTCTCCGAAAATGCGCCAGAAACGCCGATGCAAACTGCGACGGAAAGTAACCAACCATTAAGACCTATGCAAGCAATGCCTACGCCAGCAGGGCCTCGCACTCGTCGGCCACGGAGGCCAATGCCTCGGCCGGGTCGTAGCCGTGGTAGTGGCGTGCGAAGGCGGCGGCGCGCGCAGCCGGGCCCGGGGCTTCCAGCGTGTGGCGCAGCGCGGCTTCCACCTGCGCCTCGTCCGGCTCCGGCACCTGGGCGAGGCCCTGGTCCGCAAGGCGCAGCGCGACCATGGTTTGCTCGACGTGCTCGGGCAGCATCACCACCGGGTGCGCATGCACCAGCCCTGCCGCCGCGGTGGCGGGGGAGTGGCACATCACCACGTCGCACCGGGAGACGACGTCGGCCATGCGCACCGGCCGGGCGCTCAGGCGCAGGCGCGGCGTGGACAGGGCCGCCTCGTGCTCCGGGCGCAGGTCGCGCGCGTGCACAAGCGCTGCCACGCCCATCCGGCGCAGCACCGCCAGCACCGGCGCCAGTGCCCGGCTGCCGGCGCGCAGATAGGCGAAGACATGCGGCCCCGGCCCCTCCGGCCACGCGGCCGGCACGCCGCCTTCCAGCTGGAAGTCGTTGCCGTAGTAGTCGGCATCCGGCCGCACGCCGTAGTGGTCGAACTCCGGAAAGCAGTTCAGCACCACGCGGTCGGCGGCCAGCGAATCGGCCAGGGCGGCCAGCGGCGGCGCGCCCAGCTCGGCGCGTGCCAGGTTCACCGCGGCCAGCGCCTGCGCCTCGGAGGCCAGCAGCCGCTCGGCCGGCACATCGGCCCAGAAGCGCGTGGGCGGCATCGGCACCTGGCGCGGTGCGGGGGTGTAGCCCGAGCCGGTGTCGACAGTGCGCAGCCCGGCGATCTGGGCGGCCATGAGGGCTGAGGGGGCGAAGTCGCACAGCACCACCGCCGGCAGTTCGCGCGCGAAAAGTGCCAGCCATTCGCGCAGCAGGAGCGCCAGCACGCCGGGCGCGCCATGGCCGGTCCGCAGCAACACTTCCGCCCAATTCTCGGCGGCGAGGCTGTCATCCGGCGGGCCGCGATACACCGGGGCCGGAATCAGTCGGTGCGGCCGGTTGCCCAGGATTTCGACGGCATAGACCGAATCGCGCAGGGCGATCACAACCTCATGCCCGCGGCCGGCCAGGATGTCGGCCAGCGGAATGATGCGGCGCAGATGGCCGTAGCCGCCGCCGAGGTCCAGCGCGAAGAGCACGCGGGCCATGGCGGCGGGCCGGTGTCAGGCCACCAGCGCAGCCCGCTCCATGCTGGCGCGGGCCCAGGCGGCGGCGGCGTCTTCGTCGAACAGCTCCGTCAGCTTCTTCATCATGGTGCCGCCGAGTTCCTCGGCATCCACGATCGTCACGGCGCGGCGGTAGTAGCGGGTCACGTCGTGGCCGATGCCGATGGCGATGAGTTCCACGGCTTCGCGGTTCTCGATCTCGCGGATCACCTCGCGCAGGTGCTTCTCCAGATAGTTGCCGGGGTTGACCGACAATGTGCTGTCATCCACCGGCGCCCCGTCGCTGATCACCATCAGGATGCGGCGGTGCTCCGGGCGGCCCATCAGGCGCTTGTAGGCCCACTGCAGCGCCTCGCCGTCGATGTTCTCCTTCAGGAGCCCTTCGCGCAGCATCAGGCCGAGGTTCTTGCGGGCGCGGCGCCAGGGGGCGTCGGCGGCCTTGTAGATGATGTGGCGCAGGTCGTTCAGGCGGCCCGGGTTGCGCGGCTTGCCATCGGCCACCCAGCGCTCGCGCGCCTGCCCGCCCTTCCAGGCGCGGGTGGTGAAGCCCAGCACTTCCACCTTCACGCCGCAGCGCTCCAGCGTGCGGCTGAGGATGTCGCCGCACATGGCGGCCACGGTGATCGGCCG
>CAMDAM010000166.1 GCA_945888575.1 Asaia bogorensis | reverse complement strand
ACGCGGAATAATCCTATATCGCAACAAATAGCGCGCGGCTAGGCCTGACGGGCTGGGCCGGTTTTTGAAAGCTGACGCGCCTTGGGGTGGGCGGCGCCGGGGTTGCGGCCGGTGCGCAGACGCGCGGCATGACCGTGGCCTGGGCGTGCAGGTGCCGGATGGAGATTTGCCTTGAGGGGCGCGCGTGGATCCCGGGCGCCTGGCTGGCTTCGGGCGCTGCCTGGCGAGACGAGGGGCGGGCGGGGCGCGGATCGTCCCAGGTGAACGGATTCCAGGCGGATTCTGACGGAGCCTTGGGGCGCGGGGAAGCTGCCGGGGTGGTGCGGGTGCGGGGGCGCACCGGGGTGGGCGGGGGGAGTTGGCCCTGTTGCCAGCGCTGGAACATGCCATCGAGCCGGCCGAGGAGGCGGGCGAGGAGGGCCAGGATCAGGGCCTGGATGGCCGCGATGGGGCCGAAATCCTGCGCGCGATCGCTGGCATGCAGACGCAGCTCCGCCGCCAGGGTGGCGAAGGGGGGCGGCAGCGCGGCCGGCGGCGCCATGGAAGGCGTGGCCGGGATCGCCTGCTCCGATTTCCGGGCTGCGGATGACATAAGGTGAATATAATTAACTGTCCGTCGATGTTCAAGGGCTTTCGACTACGTACGTAGATTGACGGATCGGGCACGCTCGGGGGGCTGGCAGGGCTTTGGAACCCGATTGTAGGTCCGGCGTAAGGACTGAAACTTTTATGAAAGAGTTTACCGAATATGAACGGCGTTACATTAGGTCATTGATGAAGAATTAACAGAACATGTCAAGAATTGTAAAGAAACGCGGCTCTTTTTCAGGGGTGCTGGCCGCATTGCGCCGGGTACCTGATGGAGTGCAGCTTCTGCGCCGCAATCGGCGCGGCACGGTGGCGCTGGAGTTCGCGTTGGTGATGCCGCCCTTCCTGCTGATGTGCTTCGGCTTCATCGGCGTGAATGCGGCGCTGATGACACGCTCCAACGCCCAGAACACGGCGCAGCTGGCGGCGCGCATGATGGCGACCGGGCAGGTGAAGAACTTCGCCACCGGGCCTATCGCAGGCGCCACCGCCACGGCAACCACGGTGTGCAGTGGCACCCTGGCGAGCACCACAGTGGAGTACTACGCCTGCCAGGGGCTGCCGACCTGGGCGACCTTTACCGTGACGGCGACCCAGAATTGCGCGGTGCCGAGCGTGACGGTGCGCATCCAGGCCACCGGGTTCAACCAGACCACCACCGGCGACAAGCTGGGCGTGCTGCTGGGCAAGACGGTGACGGCGACGTCTGTGATGATGAAGGAGGGGACCTGCACATGAGCCCTGTGACGGAAGGACCGATGCTGGCCGTGGCGCGCTGTGCCGCAGACCGGCGTGGCGCAGTGGGTGTGTTGGCGGCGATGACGCTGGCGGTGCTGGCGGGGATCGGAGGGTTGGCGGTGAACCAGGTGAACCTGCACCATCGGGGCCTGCTGCAGCGCCAGACCACACAGGCGGCGGCGCTGGCGGCGGCGGCGAAGCTTTCGACCTATTACGCCTCCGGCACCAATTCCACCACCGCGATCGTTTCCGCGGCGCAGACCATCGCCACGGCCAATATGCCGACGGCGACCTATGGCACGATCGTGCCGGCGGCCAACGTGGTGCTGGGCAACTGGAACGCGACGACAATGGTGTTCACGCCGCTGGCGGCGGGCGTCACGACCCCGGATGCGGTGCGGGTGACGGGGCTTGCCTCCACCGCCAACGGCAATGCGATCACGGGGCTGATGCCGGCGCTGACCGGTGTGACGGCCAGGACCTACCAGACGGTGGCGGTGGCAAGCTACGGCACCGGGCAGACCTGGAACACGATCATCACCAACGATCTTTCCGGCTCCTTCTCCTCCGCTATCGCCAACCAGCGCGCGGCGGACAAGGCGATCCTGGATTGCGTGCGTACGGCGGCGGGCAGCGCCAGCCAGTTCGGCATCACGACGCATACCGGGCTTTCCGCGATCTTCCAGCCGTTGAGCCAAGCCTCGGCCAACTACACGACGCTTTCGACCAAGATCAACACGCTGAAATCCTGCGGCAACACCGGGGCGCCGGCGTGCAGCGGATCGAACGTGGCTTCTGCACTGTATTCGGCGCGGCAGCAGTTCAAGGCGGCGGCCTATAACGGCACGCGCAAGAACATCGTGATCATCACCGACGGCGTGCCGAATGCGACCAACCGGACCTATACCAAGGCGGATGGCGTGTTCCTGACCGACACGGCGACCACGGGCATCTGCAGCACCAACTGCACCGATGCCAAACTTTGGACGGCGACGACCAACCAGGCGACACTGGCGCGCAACGAGGGCATCTCGATCAGCACGATCTACTATTCCGGCAGCACCACGGCGAGCCAGCGGGCCAACTATGCGACGAAGCTGGCGACGCTGACGGGCGGGACCGGGGTGGCGATGGTGGCGCCGACGACGGGCCAGATCTCCGGCGTGTTCGCGGGGTTCTGCGCCACGATGTCTTCGGCACTCAAGGCAGTGTATTAAGGCAAGGCGTTCTTTTTTGGAAAAAAGAACCAAAAAACTTTTATCCGTTTGCGCCCGTGCTGGCACGGGCGCAAATGGATGAAGTCTTTTTGCTTCTTTTTCTTCAGAAAAAGAAGGCCTTGCTTACTCCACCTTCACTGCGACGTGCGTGCGGAAGCCTTCGTGCTTGGCCATCCGGTCGTACCAGGCGCGCAGGCCGGGCACATCGGGCCGGTTCTCGATGGGCATGTGGAACCAGCGGTGCAGGTGCGGGGCGAAGGTGATGTCGGCCAGGGTGAGGCTGGGGCCGCAGAGGAAGCCGCCCTTGCCCTGGGCCTGGTTGGCGCAGATGGCCCAGATGCGGGCCAGCTCCGCGACGGCGGCGGCGATGGCGGCGGTGTCCCGCTTTTCCGGCGGCGTGCGGACGAGGCCGAGGAAGATGGTGCTGGCGGGGCGCGACTGGGCGGTTTGCTGGAAATCCATCCAGGATTCGACCTGGGCGCGGGCGGCCGGTGCGGTGGGGTAGAGCGGGGTGGCCGGGGCGTGGGCGTTGCAGAGGTAGCGCAGGATGGCGTTGCTCTCGAACAGGCGGATCTCGCCGTCTTCCAGGCTGGGGACGAGGCCGAGGGGGTTCATGCTGCGGTAATCCGGCGTGTCGGTCTGGCCGAAGGCGCCGCCGGCGTCGATGCGCTGGTAGGGGAGGTGCAGTTCCTCCAGCAGCCAGAGGACCTTCATGACGTTGCTGGACGTGGTGCGGCCCCAGAGTTTCAGCATGCGGTGTTCTCCTGTTTGGCTGGACCTTAGGCACCGGGTGGAAGGTGGGCAACGGGCGCGCTTGATCCCGGCGGGGTTGCGGGAGCATAGGGGGGCCATGCCGAGGATGTCGCCGTGCCGGGCCTTTGGGATTGCCACTGTTCTGGTGGTGGCGGCGCTGTTGACGGCGCGGGGCAGCGAGTGGTTCGGCGGGCTGGTGCCCTGCGCGCTGTGCCTGCTGGGGCGGTGGCCGTACCGGGTGGCGATGGGGTTCGGGCTGCTGGGGCTGGTGGTGCCGGACCGGCTGAAGCCGCTGTGCGGCTATGGGATGGTCGCCGCGCTGGTGGCGAGTGTTGCGATTTCCGGGGTGCATGTGGGGGTGGAGGCCGGGTGGTGGCCGAGCCCGCTGGCCGAGTGCGTGGCGCGGTTCACGCCCGGGGCAGGGCTGGCGGGGTTGCCGGAACGCCCGGCCAAGCCATGTGACGAGCCTGCGTATCTGGTGCCGGGGTTGCCGGTTTCCATGGCGCTGATGAGCCTGGTGTTCTCGCTGGCGGTTGCGGGCGGGATGGGGCTGTGGCTGGCGCGGTGGCGGGACGGGAGGGTGTGATGGCTGGGATGGGCGGATTGCCGGGGGACCGGGCGCGGCGGGCGGAACTGGCGCGGATGATTCGGGTGGATCATGCCGGGGAATACGGGGCCAAGCGCATCTACCAGGGGCAGCTGGCGGTGCTGGGGCGGGGGCCGAAGGGCGACCTGATCCGGCATATGCAGGCGCAGGAGCAGGTTCACCTGGACACCTTCGCGGCCATGATCGCGCAGCGGCGGGTGCGGCCGACGGCGCTGCTGCCGTTCTGGCACCTGGCCGGGTTCGCGCTGGGGGCGGCGACCGCGCTGCTGGGCGAGCGGGCGGCGATGGCCTGCACGGTGGCGGTGGAGGAGGCGATCGACGAGCACTACGCGGCGCAGGCGGCTTCCCTGGGGGAGGATGAGGCGGAGCTGCGTGGGGTGATCGAGCGGTTCCGGGAGGAGGAACTGGAGCATCGCGATATCGGGCTGGCGCATGAGGCGGAACAGGCGCCGGGGTATCGGCTGCTGTCGGCGGCGATCAAGGCCGGGTGCCGGGTGGCGATTGCGGCCAGCGAGCGCGTGTAGCGTTGAAGCCGGACGCTGCGCGCATTAGCGTGCGGGGGTTCGCGAGAGGTTTGTCATGTCCTTCAGCCTGACGACTCCGGCGACGGTGGGGGCGAGCGGGACGCGCGACCTGGGCGACCCGCGATTCTGGCAGGATTTCGCGCCGGGGCTGCATGTGGGCGACCCCACCATGGTGCAGGCGTTGAGCGCGATCGCGCCGGGCGAGGCCGACATGGCGGCGATCCGGGCGATGGTGCGCGAGGAGGGGTATTTCCAGGCCAGTTCGATCACGTGGGGGCTGGACCTGGCGCTGATGGCCAATACGGTGCGGGCGCTGGACCGGGCGGGGCTGAGCCCGGTGTTCGCGTTCCTGTACGACGAGTTCTGGCTGCCGTTCTACCGGCTGAGCCCGATCTATCGGGGGCTGCTGGGCGACTATATGGCGTTGCCGGATTTCTGGGTGTGGAACGTGGACCCGCAGCGCGGCGATGCCGGGTGGCGGCCGCACCGGGACAAGGATCGCAACGCGTTGCTGCCGGACGGGATGCCGAAATCGATCACGACGTGGATTCCACTTTCGCGCGCCACGCCGCTGAACGGGTGCATGTATATCGTGCCGGCGCATCTGGACCCGACCTACAACACCGAGCAGGAGAAGGAGTGGCGGTTCGAGCATGCCGCGATCCGGGCGCTGCCGGGGGAGGCGGGCGATGTGTTCATGTGGAACCAGGCGGTGGTGCACTGGGGCAGCCGGACCTCTCCGCGGGGTGGGGAGAGCCGGGTTTCTATGGCGTTCGAGTTCCAGCGGGCGGATGTGGCGCCGATGAACGAGCCGCTGCTGCCGCCGTTGGCGTTCCATGAGTTCGGGGCGCGGCTGCGGCTGATCGCCAAGCAGGTGCTGCAGTACCGGCATATGTACAAGACGGACCCGGCGATCGAGCGGCTGGCGGCGCAGGTGCTGGGGCGGGGGTAGGCCGGGGCTGGTACCCCGGCCCGGCTGGGCGGTTCAGACCTTGAGGGTGCGGCTGGTTTCGACGCCGTGGCCGGCGACCTCGATGCGGTCGGCGAAGACGCTGACAGTGGCGTAGGCGGTGGTGGTGGCGGTTTCCACCATGCCCTTCATGTTGACGAAATGCTTGCCCTTCAGTTCGCCGTAGTTGCCGGCGTGGTTGTGGCCGCAGAAATAGGCCTGGAAGCTTTTCTGCGCGGTGAACAGTTCCAGCAGGCGCTCGCTGTCCCACATGTTGTGCTCGTTGGCGGGGAAGATCGGGTAGTGGCCGAGGACGATCACCTTCTCGCCCGCGCGCTCGGCGGCGGCGAAGGTGGCTTCGAGGAATTTGTACTGCTCCTCGCTGGCGCTGCCGTTCCAGGTTTGGGCATTGGCCGCGCCCTTTGCCTTCAGGGCCTCCAGGCGGGTGGCGGCGAGCTTGTGCTTCTCGCTGCCGGGGGCGTTGGCGAAGAGGCTGACGTCGTTGCCGTCCAGCACGATGAAGCGGTGGCCGGCGGCGGGGAAGTCGTAGTAGGCGCGCTTGAGGCCGGTGACGCGGTGGACGGAGGCGAGGTAGTCGGCGCCGACTTCGTAATCGTGGTTGCCGAGGACGAAGAAGTGCGGGTGCTTGAGGCGGTCGTAGATCGGCAGGATGGCGTCGTAGCTGGTCCAGTGGCGGTCGATGATGTCGCCCAGCGTGGTGACGAAGGCGATGTCCTGGGTGTTGAAGTGCTCGACGGCGTCGGCGAGCTTCCACAGCGAGTTGGCGTAGAAGCGGGTGCGGCGCGGGGCGACGGCGGCGAATTGCGGGTCTGAGACGATGCCGAAGCGGAAGAGGGGGGCGCCGGGGGCGGCGGTTTGCGCGGTGGCCGGGCGGGCGAGGCCGCCGAACTGGGCGAGCAGGGTGGAGGCGCCGAGGGTGGCGCCGATGGTGCGGCGGGTGAGCATGGCGGAGTCCTGTGCTGGAGGGGGCGGGCCCTTCCTAGCGACGGGATGTTGCGCCAGCTTGGCAGCGGCGTGACGTTGCGGAGACGATGGGCGGGTGGACCCGGCCTTGCGGCCGGGCCAGGTGGCTAGTCGGCCTTGAGGCCCTTGCGGGCCATCGCCTCTTCCTGGCTGGCGACGCCACCGTGGGCGGCCGACCAGGCGACGGGGTTTTCCAGGAACTTGCGGACCTCGGACAGGGCGCTGTCGGAGAAGTAGGGGCGATCCTTGCAGGCTTCCAGCACGTCCCACCAGGTGGCGAGGTGGTGGAGCTGGATGTTCATCTTCTTCAGCGTGTCGAAGCCGCCGGGGAAGACGCCGTAGAAGAAGACGACGAAGGTGTGGTTGCAGATGGCGCCGGCGTCGCGCAGGGCCTGACAGAACTGGATCTTGCTGCCGCCGTCGGTGGTGAGATCCTCCACCAGCAGCGTGTTCTTGCCTTCGGGAACGTCACCCTCGATCAGCGCGTTGCGGCCGAAGCCCTTGGGCTTCTTGCGGACATAGGCCATGGGGGATGACATGCGGTCGGCGATCCAGGCGGCGAAGGGAATGCCCGCCGTTTCGCCGCCGGCGATCGCCTCGATGGATTCGAAGCCGATGTGGCGGCCGATCTTCTCGACGCCGAGTTCACAAATCTTGGCGCGCGCGCGAGGGAAGTAGATGATACGACGGCAATCGATGTAGACGGGCGATTTCCAGCCCGATGTCAGCGTATAGGGCTCCTCCGGTCGGAAGTTCACCGCCTTGATCTCAAGCAGTATGCGTGCCGTGGTCAGGGCGGCGTCGCGGTCCCAGTCCGTCATGTGCAGCTTTTCCATCCGGGGTCTCCCCATGCGTCACGCCAATCCGGGCGTTCCTAGCGGCCCCCTGCGGGTTCGTCCATTGCGAGGGTGCGCCCATGCCTGAGGTGCAGCGCGCGGCGCAGGCGGCGGCGGAGGGGGCGGCACAGGTGCCGCAGGCGCGGGTATGGGTGCTGGACGATCCGCGGACGGGGACGGCGAACCAGGCGATCGGGATCGCGGAGCGGCTGGGGGTGCCGTTCCGGCGGGTGCCGATGATGTGGAACAAGTGGACCGCGCATCTGGCGGGGCTGGTGCCCGGGGGCTCCCTGGCCGGGCTGCGGCAGCCGGCGCGGCGCATTGCGGCGGAGCTGGCGCGGAGCACGGCGGGGGTTTCGCTGCCGCCGCGGATGGTGGACGGACATCTGGTGGAGGCGCCGCCACGGCCGGATGTGGTGATTTCGGCCGGGCGGCGTTCGGGCGCGGTGGCGTTGTGGATGAAGCGGCAGTTCGGCTGCCGGCTGGTGCATTGCATGAACCCGGGCCTGGGCGGGCTGCTGCGGCATTCGATGTTCGACCTGCTGGTGATCCCGGAGCATGACCGGCCGGCGCCGGCGCCGAACGTGTTTCCGGTGCTGGGGGCGCCGCATCGGGTTTCGCCGCTGATGCTGGAACAGGCGCGCGGGGCGTGGGAGGAGCGGCTGGCGCACCTGCCGAAGCCGCGGGTGGCGCTGCTGCTGGGCGGGCCGGTGCGGGGCATGGACATGCCGCCGGCCATGGCGCATGCGCTGGGCAAGCAGGTGGCGCGAATGGTGGCGGCGCGCGGGGGGGCGGTGCTGGCCACGACCTCTCGCCGGACCGGCAAGGAGGCGACCGAGGCGCTTTCGGCCGGGCTCGCGCCGGCGTTGCACCTGATCTACCGCTGGGGCGAGCCGGGGGAGAACCCGTACCATGGCTTCCTGGCCAGTGCCGATGCGGTGGTGGTGACGGCGGATTCGATCTCCATGATCTCGGAGGCGTGCGCGAGCCAGGCGGGGGTGTATGTGGCGTGCCCGGAGCTGGCGGGGCCGCGGCACCTTCGGTTTGCGGAGACGCTGTATCAGGCGGGCCATGCGCGGCCGCTGGGGAATTCGATCGCGCGCTGGCCAAGGCCGCCGCTGGACGAGGCCGGGCGGGTGGCGGCGGAGATACGGCGGCGGTTTGCGCTTGAGTAGCTCTGCGGCATAAGTGCATCCCACGAGAGTGGGGGACGCATCCATGAGCAAGACCTATCGGCTGGCGGTGATTCCGGGGGACGGGATCGGCAAGGAAACCACGCCCGAGGGGCTGCGGGTTCTGGATGCGGCGGCGCGGCGGTTCGGGTTCCAGCTGAAGCTGGACCACTACGACTGGTCTTGCGAGACCTACAAGCAGACCGGGGCGATGATGCCGCCCGACGGGCTGGACATGGTGCGCGAGGCCGACTCAATCTTCCTCGGCGCGGTGGGCTGGCCCGGGGTGCCGGACCATATTTCCTTGTGGGGGCTGCTGATCCCGTTCCGGCGGCAGTTCGACCAATACGTGAATCTGCGGCCGTGCCGGCTGATGCCCGGCGCGGTGACGCCGCTGGCGGGGCGGACGGAGAAGGATATCGACTTCTACGTGGTGCGGGAGAACACCGAGGGAGAGTATTCTTCCTCCGGCGGGCGGCATTTCGAGGGGACGGACCGGGAGTTCGCCAGCCAGCTGACGATCATGAGCCGGACCGGGGTGGACCGGATCCTGAAATACGCGTTCGAGCTGGCGATGACGCGGCCGCGCAAGAAGGTGACCTCGGCGACCAAATCCAACGGCATTATCCATACCATGCCGTATTGGGATGAACGCTTCGCGCTGATGAGCAAGAACTATCCCGGGGTGACGACGGACCAGTATCACATTGATATTCTTTGCGCGCATTTCGTGCAGCACCCGGATTGGTTCGACGTGGTGGTCGGCAGCAACTTGTTTGGGGATATTCTTTCCGATCTTGGGCCGGCGGTGGCGGGCTCGATCGGGATCGCGCCCTCGGCGAACATCAATCCGGAGCGCAAGCATCCCTCCATGTTCGAGCCGGTGCATGGCTCGGCGCCGGATATCGCGGGTCGGTGGATCTGCAACCCGATCGGGCAGATCTGGTCTGGCGCCATGATGCTGGAGCATCTGGGCGAGCCGGCGGCGGCGAAGGCGATCGTGGACGCGATCGAGACACTGCTGCGCGAGGGCGGGCCGCGGACGCGGGACATGGGCGGCCAGGCCGGGACCGTCGAGGTGGGCAAGGCGATCGCGGAGATCGTGGCAGCTGGCTGAGCGGCGGGCGCCGCCTTCGCGTTGATTCGCGGGGGCGGTTGGCCCTATACTTCGGTTATTGCGAGTGATTCGCAATTAGGAGCGAGGCATGGGCCGGGATTTCAGCCATATCGCACGCAATTGCGAGCGGGCCGTGGTGACGGCGTATCGGGACCTGACGGCGCTGGGGAATGACGACCCCTCGGCGTTTCGGGCGTGCACGACTCTGTACCGGATTCATCACCCCGAGGCCTCGGTGAACGAGGCGCGGCGGTTGGTGGCGGAGTGGATCGACCACCATGTGGTGAAGGCCGAGAACGGGCCGACGCCTGGGTGCGAGTGCCCCTGAGAGGTGTTTTGCCACAGCGTGAATGCAAAACGGGCTCCTTGCGGGGCCCGTTCGTCATTTGCGGGTGCGGTGGATCAGGCGGCGCGGCGGCGGCGGGTCCATCCGAGCATGCCGAGCGCGGAGGCGAACACCAGGGCGGTGGCGGGTTCCGGCACATCGGTCAGCACAATGTTGTCGAGCAGGATGTCGCTGGCGTTGTCGGCCACTGCGACGAAGGTGAGCGTGTAGGTGCCGGGCGCGACCGACGTGACCCAGGACTTGTGATCCCAATCCGGCCGGCCGTTTGCAGTGGTGTTGTTCGAGAACTCGGTTTCTGCAACGAGCGCATCTTGATCGAAAATCTGCACCGTGACGTGGTGCGGTTCCGGAAACCCGCCTTCATTGCTGATATCGAAGGAAAGGGTCAGGCCGTTCGCGCCGGAGAACGAAAATGCCTGCGACAGGGTGTTGATGTGGAACCCGGTCGTCGGCGTCTGGGGAAGGCCGATGTAGTAGCTCCCGTCTGT
>CAMDAM010000165.1 GCA_945888575.1 Asaia bogorensis | reverse complement strand
CGTGCCTGGAGGAACAGGCCGGAGGGGTTCAGCTCCCGGTTGCCTTCCATGGGTTCCAGCAGGGCGGCGTTTTCGCCGGCGACTTCCATCATGGTGTCGGTGATCTTCTGGAAGAGCTCGGTCTGGATGACCTTGAGCATGGAGACATCCGGGCCGAGTTCCTCGCCGCGGCGGACGACGTCCACGTAGGTGGCGTGCAGCGACTTGAGGTCGGCGATTTCCAGCTTGAGGCGGGTGTAGCGGTCGATGAAGTCGGGGTCTTCGGCGACGCCCATGCGGTCGGCCAGGGTTTTCAGGCGGTCGAGCGCGTATTGGGAGAGCTTGGCGGAGCCGAGGTAGATGCGTTCGTGGCCCAGCAGGGCCTTGGCCATGGTCCAGCCCTGGTTGATCGCGCCGACGGTCCATTTCCGGGGCACGCGGACGTTGTCGAAGAAGACCTCGCAGAACTCGTCGTGCAGGTCGATGGTCCAGATCGGGCGGACGGTGATGCCGGGCGTGTCCATGGGGACGAGGAGGAAGGTGATGCCTTCCTGCTTCTTGGCGGTCTTGTCGGTGCGGACGAGGAGGAAGATCCAGTTGGCGTCGTTGGCCAGGGTGGTCCAGATTTTCGAGCCGTTGATGATCCAGTCGTCGCCGTCGGCCACGGCTTCGGTGCGGAGCGAGGCGAGGTCGGAGCCGGCGTTGGGCTCGCTGTAGCCCTGGCACCAGATGTGCTCTCCGGCGAGGATCTTGGGCAGGAAGAAGTCGCGCTGATCCTGCGTGCCGTGGGCGATCAGGAGGGGGCCGACCATGAGGATGCCGTGGTCGTTGGTGCGGGCGACGCCGTGGCGCTCGTATTCCTCGACCATGATGATCTGCTTGCCGGCGCTGAGGCCCATGCCGCCGTGCTCGCGCGGCCAGGAGGGGCAGAGCCAGCCCTGTTCCGCCAGCTTGAAGTACCAGACCTGGTTTTCGGACCAGTGCAGGCGCTTGGGCGGGTTGCGGAGCTCGGGCGGGTAGTTGGCCTCGATCCATTGGCGGATGTGCTGGCGGAAGGCGTCGTCCGACAAATGGTTGAGGTCTTCGGGCTGGTGCGGGGTGACGGCGGTCATGTCAGGCTCCCTTGAAGGCGGGCTTGCGCTTCTGGGCGAAGGCGAGCTTGCCCTCGGCGTGGTCGGCGGTGGTGAACAGGGCGGCCTGGGCAGTGCGTTCCCATTCCAGGGCGTCTGCCAGGCCGCGGGCGAGGATGCTGCGGGTCATGGCGATGGCCTCCGGCGCGCCCTCGGCGAACTTGGCGGCGCGCTCCAGGGCCTTCTCCAGGGCGGTGCCGTTGGGGGCGACGTGGTCGACCAGGCCGATGCGCAGGGCCTCGGCCGCGTCCACAGGCTCGGCCGAGAAGAACATGTTGCGCGCCCTGCCCTCCCCCACGCGCCTGGGCAGGGTGTGCATGAGGGCGAAATCGGGGGCGAGGCCGACGCGGACGAACGGCGTCAGGAACTTCGCGCCCTCGGCGGCCACGACGCAATCACATGCGATCGCCAAGCCCACGCCGGCCCCGGCCGCCCAGCCCTCGACGGCTGATACGAAGGGTTTGCCGCTCTCGATGATGGCCTTCACCATCGCGTGGGTGATGCGAAACCGCTCCCGCCCCGCCGCGAAATCCGAGCTGTCCATGCCGCTGATGTCGCCGCCGGAGCAGAACTGGCCGCCGGCGCCGGTGATGACGACGGCGCGGACCGAGCGGTCCTTCTCGGCGACCTCCAGCTCCTCGATGAAGCGAGCGCGCATCGCCATGCTCAAGGCATTGCGCCTCGCGGGCTCGTTCATCTCCAGCACCAGCGTCGCACCCTGGCGGGTGACCGTGAGGAGGCTCATGCGCTTGGGTGCTCCCAGGTAAGAAAGGCCAGGGGCGCTGCCCCTGGACCCCGCCAGGGACCTGAGGTCCCTGGACCCACATTTGTTCCGCCTTCGGCGGGGAGGGGCCGTCGAGGCGGTGGAGAGACCCGGGTGGCCCCTCCCCGCCGAAGGCGGAAAAGGTATCGGGGTCTGGGGCCTAAGGCCCCAGCGGGTCCAGGGCGGAGCCCTGGCCTTGCTTCCTGGCCGCGCCCCAGGCGCATCAGCCTTCGTCGCTGTCGACAGCCAGGGTGGCGAAGCGGGTGCGGTGGAGGGTGGCGGAGCCGTAGAGGTTGCAGAGGACCATGGCTTTGCGGAGGAAGAGGCCGGGGTCGGCTTCGTCGGTGTAGCCGATGCCGCCGTGGAGTTGGATGGCTTGGCGGCAGACGAGCATGCCGGAGTCTGACGCGCGGGCTTTGGCGCGGGAGATGGCGGCGAGGCGGGCGGGGCCGGTGAGGCCGTTATCCAGGGCGGCGGCAACGGATTCGACGCTGGCGCGGGAGAGGGAGACCTGGATCTTGAGGTCGGCGGCGCGGTGCTGGAGGGCCTGGAAGCTGCCGATGGGCTTGCCGAACTGGACGCGGGTTTTGAGGTAGTCGACCGTCATGGCGAAGACGCGGTCCATGACGCCGAGGAGGCTGGCGGCGGTGGCCAGGGCGGCTTCCTCCAGGGCTTCGGTGAGGTCGCCGGGGACGGGCGTGCAGGGGGCGTTTTCGAGCGAGAGGGTGCCGAAATTGCCGCCGTCTTGGGTGCGTTCGGTGGTGAGGGTGACGCCGGGGGCGTCGCGCTCGACGAGGGCGAGGCCATCCTTGCCGGAGACGAGGAAGGCATCGGCGCCGGCGGCCTGGGGGATGAAGATCTTGCGGCCGTTGGCTTTTCCGCCGGCGGTGGTGGTGTCGCCCTTGGTATCCAGCGTGTTCGGCCGTTCCTGCCAGGCGGGGAGGATGAGGCGTTCGCCGGTGAGGATGGCGGTGGCGTGGGGGGTGCCGGCCAGGGCGCGGGCGGCCATGGTGGCGGAGACGAGGGGTTCCGGGGCGAGGGCGGCGCCGACTTCCTCGGCGATGGCGCAGTATTCAGCCATGCCGAGGGCGGAGCCGCCGGCGTCCTCCGGCAGGCGCAGGCCGGGCCAGCCCATTTCGCACATCTGCTTCCAGACGGCGCGGTCGAAGCCGGGATCCTCGAAGCGCAGGGCGCGGATGCGGCGCAGGTCGCCGGTGCGCGGGGCAAGGCCGGCGGCGCTGTCGCGGATGAGGCGGACGGATTCGGCGCGATCGTCGGAGGCTGCTGCGCTCATGGCGGGTACTTTCAGTAAGTAAGAGTCTTCTTTTTCTGAAGAAAAAGAAGCAAAAAGACTTTATGAATTTGCACCGAGGCCTGATACGGGCACTCGGCGCAAAGTCACAAAAGTTTTTTGGTTCTTTTTTTCAAAAAAGAACCGCTTCCTTGCTCAGCCTTGCGTGTGGATCTCGGCCTCGGACTGGGCGCGGACCTGGTCCAGCGTGACGCCCGGGGCGAGTTCCACGACGACGAAGCCGCGCTCGGTGACATCGAAAACGCCGAGGTTGGTGATGACGCGCTTCACGGCGCCGAGGGCGGTGAGCGGGTAGGTGCACTTCTTGACCAGCTTCTTGCCGCCGGACTTGGTGCTGTGGTCCATGATGACCCACAGGCGCTTGGCGCCGGCCGCGAGGTCCATGGCGCCGCCGACGGCGGGGGCGGCATCGTTCTCGGAGGTGGCCCAGTTGGCGATGTCGCCGTTCTCGGCCACTTCGAAGGCGCCGAGGACGCAGAGATCGAGATGGCCGCCGCGGATCATGGCGAAGCTGTCGGCGTGGTGGACGAAGCTGCCGCCCTTGCGCAGGGTGACGTGCTGCTTGCCGGCGTTGATCAGCCAGGGGTCGCGCTGGTCTTCGGGGGGCTTGGGGCCCATGCCGAGGACGCCGTTCTCGGAGTGGAAGACCACTTCGCGGTCCAGCGGCACGTAGTCGGCGATGCCGGTGGGCATGCCGATGCCGAGGTTGACGTACCAGCCCTCGGGAATGTCCTGCGCGGCGCGCTCGGCCATCTGCAGACGGTCCCAGCCCTTGGCTTGAGCTTTCGCATCCATATGCGGTTCTCCTGTTTGATGGCGGGGGATCAGAACGGCGGGTCGCCGTAGGGGATGTGGATGACGCGGTCGACGTAGAGGCCGGGGCACATGATGTGCTGCGGGTCGAGCGCGCCGAGTTCGACGATGTGCTGGGTTTGCACGATCGTGGTCTTGGCGGCGGTGGCCATGACCGGATTGAAGTTGCGGCCGGAGAGCTTGAAGGTGAGGTTGCCCCAGCGGTCGGCTTCCCAGGCCTCGACGAGGGCGATGTCGCCGGGCAGGGCGTATTCCATCACCATCATGCGGCCGTTGATTTCGCGGACTTCCTTGCCCTCGGCCATCTTCGTGCCCACGCCGGTGGGGGTGAAGAAGGCGCCCACGCCGGCGCCGGCGGCGCGGATGCGCTCGGCCATCGTGCCCTGGGGGACGATTTCCAGCTCGATCTTACCGGCGCGGTAGAGATCTTCGAAGATGGTGTTGTTGCTGCGCGGGAAGGAGCAGACCAGCTTGCGGACGCGGCCGTGCTCCATGAGGGCGGTGAGACCGGTGGTGCCGCCGCCGGCGTTGTTGGCGACGACGGTGAGGTCCTTCACGCCGGTTTCGATCAGCGCGTCGACCAGGGCGTTGGGCTGGCCGACAAGGCCGAAGCCGCCGAGCAGGACCGTCATCCCGTCCTTCACGCCCGCCATGGCCTCGGCCATGTTCTGGACGATCTTGTTGATCATGCCGTCGTCATCCTGTTGCTGGTGGTCATGGCTGTCCTCCCGGCCCCGGCTGGGGTCAGTCGGGCGTGATCATGGCGCCGGTGGCGCGCGCCCGCAACGGGGGCGCGGCCGGTTTTGGCGGAATGGCCGGTTAGATCTGCGCGTCCGGCGAGAGGACGATGCAGGTGCCGCGGGCCTTGGCAAGCTTCTCGCATGCCTGGGTGGCGGCTTCGCGCGAGAGGCCACCGAGGCGGGCGCGGTAGAGGGTGCCGCTGCCGCTGCGCACGGCGCCGATATTGGTGCGGGCCTGGGCGAGGACATCGCGGGCCCGGCCGCGGGCGGAATCGGCAGCGGCGCGGGCGAGGCCTTCGTTGGCGAAGGCGCCGACTTGGATGGCCCAGGGGCCGACGGTGCCGGCCACCGCGGCGGGGCGGGCGGGGAGGCTGCCGGCCATGGCGGGGGAGATGAGGGAGAAGCCGCGGGCGGGGGGCGACGGCGGGGCGGCCATGGCGACGACGCTGGCGCGCGGCGGCATGGCGGGCGGGGGCGGCAGGTTGGCGGCAATGACGGTGGAATCGGCACGCTGGAAGGCGCTGCGCCCGGCGGGGGGGCTGGCCTGGGCGAGGGCGACGGGGGCCGGGTTGCGGCCGCCGCGCGGGTAGCGCGGGCCGGCGGGGATGTTGGCCGGGATCTGGTACATCGCCATCTGCGCGGCCTCCGACTCCCGGTTGGGGCGGTGGTCGGCGATGGAAGGCGCGATCTTGGCGACGTAGCGGCGGGTTTCGTTGGGCAGGCCGCGGTTGCGGATCGCGTAGTCCTCGAAGCGGCGGGGGCCGGCATTGTAGGCGGCGAGGAAGCCGGGCGAGCCGTAGAGATCGTACATCTCGCGGATGTAGGCGGTGCCGGCCATGATGTTGTCGTGCGGGTCGAAGGGGTCGTCATCGAGGGCGTAGCGGGAGCGCAGTTCCTCATAGGTGCCAGGCATGACCTGCATCAGGCCCATGGCGCCGGCGCCGGAGGTGGTGAGCTTGCCGCCCTGGTACATCTGGCCGCCGGATTCGACGCGCATGACCTCGCGGATCCAGCGTTCCGGCACGTCGAAGCGTTCGGAGGCCTTGGTGATGTAGGGGCCCCAGGGGTCGCTGGGCGGGCCGGGGGGGGCGTAGTTGCCCTTGGCGCGGGCGGCGTAGTCGGACGAGCTGCGGGAGACCTGGGTCTTGGAGGAGCAGGCGGCGAGCAGGCCGATCGCGGCAACGCACATCGCGAGACGCGCAAGGGAGCGGAGGTTCATGGCCGGAGACAGGCTCGGGGACGGCATGCGGCTCTCTCTCCGGCTTGGGTGCGCCGCGGGGGGCGCCTTTGGGGGGGCAACGAAACCCGCGGGTAAACCGTGTAGGACCGGATACCTGGAGGTATCCGTTGAACGCCATTCACAGCAACTGGCTGCAAACCCTTATCCGAAATCCCTTCCCTGGGCAACCTTGTGGCGGCCCTGATCCGGCCGCAAATGGTGGGCAGAACGATGCGGCAAAATCGCGGCGTATGCTAGGAAGCGCCGCGCCGGACGCCGTGAAGGAGATGGCCGATGCCTGTTTTGTCCCGCCCAATGGTTGCCGCTGCCTGCCTGGCTGCCCTGCTGGGGTTGTCGGCGTGCGCCGGGCCACGCAACACCAACACCACCTACTCGCCCTCCGATATCGGGCGCAGCGCGCAGGTGAGCTATGGCGTGATCGTGTCCATGCGGCCGGTGACGATCCAGAGCCAGAGCGGCGTGGGAACGCTGGGTGGGGCGGCGGCCGGTGGCGTGGCCGGCAGCTTCATCGGCGGCGATCCGCGGGTGAACATCCTGGGCGCGATCGGGGGTGCCATCATCGGCGGGCTGGCCGGGACGGCGGTGGACCGGTCGGTGAACACAGGCGAGGCGATGGAGTTCATCATCCGCGAGGATGACGGGCAGACCGTGTCGGTGGTGCAGACCAACGAAGAGCGGTTCCAGGCGGGCGAGCGCGTGGTGCTGACGCGCGGGGCGCGGACGCGCATCGGCCGGGCGAGCTAATACCACTCGGCGCAATGGCCGACTCTTCCGGCCGTTGCGCCGGGTGGTGTCGCGCGCGGGGCTGGCCGGTGGCCGCGCGCAAAACAAAGACTCATGCCGGCTCCGTTCGGAACCGGTGATGGGCGGATAACGGAAACGTACGGGCGGCTTGGTTGCCGGCGGCGGGCGGATCGGGTATCGCGCCGGGGATGGATGGCTCCTCCCACCTGCAGCCGAGCGAGAACGTGGTCCTCGACCTTGCGGCGGACCAGAGCTGGGGCGACCGCAACCGGGCGGCCTGGCGCGATGTGTGCGACGGGCTGGCGCAGTGGCGGCTGATCTGGACGCTGGCCTGGCTGGATATCCGGCTGAAATACCGCGGATCGGTGCTGGGGCCGTTCTGGCTCACGATCTCCACCGGCGCGATGGTGGCGGCCATGGGCATTCTGTATGCGGTGCTGTTCCGGCTGGAGCTGCGCGACTACATCCCCTATCTCGGCCTGTCGCTGGTGCTGTGGGGCTTCGTGGGCGCGCTGGTGAGCGATGCCTGCGGCGCGTTTACGACCAACCAGGGGATGATCCGCTCGGTGCGGATGCCGTTCACGGTCTATGCGGCGCGGATCGTGGTGCGCAACCTGATCATCCTGGGGCACAACGCCGTGGTGGTGGTGGTGGCGAACCTGGTGCTGTGGACCTGGCCGCCGGCGGGGGTGGCGTGGCTGGCGCTGCCGGGGATGGTGCTGTGGCTGGCGGTGTCGTTGAGCCTGGCGCTGCTGCTGGGGGCGCTGTGCGCGCGGCTGCACGACGTTCCGCCGATCGTGGCCAATGTGATGCAGATGGCGTTCTTCCTGTCGGCGGTGATCTGGAAGCCGGAGCAGCTGGATGATCGGCAGTGGATGCTGGCGCTGAACCCGTTCTTCTGCCTGCTGGAGGTGGTGCGCGGGCCGCTGTTCGGCACGCCGCCGAGCGCGATCGTGGTGGGTTGCGCACTCGCCTACAGCGCCGTGCTTTTCGTGATCACCTGGGTGGTGTTCGCGCGGGTGCGCGGCCGCATCGCGTTCTGGTTGTAGCGCGATGACCTCGTCCATCGACGTCGAAGGCCTGTCGCTCAGCTTCCCGTTGTACCACGGCAATGCGCGCAGCCTGAAGAAGACGGTGCTTTCGACCGTGACCGGGCGGATGGCGGCGGATAACCGCAACCGGGTGGTGGTGGAGGCGCTGCGCGACGTGAACCTGGCGTTGCGGCCTGGCGACCGGCTGGCGCTGGTAGGCGGCAACGGGGCGGGCAAGACAACGCTGTTGCGGGCGATGGCCGGGATCTACGAGCCGGTGGCCGGGCGGGTGCGGGTGCAGGGGAGCCTGAACGCGCTGGTGGACCCGCATCTGGGCATGAACCCGGAGCTGACCGGGCGTGAGAACATCATGCTGCGCGGCATGTATCTGGGCCTCGACAGGAAGGCGATCGAGGGGCTGGCCGAGGACGTGGCCGAGTTCGCGGAGCTGACGGATTTCCTCGACCTGCCGGTGCGGATCTATTCCTCCGGCATGATCGTGCGGCTGGGCTTCGCGCTGGCGACTTCCGTTCGGCCGCAGGTGCTGCTGATGGACGAGTGGTTCCTGGCCGGCGATGCGGGCTTCATGGAGAAGGCGCGGGTGCGGCTGGAGAACCTGGTGCGGGGGGTGGAGATCCTGGTGCTCTCCTCCCACGTGACCGACGTGGTGCTGCAGTGGTGCACACGGGCGCTATGGATGGACCAGGGGCGGGTGCGCGCCGATGGGCCGCCGGCAGAGGTGCTGTCGGCATATCTGGGGCATCCCGTGCAGCTCTCGGATTGGGCACAGCAGCGGATGGCGGAGACTGGTTCCGACCTGGGGGAGGCCGGCTGATGCAGGTGTTCGGCGACTGGCGGGCGCTGCCGGAAAGCGCGCGCGGGGCGAGCGTGGCGCTGGGGAATTTCGACGGGGTGCATCGCGGGCACGCCCAGGTGTTGCGCGCGGCGCATGCGGCGCGGCCGGACGCGAAGCTGGCGGTGCTGAGCTTCGAGCCGCATCCGCGCGAGGTGTTCCGGGCGGATGACCCGCCATTCCGGCTGACGCTGTCGGCCGAGCGGGCGGCGGTGCTGGCGGGGCTGGGGGTTTCGTTCGTGTACGAGCTGCCCTTCGACGCGGTGTTCAGCCAGATGAGTGCCGAGACCTTTGTGGCCGAGGTGCTGCATGGCGGGCTGGGAGCAAAGCACCTGGCCTGCGGGCCGGATTTTGCCTTCGGGCACCGGCGCGGGGGGGACGTGGCGTTCCTGGCGGAGCGGGCGGCCGGGGTGGGGATCGGGCTTTCCGTGGTGCCGCCGCTGCTGGACGCGGAGGGGGCGATTTCGTCCACGCGGATCCGGCGCGCGCTGCAGGACGGGTATCCGGAGCGGGCGACCGCGATGCTGGGGCGGCCCTGGGCGATCCGCGGCGTGGTGGCGCATGGCGACAAGCGCGGGCGGACGATCGGGTTTCCGACCGCCAATGTTCCCCTGGGGCGGCATCTGGAACCGGCGCGCGGGGTGTATGCGGTGACGATCGCGCTGCCGGATGGGCGCGTTTGCAAGGGTGTTGCCAATATCGGGCGGCGGCCGACGGTGAACGAGGGGCCGGAGAGCCGGCTGGAAGTGAACCTGTTCGACTTCGCCGGCGATCTGTACGGGCAGGAGATCGGGGTTTCGCTGGAGGCCTATCTGCGCGGGGAACAGAAGTTTTCGGGGCTGGATGCGTTGAAGGCGCAGATCGCGGCGGATGCGGCGCAGGCGCGGGCGTTGCTGGGGTAGCACAGGAAGACTCACCACGGAGGCGCGGAGGTCACGGAGAAGGCACGGAGGTGAAGCTCCTGCTCCGTGCCTTCTCCGTGGGCTCCGTGCCTCCGTGGTGAAAGGAGATGTCGCCACCGCTCGCCTTGCCGATTGAAGGCCCGGATGGCATGATCGGGGCATGTTCGGGGTTGTCATAGCGCGAATTATTGGCCCGGCCTCTCGCTAGAGAGCCGGGTTCGACGCGCATATTCCCCACCCCCTTTTGCGGCTCTCGCAGCCGCGCGAGACACATCCCATGACCGACAATGCTCCCGCCCCGGCTGCCGGCCGCGATTATCGCAGCACGGTGTTCCTGCCGAACACGCCCTTTCCCATGCGCGGCGACCTGCCGAAGAAGGAGCCGGGGATGCTGGCTCGGTGGGAGCAGATGGATATCTGGGGCAAGCTGCGCGCCAAGCAGGGCAGGCCGGGCTTCATCCTGCATGACGGCCCTCCGTATGCGAACGGCAACCTGCATATCGGCACGGCGCTGAACAAGATCCTGAAGGATGTGGTGAACCGCGCCCGGCAGATGGGCGGCTATGACGCCAACTACATCCCGGGCTGGGACTGCCACGGGCTGCCGATCGAGTGGAAGATCGAGGAGCAGTATCGCGCCGCCAAGAAGGACAAGGATGCGGTGCCACTGCTGGAGTTCCGCGCCGAGTGCCGCGCCTATGCCCAGCATTGGATGGGGGTGCAGGAGAGCGAGTTCCGCCGCCTGGGCGTGCTGGGCAACTGGCCGCAGCGCTATGCCACCATGGATTTGCCGAGCGAGGCGGCGATCTTCGGCGAGATCGGGCG
>CAMDAM010000164.1 GCA_945888575.1 Asaia bogorensis | reverse complement strand
GACCTTCTTGCGACGAACCGTCCCGCAAACATGGGACAACCTCTGCGACGCAGTGACTGATAACTTCCGCATCAGGGAACCGGCAAAATTCCGGATCCTCAAATGAACTGAGTATTGGTTCTTTTTTTCAAAAAAGAACGCGCTTGCTTACTGCGCGGGAACGAGCGTGCGGACCTGGGCGGAGATCCAGTCATAGGTCTTGCGCATGCCTTCGGCCAGCGGGCGGGAAGGCGCCCAGGCGAGGGTTTCGCGGATCAGCTTGTTGTCCGAGTTGCGGCCGCGCACGCCGGTGGGGCCGGGGATGTTGCGGATTTCGATGCGCTTGCCGGAGAAGCCGGCGACCATGCGGGCCAGGTCGTTGATGGAGATCATCTCATCGGAGCCGATGTTGACCGGGCCGGTGGCGTCGCTGCGCAGGAGGCGGGTGGTGCCTTCCAGGCATTCGTCGATGAAGAGGAAGGAGCGGGTTTGTTTTCCGTCGCCCCAGATCTCGATCGTGCCGCCGTCATCGGCTTCGGCGACCTTGCGGCAGAGGGCGGCGGGGGCCTTTTCCTTGCCGCCGCGCCAGGTGCCTTCGGGGCCGAAGATGTTGTGGTAGCGGGCGATGTGGACGGACATGCCGTGGTTGCGGCCATAGGCGCGGAAGAGGCGCTCGCTGAACAGCTTTTCCCAGCCGTATTCGCTGTCGGGTGCTGCGGGGTAGGCGCTGGATTCCTCGCAGTTGGGATTGTCCGGGTCCAGCTGGTTGTGCTCGGGGTAGATGCAGGCCGAGGAGGAGTAGAACACTCGGCCGACGCCGCGGCGCTGCATGGCGTCGAGCATGTTGAGGTTGATGGTGGCCGAGTTGTGCATGATGTCGGCGTCGTTCTCGCCGGTGAAGATGTAGCCGGCGCCGCCCATGTCGGCGGCGAGCTGGTAGACTTCGTCGAAGACGCGGTCGGTTATGGCGCGGCAGAGGACGGGGTCGCGCAGGTCGCCCTGGACGAAATCGTCGGCGGCGGAGGGGCTGAAGCTCGGGAGCTTCAGGTCCACGCCACGGACCCAGAAGCCTTCGGCCTTCAGGCGGCGGACCAGATGGCTGCCGATGAAACCGCCGGCGCCGCAGACAAGCGCTGTTTTCATGACGACTCGAACTCACACACGCTGAAACCAGCACAACCTTAACGCAAAGGCTTCCTACGCAACAGCCGGTGCGGTGGGGCGGATGAGGCGGGCGGCGGTGAGGGTGCCGGCGGGGATGCCGACGGTGTGCAGGCGGAGCAGGATCTCGGTGCCGGCGTCGGGGTCTTCGGGGTCGCCGGGCAGGGTGAAATCGAGTGTGAGGGATTGGCGGGTGAGGCCGTTCACTACGGGGTAGCGGTGGGCGATGGTGCGGCCGGCGGCGACGGCTTCGAGCTTGAGCGGGCCGGGGCGGGGGATGGGCAGCAGGGCCGGGGCGTATTCCAGCTCGAAGCGCCAGGGGCCGGCGGGGACGCCGACGCGGGAGGCGATGAAGACGAGGCCGCGGCGGTTGGGGCGCAGGCGGATTTCCTTCCCCACGCGCTCGCCGGCATGGGCGGGGCGGAGGGCGGCGAGGTCAACCAGGCCTTCCGGCGGCGGCAGGACGAAGCCCTGGCGGACGCGGGTGGAGCCCGGGGATTTGGCCGCGCCGATGACGGCGCCGAACTGCTGTTCCCAGGAGTTGAGGAAGGTGTTGAGGCCGATGACGCGGCGCGGCGCCTGCAGATGGGGGGGCAGGGCGGCGCGCAGGTTGGTTTCCGCGCGCTGGGGCATCCATTGGCGTTCGTCGGCCACGATGCGGGAGAGGGCGCGCAGGACGTGGCGCATCTGCGGGGTTTGCTGGGCGGGGGCGGCGGGGTCGTGGCCGGCGGGCAGGCCGCCATCGAGGACGAAGAGATGGGCGTTCGCGACGATGGCGGGGGTTTCTGCGGTGGTGACGCCTTCGGGAAGAGGGGCGAGCCAGGAAGCGTCGGCAGGGACGAGGATGGGGGCGGTGAAGCCGACGGCGCGCCAGGCGTGGGCGAAGAGGGCGAGGGTGTCGGCGCGGGTGCCGAACCAGCCGAGGCTGCTGGCGCGGGGGTATTCCACCAGGGCATCGAGCAGGAAGGGCAGGGCGTGCGGTGGGTCGTAATCCGTGCGCTCGATGCCGGCGGCGCCGACTTCGGTGCGGGTGGGGGTTTCCATCGGGGTGGCGATGGTGGCGGCCAGCGCGTCGAAATAGCTGATGCGGCTGCCGTCGAGGCGGATGTCTTCGATGTATTCGCCGGCGAGGCCCCAGGTTTCGGCCTGGTGGCGACAGTCATCGACGTCGGTGAGGTCGAGGACAAAGCGGGAGAGGTCGTTCTCCGGCGCGTCGTGGCGGTGGGCGGGGGTGACCTGGCGGGTGTGGTCGCAGTGGTAGCCGAAGAGGTCGGGTTCCACGTCGCCGCAGGTGCCGTGCAGGAGGTGCAGGCGGCGGGCGATGTTGCTGTCTACGTGGTAGCCGATGAGCATGCGCTCGTCGAAGCCGCAGAGCCTGTGGGCATCCGAACGGAGCATGAGCTGGAAGTCGCCGGGGGCGTCGAAGCGCAGGTAGGGCAGCTCGTGGGTGGTCAGTTCGTTGAGGTGGAACTGGCGGCCCCATTGGCCGACCTGGGCGATGGTGCCGGCGGCGTCTCGGCGGTCGAGCGTTTCCCAGAGCGATTCGGGCAGTTCACAGCGGGCGAGGTGGTAGAAGCCGTCGGCCAGCGGGGCGGCGATCTCGGAGAGGGATTTCCCGGTGCGCGGCACGAAGATCATGTCGGTGTTGGTGGAGAGCAGCCAGCGGTTGGCGGGGTTGCTGCGGCGGACGGCGACGTTGCGGGCGACGGGTTCGAGGGCCACGAGGTGGCTGAGGGCGGCGAAGCGGCGGTGGTGGGCGGGGCGGACGCGCAGGACGCGCAGGATCTGCTTGGCGCGGTCAGTGAGCGTGTCGCGGATGGCTTCGGGGAAGGTGGGGAAGTCGTCGGGCGTGTTGTAGTCGACGAAGAGGATCTCATCGCCTTCGGCATCCAGCACCTCGGCGATGCAGTTGAGGCTGAGGGCGGCGCGCTTGTGCAGGTTGTAGCCGTAGCTGTCGTTGCGGCCGTAGAGGATGACCGAGATCACTCGCCGTGCTTCCCGTGGTTGGCGGCGCGGGGCTGGCTGCCTGCGCCGGTATGGCGGCGTGGTGTCGCATGTTATGAGGCCGGCCGCCACCTGGGGGTGGCAAGGGCCTGGAAAGGATGAATTGTGGCGCTGCCGGTGATCTGGATCGATGCCGAGGACGTGCTGGTGCATCTGCTGCGCGGGGCGCGGCCGACGGGTATCCAGCGGCTTTCGTTCGAGGCGGCGCGGGCGCTGGTGGAGCTGGCGGGCGAGCAGCGCATCCGGTTCCTGCGGCATGTGCCGGGCGGGGGCGGGTTCTATGAGGTGCCGTATGCGGCGCTGCGCGAGGCGTATCTGCGGTCGGTGTCGGCCGAGTCGGCGGAGGCGGTGAGCGTGGGCGGGGCGCGGCAGGCGGTGGTGGCGGCGAATGCCGATCCCTCTGCGCAGGCGCCGGGCGGGTTGCGGCGGGCCTGGCAATGGGTGGGCAACAGGATGCCGGGCGAGGTGCGGGCCGCGCTGCTGGACGTGCTGTTGCCGCTCTGGGCGGCGGTGCGGGCGGTGCCGCGCTTCCTGCGTGCGGCGCGGCGGGCGCAGTGGCGGGTGCCGAAGCAGGCGGGTGGGGCGCGGGCGCAGGCGGCGGCGGAGATGCGGCCCGGGGATGTGCTGTTCGGGCTGGCGGCGCCGTGGAATTCCCAGCACATGGAGCGGGCGCTGGTGGCGCTGGAGCGGCACGGGCTGCGCTATGCCACGCTGGTGTACGACCTGATCCCGGTGATGCGGCCGGAGTTCAGCGTGGTGGCGCTGGGCCGGCGCTATCGCGACTGGGCGACGCGGATGATGCCGGTGTGCGACGTGCCGATGGCGATTTCCCATGCCACGCGGCGGGACATGGAGGTGTTCGCGGCGCGGGAGGGGTTCGCGCTGCGGGCGCCGGTGACGGTGGTGCCGATCGGGACCGGGTTTCCGAGTGTTCCGGTGGCTGCGGGCGCGGCGGTGGCCCCCGTGGAGCCATATGTGCTGTGCGTTTCCACCATCGAGGTGCGCAAGAACCACCTGCTGCTGTTCCGGGCCTGGCGGCGGTTGGTGGAGGAGATGCCGGCAGGGACGGTGCCGAAGCTGGTTTTTGCCGGCGGGATCGGCTGGCTGGTGGATGACATGATGCAGCAGATGCGCAACGCGGCCTTCCTGGATGGGCGCGTGGAGGTGGTGGACAGCCCATCGGATGCGCAGCTGGCGGCGCTGTACCGGGGGGCGATGTTCACGGTGTATCCCAGCCACTACGAGGGCTGGGGGTTGCCCTTGGTGGAGAGCCACGATTTCGGCACGCCGGTGGTGTGTGCCGACAACACCTCCCTGCCCGAAGCGGGCGGCGATCTGGCGCGGTATTTCGAGGCGGACAGCGTGGGCGATGCGGTGCGGGTGATCCGCGGTTTGCTGGAGGATCCGGCGGGGCTGGACGCATGGCGGGCGGAGGTGCGGGCGCGGTTCCGGCCGGTGGATTGGCGGGAGACGGCGGCGGCGATGCTCGCGGCTGTCGATGGTGTGAACGATGGCACTGGTGCCTCCGCAATGGACGGGCACCCGGCCGCGGTTTAGATGGGCGCATCGCAGCAGGAGGTTTCCCTTCACCATGCCCAGCGCGCTTATCACCGGGATCACCGGCCAGGACGGAGCCTATCTTTCGCAGTTGCTGCTGGAGAAGGGCTACGAGGTGCACGGGCTGCTGCGGCGTTCCGCCTCGGCGGATGTGATCGGGGAACGGCTGCGCTGGATCGGCGTGCTGGACCGGGTGACGCTGCATGACGGCGACCTGATGGACCTTTCCAGCATCATCCGCATCCTGGAGACGGTGAAGCCGGATGAGGTGTACAACCTCGCGGCGCAGAGCTTCGTGCATGCGAGCTGGCAGCAGCCGATCCTGACCGGGAACGTGACCGGGATGGGGACGGTGAACATGCTGGAGGCGGTGCGGATCGTGTGCCCGAAGGCGCGGTTCTACCAGGCCTCCTCCTCTGAGATGTTCGGCAAGATCCAGGAGCAGAAGCAAAGCGAGCGGACGCCGTTCTATCCGCGCAGCCCGTATGCGGCGGCGAAGCTGTATGCGCACTGGATGACGGTGAACTACCGCGAAAGCTTCGGGATGCACGCCAATTCCGGCATCCTGTTCAACCACGAAAGCCCGCTGCGCGGCATCGAGTTCGTGACGCGCAAGATCACGGACGGCGTGGCGCGGATCAAGCTGGGGCTGGCCAGTGAGCTGGTGCTGGGCAATTTGGGCGCGACGCGCGACTGGGGCCATGCGCGCGACTATGTGCGGGCGATGTGGCTGATGCTGCAGCAGGAAACGCCGGACGACTACGTGATCGCGACCGGGCGGACCGTGTCGATTCGCGATTTCTGCGCGATTGCATTCGGGCATGTGGGGCTGGACTGGCAGGCGCATGTGAAGACCAGCGAGAAGTTCATGCGCCCGGCGGAGGTGGATGTTCTGCTGGGCGATGCCGGCAAGGCGCAGAGCGTGCTGGGCTGGACGGCGGCGGTGACGCTGGAGGAGATGGCCGCGGAGATGGTGGAGGCGGACCTGGCGCGGCATCGTGCCCCGCGGCGCTGACATCGGCGCGGGAGCCGACGTGTCGCTGCGGCGGATTCTTCTGACAGGCGCCGGCGGGTTCGTGGCGACGCATCTGCGGCCGCAGCTGCTTGCGGCGTTCCCGCAGGCCACGCTGATCGAGATGGGCGGGGCCGGGGCGAAGGTGGATCTGGCCGATGCCGCCGCCGTGGCACAGTTCGTGGCCGAGGCGGCGCCGGACGCCTGCGTTCATCTGGCGGCGGTGACCGCGGTGCCGGCGGCGCAGGCCGACCCCGATACGGCGTGGCGGGTGAACCTGATGGGCACGCTGGGGTTGGCCCGCGCGCTGCAGGCGGTGAACCCCCAGGCGGTGCTGCTGTTCGCCTCCAGCGCCGAGATCTATGGGCGATCTTTCGCGCCGGGGGTGGCGCTGGACGAGGCGGGGCTGCCAGCGCCGATGAACACCTATGCCGCCACCAAGGCGGCAGCGGACCTGGCACTGGGGGCGATGGCGGCGGGCGGGTTGCGGGTGATCCGGATGCGGCCGTTCAACCATACCGGGCCGGGGCAATCATCGGTCCTCGTGGTGCCGGCCTTTGCGCGGCAGGTGGCGCGGATCGCGGCCGGATTGCAGGAGCCGAGGCTGCAGGTGGGGGCACTGGACCCGTACCGCGATTTCCTGGACGTGCGCGATGTGTGCGCGGCCTATGTGGCGGCGCTGGCGCGGGCCGATACGCTGGCGCCGGGGGCGGTGTTCAACGTCGCTTCCGGAACGCCGCGGCGGATTGGCGATATTCTGGACGCGCTGATGGCGATGGCCGGGGTGAAGGCCGAGGTTTCGACCGGAGCGGGGCTGCTGCGGCGGGCGGAGATTCCGACGGCGCGTGGCGATGCCTCCGCCGCGCGGACGGTGCTGGGCTGGGCGCCGGCGATCGCGTGGGAGCAGACCCTGGCCGATGTGCTGGCGGATTGGCGGGAGCGGGTGGCGCAGGAGCGCTGAGCGCGCCTTGGCAGGCTGGCGCGTGGCGGGCATCCTCCGGGCACGATACGGAGGGCAACGTCATGGCGCATCACGGGCTGCGGTTCGGCATTTTTCTCGCACCGTTCCACCGGCTGGGGGATAACCCGACACTGGCGATCCGGCGCGACATCGAGATGATCGAGTGGCTGGACTACCTGGGCTACGACGAGGCCTGGATCGGGGAGCACCATTCGGCGGGCTGGGAGATCATCGCCTCTCCGGAGCTGATCATTGCCGCGGCGGCGGAGCGGACCAAGAACATCAAGCTGGGCTCGGGCGTGACCTCCCTGCCGTATCACCATCCCTACATGGTGGCGGAGCGGTTCGCGCAGCTGGACCACATGACGCGCGGGCGGGCGATGCTGGGCTGCGGGCCGGGCGCGCTGGTGTCGGACGCGTACATGCTCGGGATCGACCCGATGACCCAGCGTCGGCGCATGGATGAGGCGCTGGATGCGATCATGGCGCTGCTGGCCTGCGAAGAGCCGGTGACGATGAAGACAGACTGGTTCGAGATGCGCGAGGCGCGGTTGCATCTGCGGCCGTGGAGCGAGCCGCATTTCGATATCGCGGTGGCGAGCACGATGACGCCGGCCGCGCCGCAGTCGGCGGGCAAGCATGGCTTGGGCATTCTCTCGCTGGGCGCCGGGTTGCCGGGTGGACCGGAGGCGGTGGCGGGGCAGTGGCGCATCGCCGAGGAGGCCGCGGCCAAGCACGGCAAGACGATGGACCGGAAGAAATGGCGCCTGGTGGTGACCATGCATTGCGCCGAGGACGACGAGCTGGCCCTGCAGCAGGTGCGCGCGGGTGAGCGGCGCGAGACGGTGGACTACTTCACCGAGGCGCTGGGGCGGCCGCCGGGCCGCTCCGAGGACCCGCTGCGCGACGGCGTGGCGGCGGGGACGACGCTGGTGGGCTCCCCGGACCTGATCGCGCGCGGGATCGAGCGGCTGATCCAGCTTTCCGATGGCGGGTTCGGCGGGCTGATGTTCCGCGCGACGGACTGGGCGAACCGGGAGGATACCTGGCGCAGCTACGAGATGTTCGCGCGCTACGTGATGCCGAGGTTCCAGAACCAGGTTTCGATGCAGGCGGCGAGCTACGACTGGGCGAAGGCGAACCGCAAGACGGTATTCAGCCCGAATGTGGAAGCGCTGCGCAAGGCCTACACCGATGCCGGGGTGAAGCCGCCGGAGGAATTCGCGGCGCGGGCTTTGGGTGCGCGGGACGCTGATAGAAAGTAAGCGCGTTCTTTTTTGAAAAAAAGAAGCAAAAAACTTTCATGACCAGATGCGATCTTGCCGCATCTGGTCATGAAGTCTTTTTGCTTCTTTTTCTTCAGAAAAAGAAGAGTCTTACTTCTCTACCATCTCACACTTGAACCCCTCGCCCCAACGCTTCACCCGCATGGTGCTGGGCGTGGGGAAGTGCGAGGTGCAGCACAGGGTTTCGGTGTCGCAGTGCCGTTCCAGGAAGGCGCGGCGCGTGGCGGCGGCCTGGGTGGGGTTGGCATCGGCGCGCATGTTGAGTTCGGGGTAGCGGGCCTGCAGGCGGGTATGGATGAGGTCGCCGGTGAAGACGGCTTCGGTCTTGCCGCGACCGAGCTCGACGGCGACGTGGCCGGGGGTGTGGCCGGGGGTGGGGGTGAGGCGGAGATGGTCGCCCAGGGCGTGGGTGTCTGAGACCATGTCGGCGCGGCCAGCCTCGATCACCGGCAGGACGCTTTCGGCGTAGACCGGGATGGGCTGGGCGGCGTGGGCGGCATTCCAATGGGCGTATTCGCGCTCGGCGAAGACGTAGCGGGCGTTGGGGAAGGTGGGGACCCAGAGTCCGTTCTGGAGGCGGGTGTTCCAGCCGACATGGTCCACATGCATGTGGGTGCACATCACGTAGTCGATGTCTTCCGGGCGGGCGCCGGCGGCGGCGAGGTTGGCGAGCCAGGTTTCGTCTTGCCGGTGGTTCCAGGCGGGGAATCGGGGGTTGTTCTTGTCGTTGCCGACACAGGTGTCGATCAGGATCGTGTGGTGCGGGGTGCGCAGCAGATAGGACTGGATGCAGAGGATGAGCTTTCCGCTGACGGGGTCCAGGTCGGTTGGTTCCATCCAGCTGCGGTTGGCTTCGAGTAAATTCTCCGTGAGGTCGGGCAGGAAATCGCGTGGGGCGCTGAACGGGACGACCTGTTCGACGATGCGATGCACGGTGACGTCGCCGACGTTAAAGGGCAGGAACATCAGTCAATTCTCCGTGCGTGGCTTCGTTCGCGGGCATTCTCGGCCAGAAGGCCGATGGGCGCCAGATGGCCGGCGTGACGCGCCGTGAACGGAAATTACATTCGGTAACATTTCCGGTTGCGACTTTGCATTGAAGTCTGCGCTTGCGTGATGCAATTTTGACGTTGAGCATGCGTTATGACGCGTGGGGACACACCCCGCGCCCGTGCAGGACAAGAACGATGGGGCAGGCACGACGGGCGCAGCGCGCTGCGGGTCGACATCTCCGGGTTCGGAACAAACGTGGCGCCGGCGCCGCGTTGGAGCGGGCGGTGCGATGATCGGCGCTAAGGAGGCGGTTGGCACGATCGCGGTGCCATTGACCCAGGGCAACGCCTATGTGGTTGCGAGCGATACCGAGTTGCGCGAGGCCCTGGTTGGGGCGATGCGCGCGGCGGGGTGGGAGGCGATCGCGTTCCCAACGGTGACGCACCTGACCGCGCGATTGGAGGGGCTGGCGCCGGGCTGCATCGTCTCTGGCCTGTGCGTGAATTCCGAAGACGGGGCGCTGCTGCTGGCCGAGCTTGCAGCGCGGGCCTGCCCATTTCCCGTGGTGGCGCTGGCGCCGGAGGGTGATGTTGCGGTCGCAGTTAAGGCCATGAAGGCCGGGGCTGCCGATGTGGTGGCATTGCCGCTGCGGCCGGCGGCGCTGGCCGAGGCGGCGCGCGCGGCGTTGTCGTCGTGGTCGATATCGATGCGGGGGGCTGCTGTGCCGGAGGCGGTTCGGCTGCGCCTGGCGCGACTGACCCGGCGTGAGCGGCAGGTGCTGGAGTCGATCGTGCGGGGCGACGGCAACAAGGCGATCGCGCATGAACTGGGCATCTCGGCGCGCACCGTGGAGGTGCACCGGGCCAAGGTGATGGAGAAGCTCTCCTGCCGCACCCTGTCGGATGTGATCCGGTTGGCGATGCAGGCAGGGTTGTTGCGGGCGTGATTCGGTTCGCCCCGTACGTGTGAATAGATAGGTAATTTCCCCGACTACCATTGCATGCATAACGGGCCGATGCTGCGAAATGTAGCGTGCCGGGAAACGAACGCCGTTGCTGGCGGTAACCCGTTCCCCGTGCCGTGTGCCGAGTGGAGCCGCAGCATGACCCAGGACGTTTCCGTCTTCCGCGACCCCCAGCCAAGCATGGACCAGGCACCCCTTCCGGCGGTGCCGACGCAGGATTTCAGGGATGCGCTGCTGGCCGCGCTGACCCAGATGGCGGTGCTGAGCCCGCGGCGGCAGGCCGACGTGGCGGTGGCGATGCGGCGCGCGGGGCTGGGCTGCCCGGTTGCCGAAGTGATGGCGGCGCTGGACCATCTGCGCCGCGAAGGCTGCATCGAGAATCCGCTCCAGCTTTCGGATGGTGGCATCCTGGTTTCGGTGACGGCGCGGGGAATCGAGCGCCTGGCGGCCACCGCGCACCGGCATGTGGTGGCCGAA
>CAMDAM010000163.1 GCA_945888575.1 Asaia bogorensis | reverse complement strand
CGGGCGGCGAGCACGGTCGGCGCGATCGATTGCGACCTGCATCCGGCGGTGCCGAACGCCAAGGCGCTGATGCCCTACATGGACGAATACTGGCGCGAGCACATGCTGCGCCGCGGGCTGGACAGCGAAAACTACGACCTGATGGCCTTTCCGCCCGCCGCCCCCATCAACGTGCGCCCGGATTGGAAGCCGAAAACCGGCCTGCCCGGCAGCTCGCTGGCCACGCTGCAGGCACAGGCGCTGGATCCGCTCGGCGTCTCCTTCGCGATCTGCAACGTGCTGCATGGCGCGCAGGCGGTGATGAGCGAGGATCTCTCCGCCGCCCTGTGCCGCGGCGTGAACAACTGGGTGGCCGGCGAGCTGCTCGATCGCGACCCCAGGCTGCGCGCCTCCATCCTGGTCCCGCAGCACAGCGGGGAGCTGGCGGCCGAGGAGATCGAGCGCCTGGCCGGGGACCGCCGCTTCGTGCAGGTGCTGATGCTGGCGATGGCGGAACTGCCGCCCGGCCGTCGGCAGATGTGGCCGATCTACCGCGCGGCGGAAAAGCACGGCCTGCCGATCGGGCTGCACGCCGGCTCCACCTTCCGCCATCCGCCCAGCGCCGGCGGCTGGGGCTCCACCCTGCTGGAGGATTACGTCTCCTACGCCCAGGGCATGTCGGCGGCGTTGAACTCGCTGCTGGTCGAAGGCGTGTTCCAGAAATTCCCCGAGCTGAAGGTGGTGCTAATCGAATCCGGCGTCACCTGGCTGCCGGCGAGCATGTGGCGCGTGAACAAGACCTGGCGCGGCGTGCGCAGCGAGGTGCCGTGGCTCAACCGCCTGCCGGCCGACATCATCCGCGAGCGCGTGCGCCTCACCGCCCAGCCGCTGGATGCGATGGACGGCGAAGCACTGGGCCGCGTGCTGGACCAGCTCGGCAGCGACGACATGCTGCTCTTCGCCAGCGATTATCCGCATTGGCATTACGACGGGGCGGATCCCGTGCCGCCGGGCATTCCGCCGGCGATGCTGAAGAAGATGATGGTCGATAACCCGCGCGCGACGTATTCGCGCCTATAGGGAAGGAAGGACGTTCTTTTTTGAAAAAAAGAACCAAAAAACTTTTCCGGACTTGCGCGCGTGCTGGGGCCCTAGCACGCGCGCAAGTGAATGAAGTTTTTTTGCTTCTTTTTGTTCACAAAAAGAAGAATCCTTGCTTCCCCCTTCCCCAGGAGACGACGCCATGAACGTGACTCTCCGCGAAACCCGCCTCGACACCCCCGGCCGCCAGTACATGGGCTTCGTCGATTGCGACGTGCACCCGTTCTTCCGCACCCCGGCGGATTTCGACCCGTGGCTGTCGGCCAAGTGGCGCGAGCACCGCATCACGGTGGGCAACCGCTCCCGCCAGCCGCTGCACAAGGGCTCGCTGTATCCGCGCATGTCCCCGGGCAACGGCATGCGGATGGATAGCTGGCCAAAGGATGGCGGCCCGCCGGGCAGCGACCTCACGATGATGCAGGAGCAGCTGCTCGACCTGTATGACGTCCGCTACGGCCTGCTCGCCCCGCTGGTCGGCGGCGCGGCGGCGGAGCGGAACCTGGAATTCGCCGCCGCCATGGCGCATGCGGTGAACGAGTGGCAGGCCGCGGTGTTCTGCGATCCCGATCCGCGCCTCAAGGCCAGCGTGCAGATCACCATCGAGGACGAGGACGCAGCGATCGCCGAGATCGAGAAGCGCGCCGGCGACGCCCGCTTCGCCCAGGTGAACATCCCGCCGCGTGGGCTGGAACCGCTGGGCCGGCGCCGCTACCGCAAGATCCTGGCCGCCTGTGCCGCGAACGGCTTCCCGATCTCGCTGCACCTGGGCGGCACCAGCGGCCACGCCTCCACCGGCGGCGGCTGGCCGAGCTACTACCACGAGGAGCATCCCTCCTACGTGCAGACGATGCAGACGCTGGTGATCTCGCTGACCACGGAAGGCGTGTTCGATGAGGTGCCGGACCTGAAGGTGGTGATGGTGGAAGGCGGCTTCGCCTGGTGGCCCTCGCTCGCCTGGCGGCTGGACAAGACCTGGAACCGTCTGCGCGCGGAAGCGCCACTGAAGATGGCGCCGAGCGAATACATGCGCCGCCATTTCTGGGTCACCACCCAGCCAATGGAAGAGCCGGAGCGGCCGGAGGACATGCTGCAAACGATCGAGTGGATCGGGCCGGACCGCGTGATGTTCTCCACCGACTATCCGCACTGGGACCAGGACGACCCCCGCTACGCCTTCAAGGTGAAGCTGCCGGATGACTGGGCGCGCCTGATCTATCGCGATAACGCCCTCTCCCTCTACCGCCTGGACTGAAGGACGACACGATGGCGAGCCGGCACGTGGTGGCCGCGGCGGACGAGATTCCGCCCGGCGGCCGAAAGATCGTGAACGTCCGCGGGCGCCAGATCGGGGTGTTCAACCTCGGCGGCGAGTTCTTCGCCCTGATCAACGTCTGCCCGCACCAGGGCGCCAAGCTGTGCGAGGGCGCGATCCTGAGCCAGCTGGTCAGCGAAGGGCCCGGCGACTACCGCCTGGCCCGCCACGGCGAGATCATCCGCTGTCCCTGGCATTGCTGGGAGTTCGACATCCGCACCGGGCAAAGCTGGTGCGAACCGAACGACGTGAAGGCAAAAACCTACAACGTCACGGTGGAGCCCGGCGGCACGCTGGCCAAGGGCCCGTTCAAGGCCGAGACGCTGTCGGTGGCCGTGGAGCGGGACTACGTGATCGTGGAGATGTAGCCGATGGCCGGCCCGCGCATCGGCTACCTGCTGCCCACCCGCGAGCAGATCATGCAAGGCCGCCCCGCGGCCCGCCCGCTGCTGGATCTCGCGTCCCGCGCCGAGGCGCTGGGCTTCGATTCCATCTGGATCGGCGACTCCCTCACCGCCCGCCCCCGCCACGATCCGCTGACCCTTCTGGCCGCCGTGGCCGCCCGCGTGCCGCGGGTGCAGATCGGCACCGCCGTGCTGCTGCCGGCCCTGCGCAACCCCGTGCTGCTGGCCCACCAGGCCGCCACGATCGACCAGATCAGCGAGGGGCGGCTCATTCTCGGTGTGGGAATCGCGTCGGACGCACCCAGCATCCGCGCGGAGTTCGAGGCCGCCGGCGTGCCGTTCGAGAAGCGCGTCGGCCGCATGATGGAAGGCCTGCGCCTGTGCCGCGCGCTGTGGCAAGGCGAGCCCGTCGATTGGGAAGGTCGCTGGACACTTCGCGCCGCCACCGTGGCGCCCGTGCCGCATCGCCCCGGCGGCCCGCTGCTCTGGATCGGCGGCCACAGCCCCGGCAGCCTGGCACGGGCCGGCAGGTTCTTCGACGGCTGGTTCCCCCTGGCACCAGACCCACAAGGCTATGCACGCGGCCTGGCGGAGGTCCGCGCCGCCGCGCAGGAAGCCGACCGCGCGCCGGAGGCCGTAGCCGGCGCCATGTATCTCACCGTCGCCCTGGCCGACAGCGCGGCAGAGGGGGAAGCCATGCTCGATGGCTTCCTTGGCCGCTACTACAACCGGCCGGGCGCGGAGATGCGGGCGCGCCAGGCCTGCTACGCCGGGCCGGAAGCCGGGCTGGGCGAGTGCCTCGCGGCCTATGCCGCGGCGGGCGTGAGCCATGTCTGCCTGCGCTTCGCCGGCGGGCATGAGGCACACCAGGATGCCGTGGCACGGGTCCGCGCGGGGCTGGGCTGGCGCTAGCGCCTGGGAGACCACGCCGAACTCCGCCAGCCGTTCAACGACGTAGTATCGTGGGCATTGCCGCCCAAGACGGCAATAAGACCTGTGCCAAGCTGAAGTGAATCCACTGCGGATCGACCCGGGCATGCCGCACTGTGAAAATTATCGCGAGTTGACAGCCACGCCGCCGGCCTGATTGATCACATCCGGACTGGGATAGGGCGCGATGACGATCAAGAACACCGCCGTGCTTTGGAAGGCCATGCTGTTGGCCGCCTCCCTGCTGGGCGCGGGCCCGGCGCAGGCCCAGGAGGCCGAGCGCGTGATCGTGGTGCGAAAGGGCGACACCCTCGCCGGGCTGCTGCTGGGGGCCGGGATGGGCCCGGAGGAGACCCACGCGGCGGTGGGCACCATCGCCGCCCTGTTCCCGCCGAAATCGCTGCGCGCCGGGCAGGAAGTGGCAATCCGGCTCGACCCGGAGCGCGACGATGCGCTGGTCGGCCTGGAGGTGGAGCCGGCACCCGGCCGCACGGTGCGCGCCCGCCTGCGGGAAGGCGGCTGGCAGGCCGAGGAGGTGGTGGCACCCCAGCAGCGCATGCTGGCCCTGGCCGGCGGCACCGTGGATGGCGGGCTGTTCCCCTCCGCCGTGGCCGCCGGCCTGCCGCCCGGGCTCGCGCTCGCAGTGGTCCGGCTGCTGGGCCACCAGGTGGATTTCCAGCGCGACTTCCAGCCCGGAGACACCTTCTCCATCCTGTTCGAGCGTTTCCGCGGCGAGGATGGCGATGTGCTGGGCCACGGCCAGGTGCTGCAGGTCGGCCTGGTGCTCTCCGGCCGCCCACTGTCGTTCTGGCGGCATGAGCGGCCGGGCGGCGCGGTGGAATGGTTCGATGCCGAGGGGCGCAGCCTGCGCCGCTCCTTCCTGCGCACGCCGCTGGACGGCGCACGCATCTCCTCCGGCTTCGGGCCGCGCAGCCATCCGATGCTGGGCTACAACCGCATGCATGCCGGCATCGATTTCGCAGCCCCCACGGGCACGCGCGTCTATGCCGCCGCCGACGGTGTCGTCGCCTCGGCGCGGCGCGAGGGCGGCTACGGCAACATCGTGCGCCTGCGCCATCGCGACGGCACCGAAACGCGCTATGCCCATCTCTCTGGCTTCCCCCGCGGCCTCGCGCCGCGCCGCGCGGTAAGGCAGGGCGATGTGATCGGCTTCGTCGGCTCCACCGGCCTCTCAACCGGGCCGCACCTGCACTACGAGATCGCCGTGCGCGGCCGTCCGGTGGACCCGCGCCGGCACGTGATCCCCCCCGCCCGCCTGGCCGGGCGCGATCTGGCAGCGTTCCGCGCGGCCCAGCTGACCCTGGCCCGCCACGCCGCGCGCATCGGGCCGGAACTGGCGGAGGTCGCGCTCTCCGCCCTACCGGCCAAGGCCAGCGAAGGCGGGGAATAGCCCACCGCCGTCAGGGCAGGTAGGGCAGCCCCGGCACGCCTACCTGCCCCTGCAGGATGCGCTGCGCGTCGTGCACGAACTCCACCAGCTTCTGCCGCGTGATGCGCGGGTCAATGATGTCCTGCCCCGTCGCCTCGGCGGTCTTGAACGGGGAGGCCAGGGCCTGCAGCCGCGCCTCGATCTCCGCCTTCTTGGCCTCCGGGTCCGGCGCCTCGGCAATCTCCCGCCGATAGGCGGCGGCCACCCCGCCGGTGATGTGCATGCTGCCCCAGTTGGCGCTGGGCCAGGCATAGCGGCGGAACATGCCGGTGGGCCGGTGGTGGCACTGCCCGGCCACGCCGTAGAGCTTGCCCAGCACCACGGTCAGCCACGGCATCCGCGTCGAACACACGGTCGCCACCATGCGCGCCCCGGCACGCTCGATGCCCTGCCGCTCCGCATCCGGCCCCACCATGAACCCGGGCTCGTCGGCCAGCGAGATCATCGGAAGGTGGAACAGATCGGCCAGCTGCATCAGCCGCATGGCCTTCGATCCCGCCGCCACATCCGTGGAGCCGCCATTGTAGCGCGGGTTGTTGATCATGATCGCCACCGGGAAGCCATCCACGCGCGCCAGGCCCGTGATGCGCGCGCGCCCATACAGCGGCGCGATCTCGAAGAAGCTGCCCTTGTCGATCACCGCGTTCAGCACCTTGCGTGCGTCGTAGGTGGCCCGCTTGCTCTTCGGCATCGCCGACAGCAGCGCCTCCTCTGTGCGGTTCGGGTCGTCCGTCGGCTCGGTCCGCGGCGCCATCTCCCCCACATTGGCCGGCAGGTAGGAGAGGTAGCGCCGGATCTGCTCGAACGCATCCTGCTCCGTTTCGGCCACGTTATCGATGCAGCCGGAGATGCGGGTGTGGATGCGGTCGTCGCCCAGGTCTTCCTTGGTGATATCCAGCCCCAGCGCCGCCTTCACCACCGGCGGGCCACCCGGGAAGATCTGCGAAATCCCTTTCACCATCACGCTGAAATGCGAAAGGCAGGCATTGATCGCCGGCAACCCGGCCACGGAACCAAGCACGGCCGAAACGGTCGGCACGATGTTGAGCAACTGCACATCCAGCCGCGTCCAGGCATTGCCATCCGGCAAATACGTGCGGCCGTAATCCTCGAAGGTGCGCACGCTGCCGCCCGCGGCATCCAGCAGCCGCACATAGGGCAGCCGCCACTCGATCGACCGTTCCGCCGCCGAAAGTTCCTGCCCCATGCCGCCGCGATGCCCGCCGGAACCACCGCGCACGGTGAAGTCGCCTGCCGTCACCACCACCTTGCGCCCATCCAGCTTCATCATGCCGGTCACCACCGGCTTGGGCAGGAAGTGCTGCAACTTCGCGCCGTCATAGGTGCCATGGCCGGCCAGCGCGCTGAACTCATCGAAGCTGCCGGGGTCGGCAATGGCGGCGATGCGTTCCCGCACCAGCAGCTTGCCCTGTTTGCGCTGCCGGGCGATTCCCTCCGCCCCGCCCATCGCCTCGGCCATGCCCAGCCGCGCGTTCAGCTCGTCGATCTCTTCCTGCCAGGACATCGCCGTTCCCTTCCCGTGCCGGGCTTATGCCCGATTGTCGACAAACTTGACGCCATCCCGCGCCGGCCCGCAAGCTTGCCCGCACGCAACCGGCCGCCGGCAGAAATGCAGCGAGCAGGCCGGAGAATGGGAAGGAAGCCGCCCGTGGACGCGAAGCGCAGAATGCGCCGCCGCACCCTGGTGACGGGCGCGCTCGCCGGCGCCGGCGTGATGCTGGCCCGCCACGGCCGCGCCAACGCCGAGAAGCCGCGCTACGGCGGCCGCCTGCGCACCGCCTGCTCCCTCGCCCCCGGCGCGCTGGACCCCGCCACCGGCCGCTCCGGCGACGACGCCTATTTCTGGCGCCAATACTGCGACAGCCTGGTCGATGTAGACGCCCAGATGCGCCCCCGCCCCGATCGCTCCCTGGCGGAATCCTGGGATTTCTCCGACCCAAGCGCCCTGGTGTTCCGCCTGCGCAAAGGTGTGACCTTCCACGACGGCACCGCCTTCAACGCCGAAGCGGTGAAGTTCAACTTCGACCGCATGATGGACCCGGCCAGCAAGGCCACCGCCCGCCCGCTCTACACCGCCATCGACACCACGGAGGTGATGGACGAACACACGGTCCGCGTCCGCCTCAACAAGCCCTTCGGCTCCATCCTGGGCGTGCTGCCCGATCGCGGCGGCGCCATGAATTCCCCCACCGCAGTGCGCGCCCTGGGCCTGGACTACGGCTTCAAGCCCGCCTCCACCGGCCCGTTCAAGGTCGCCGAATACGTCAGCGGCAGTTACCTCCGTCTGGTGCGCAACGAGAACTATTGGGGCCGCGACGAAGCAGGCAACCCGCTACCCTACCTGGACGAGATCGTGATCAACGTGATCCCCGATGTCACCGTCCAGGTCGCCGCCCTGCGCGCCGGCGAGCTGGACATGGCGTACGTGCCGTATCGCGAGGTGCCCAGCTTCCTCAACAACCCCCGCTACACCGTGAAGCCCTACGAGGGCGGCTCCGTCGCCTTCCTCATGTCCTTCAACATGGCCAAGCCGCCGCTGGACAACCCGCATCTGCGCCTGGCGATCGCCCATGCCGTCAACCCGGATTCCCTGAACCGCGCCGTCTATTTCAACCGCGCCATCATCGCCAAAGGCGGCATGTGGCCCCCCGGCGCGCTGGGCTACGACCCCACCGTAGAACGCCCCGCCTACAACGTGGCCAAAGCCCGCGAGCACCTGCGCCTCGGCGGCATGCCCGGCGGCTTCGAGATCGACGCCATCCTCTGGCCCATCGAATTCAACACCCCGGCGGTGGAAATCGTCCGCGCCCAGCTCGGCGCCATCGGCATCAAGATGAACCTTAGGGTCTACGAAGTAACGGTCGCCACCGAGAAATTCTACGACCGCAACGAATCCCACCTCTACCTCACCACCTGGCCACGCCAGCCGGAGCCCGCGATCAACGCCACCAACCTCTACCACAGCGCCGGCACCTACAACGCCGGCAAGCTGAAGGACTCCAGGATGGACGCGCTGGTGGACGAAGGCGCCGCCACCATCGACCCCGAAAAGCGCCGCGCCATCTACCGCAAGATCGACGAAATCGTGCTGGGCGAAGCCTGGATCACGCCGCTCATCTACGGCGTCACCTACGCCGCCGCCCATAAGCACGTGATGGGGATGGAGGAGGTGTTCAGCTACGATGCCCGGATGTACCTGCATCGGATGTGGCTGAAGAAAGGGTAAGATTCTTCTTTTTCTGAAGAAAAAGAAGCAAAAAGACTTCCTGACCTTGCGCGCGGGTCTCCATGGAAAATACCGCGCAAGGTCATAAAAGTTTTTTGGTTCTTTTTTTCAAAAAAGAACCGCTTTCTTCCCTCCCCCGCCACATCGTGCCAGCATGCCCCCAAGGTAGGAAACCCCAAGGAGCATCAACATGCCTCGCATGACCGGCGGCGACGCCATTGTCGATTCCCTGCTGCGCCACGGCGTAGACACCGTCTTTGGCCTGCCGGGCGTGCAGATGTATGGCCTGTTCGATGCATTCGCCCGCAACGCCAACCAGCTCAGGGTGCTGAACGCGCGGCATGAGCAGACCACCGCCTACATGGCCCTCGGCTACGCGCAAAGCACCGGCAAACCCAGCGCCTTCAGCGTGGTCCCCGGGCCGGGCGTGATGAACACCATGGGCGCGCTGCTCACCGCCTGGGGCGTGAACGCGCCGGTCATGTGCATCACCGGCCAGGTGCCCAGCGCCATGATCGGCCGCGGCCGAGGCCAGCTGCACGAAATGCCGGACCAGCTCGCCACGCTGAAGAGCATGCTGAAATTCGCCGAGCGCATCGAACACCCCACCGAAGCCCCGCAGGTGATGGCCCGCGCCTTCCAGGCCATGATGTCCGGCCGGCCGGGCCCGGTGGCCGTGGAAATGCCGTGGGACATGTTCCCCGCCACGGCCGACGTCACGCCGATGGACCCGCTGGGCAACCGCCCCAACCCGGTGCCGGATCCGGAGAAGATCGCCGCCCTCTCCAAGCTCGTGGACGCGGCCAAGTTCCCCATGATCTGGGTCGGCGGCGGCGCCAACGAAGCGGGGCCGGAAATCCTGGCACTCGCGGAAAAGATCGGCGCCCCGGTCGTCAGCTTCCGCACCGGCAAGGGCGTGGTCGATAGCCGCCATCCGCTCTCGCTGGGCACCGTCGCCGGCTTCGAACTGTGGGACAAGGTGGACCTGCTGATCGGCATCGGCACCCGCCTCGATGTGCCGCTCACCCGCTGGGCGCCCTCCCCCCCGGGCCTCAAGATGGCCCGCATCGATATCGACCCCGCCGAACACCGCCGCCTCACGGTGGATGTGCCGATCGTCGCCGACGCCAAGGACGGCGCAAAAGCGCTGTGCGATGCGGTGGCCAAGAACGCCGGCACCACCCGCCGCGCCGCCATCGCCGCCGCCAAGGGATCCGCCCTCGCCCAAATCTCCAAGGCCCAGCCGCAATACGGCCTGGTCCAGGCCATCCGCGAAGCCGTCGGCGAAGACGGGCTGATCGTCGATGAAGTCACCCAGGTGGCCTACATCGCCTGGTACGGCCTGCCGGTTTACAAGCCGCGCACCATGATCACGTCCGGCTTCAACGGCACGCTGGGCTACGGCTTCCCCACCGCCCTGGGCGTGAAGGTCGCCCACCCGGACAAGCCCGTGGTCTCCATCTGTGGCGATGGCGGCTTCCTCTTCGGCGGCTCCGATCTCGCCACGGCCATGCAGTTCGGCATCAACCTCGTCACCGTCGTGGTCAACAACGCCAGCTACGGCAACGTGCTGCGCGACCAGAAACGCATGTTCGACGGCCGCCACGCCGGCTCCGTGCTCACCAACCCGGATTTCGTCGCCTACGGCAAAGCCTTCGGCGTCGGCACCTGGCGGGTGGAAGACGCCGCCGGCCTGAAGCGCGCCCTCGCCGAAGCCATCAACTCCAACGCCCCGGCCCTGATCGAGGTGGTGAGCGACATCACGAAGGACTACCCGCCCTTCGAATTCCACGCGCCGAAGCGGAAGTAAAAATGTGAGGAAGCTCCTTCTTTTTCTGAAGAAAAAGAAGCAAAAAGACTTTTTCGACTTTGCGCCTCGCCCCACTTGCAGCCGCTTGTAGGGCGGGTCGCGAAGCGGACCCGCCACCGTCCAAATAGCTGCCTCGCCACTCCTACTGCCTCGGCCGCGCGCGCCGGAAC
>CAMDAM010000162.1 GCA_945888575.1 Asaia bogorensis | reverse complement strand
TCGGCCTCGCCCAGCTTGCGGGCCACCGCCACCCCGCGCGCGATATCGGACATCGCCTGCGCATCGGGGGCCGCCTTCGTCAGCAGCCCCAGCGGCGCCAGCGCCTCGCGCAGCACCTCATGCGCGCCCAGCACGGTGAACCCCATCTCGCCCAGAACCTTCACCACTGCGCGCAGCAGTCCGTCATCGCCCGCGAAGGCCGCCCGCCCGATCCGCGCGAGCAGCTTCGCCCCCTCGGCATCCGGCCGCAGGTCGAAGAAGCCGGGTCGCTTCACCGTGCCGATCAGCACCACGTCGCGCACCCCCTGCGCCTGCAGCAGATCCAGGATGCGCCCCGCGGCGCCGATCCGCGCCATGGCATGCGGCCACGGCGCCAGCGCCGCCGGCTGCGCGAAGCCTTCCAGCCCCACCAAGAACACCTGGCGCCCCGCCGCCCGCGCCGCCGCGGCCACGCGCAGCGGCATTGCCCCGCCACCCGCGATGATGCCCAGCACGCCCCGGTCCGTATCCGCTGCCATCCACCCTTCCTGCCGCAACCCGGTCGCCCGCGCCAGCCCGCTCAGCCCGCGGCGCGCCGCCCCAGCAGCGCCGCCCCCGCCACCACCGCCGCCATCCCGGCCATCACCGCCGCCGCCACCCATTGCGTCACTGCCAGTGACCCCAGGCTCAGCGTGGCGCTGGTTACGATGACTCCCACCGCATTCATCGTCCGCTGCAGCGCGAACAGCTCAGCCTTCTCATGCGCCGCGGCCACCTCGTCCAGCAGCAGCGAATAGGCCGTGCTCAGCGGCGCCATGCAGCACCCCACCAACACCACGGCGGCCACCGTTGCCGGCACCGGCAGTTGCAACGCCACCAGCGCCGCCCCCAGCGCCATCGCCGCCATCAGCGCCGCCACCCGCCCGCGCTGCGGCGGCCGGTTGCGGACGCTCACCCACACCCCGCCGGCCACAGAAGCCGCACACAGTGCCACCGTGAACACGAACCCCATCGCCGGCGCCATGCCGTAGCGCATCGCCAGCGCCACCGCCCCCACCTCGATGGAAGACACCACCGCGCTGTTCGCCAGTGTCGCCCCCAGCCACACCACCGTGGACCGGCGCATCAGCTGGCCCCGGTGCCCCTCTGGCCGCGCCGGTGCGCGCGCCTGCGCCACCATCGGCATCAGCAGCGCCGGCAGGCCTCCCAGCAGCGTCAGCACCAGCAGCGCGAACACGGCATCCACCGTGCCGAGCACGGATGCCAGGACCGGTGCGGCCACGAAGGTTGTTTCGCTCAGCGTTGCCGCGATGCCCAGCGCCCGCGGCATCCCGCCGGCGGCCACCAGGTGGTTCACCACGGAGCGCTGGTAGCCGAACGCCGCCCCGTTCACCAACCCGGCCAATGCGGCCATGCCGAGCAGCGCCGCGAACGGTGCCCCGGCTGCCGCCAGTCCTGCCACCCCCAGCAGTGCCGCGGTGCGGATCGCCACCAGGAGCCTGAAATAGCTGACGATATTGAAGGCCCGGCCCCAGCGCGCCACCGGCACCGCGCCTGCCACCTGCGCCAGCGTCATCGCCAGCACGATCGCGGCCCCGCTCTCGGCACTGCCTGTCAGCGGCAGCGCCAGCAGCGCGAAGGCGATCGGCCCCGCCGCCTGCGGCACGCTGAACAGGCTGCCCGCCAGGTACCAACGCACCAGCCGCCCGTTCCACGCCGTGCCGTGCGATTGGTTCGTTTCCATGCCCCTACACGATACCGGGTTGGCAGTAATTCAAATTCAAAGACGAAAGGATGTTCTCCGCTTGATGCGGAAAGACCAGGTCCATCCGCATCAAACGAATAAAAGTTTTTTGGTTCTTTTTTTCAAAAAAGAACCGCTTGCTTCAGGCCCCGGTCAAGCTCGCCCGCAGGAACTGGTTCACTAGCGGCATCGGCGCCCCGAGCTTCTTCGCCGCATGCAGCGGCCAGGCGGGATCGGCCAGCAGCGCCCTTCCGACCAGCACGATATCGGCCCTGTCATTGGCGACGATCTCCGCCGCCTGTTCCGCCGCCGTGATCATCCCCACCGCGCCGGTGGCGATCCCCGCCTCGCGCTTGATCGCCTCGGCGAAGGGCACGTGGTAGCCGGGGTGGATCGAGGGGATCACCTGCTTGGGCGAAACCCCGCCCGAGGAGCAGTCGATCAGGTCCACCTTGCCGGTGGCCTTCAGCATCTTCGCGATCTCGATATTGTCCGCGATGGTGTGCCCGCCTGGGGTCCAGTCGGTGCAGGAAAGCCGGACCCACATCGGCAGCTCGTCCGGCCATTCGGCGCGTGCCGCTTCCACGATCTCCATCAGCGCCCGCGACCGGCCCTTGAGGTCCCCGCCGTACTGGTCGTTGCGCGTGTTGGACAGCGGCGAGAGGAATTCGTGCAGCAGGTAGCCATGGGCGGCATGGATCTCCACCAGCTTGAACCCGGCCAGGCGCGCCATGCGCACGGAGGCGGCGAACTGGTCCACGATGCCCTGGATTTCCGAGACCGAAAGCGCATGCGGCACCGTCGCGCCGTCCACCGCCGGGATGGCACTCGGCGCCACCGGCTCCCACCCACCGGCTTCCAGCGTGACCGGCTTGCCGCCTTCCCACGGGCGCTGCGAGCTGGCCTTGCGCCCGGCATGCCCGATCTGGATCGCCGGCACCGCGCCGCCATAGGCGATGATCTTCGCCAGCCGGCCGAGCAGGTGCTGGTGCGCCGGATTATAGGCCCCGAGGCACCCCGCCGTGATCCGGCCCACGGCCGACACATGCGTGGCCTCGGCCATCACGATCCCGGCCCCGCCCATCGCCTTGGCGCCGAGCTGCTGGATGTGCCAGTCGTCGCCCAGCCCATCCACTGCGCTGTACTGGCACATCGGCGCCACGCAGATGCGGTTGCGGGCAGTGACGGAACGCAGCTCGATCGGCTGGAACAGCTTCGGCACGGACATGCGATGGACCCCCGGTTGGCAGTATTCCACCCGGTTAGGCCGCCGCCCGGGCTATGGCAAGCGCCGGCCGGATACCGGTATCATACCGGCATGAACATCCTCTCCATCCAGTCCTGGGTCAGCTATGGCCATGTCGGCAACGCCAGCGCCGTTTTCCCGCTGCAGCGCCTCGGCGCCGATGTCTGGGCCGTCAACACCGTCCAGTTCTCCAACCACACCGGCTACGGCGCCTGGACCGGCGATGTCTATTCCGGCGCCCAGGTGGCCCGGATCATCGAGGGCATCGAGGCCCGCGGCGCCTTCCCGCGCTGCGATGCGGTCCTGTCCGGCTACATGGGCGACCATTCGATCGGCGAGGCGATCCTCGGCGCCGCTCAGCGCGTGAAGGCGGCCAACCCGAACGCGCTGTATTGCTGCGACCCCGTGATCGGCGACGACGACACCGGCGACTATGTCCGCCCGGGGATCGCCGATTTCATGCGCGACCACGCCATTCCCGCTGCCGACATCATCACCCCCAACCGCTACGAGGTGGAGCGCCTGCTCGGCACTGAGGTGCGCACCGTCGCTGCCGCCAAGGCCGCCATCGCCACCCTGCAGGCCAAGGGCCCCCGCACCGTGCTGGTCACCAGCCTGCGCACCGAGGCCACGCCAGACAACGCGATGGACATGATGGTGGGCGAGGGCGGCGAGTACTGGCTGCTGCGCACCCCGCTGGAGGATGTGCAGGTGAACGGGGCAGGGGATGCCATTTCGGCGCTGTTCCTGTTCCACCGCATCGCCACCGGCAGCGCCGCCGAGGCCCTCTCCAACGCCGGCTCCTCCATCCACGGCCTGCTGCGCCGCACCGCGGAGGCGAAGTCGCGCGAGATCCTCACCGTTGCCGCACAGGAAGAATTCGTGAACCCCACCATGCGCTACACCGCCACGAAGCTGTGACCATCCCGCCCCGGTTTTGCCGCACCCGTCCCTCATCCTAGCGGTATGGTCTTCCTGAGAACGTATCTGCGCGCCCTCGGCACGCTGCGCCAGCACAGCTGGATCGCGGCGATGCTGGTGCTGGCCAACCTCCTCGTCGCCGGCCTGCAATTCGTCGACCCGCTGCTGTTCGGCCGCGTGGTGGAACTGCTCACCCGCTCCTCCACCATGACCGCGGACCAGCTCTGGCAGGAAGGCGGCACGCTGCTGGGCATCTGGGCCGCGGTGGGCATCGCCGGCATCGCCGCCAGCATCGTCTCCACCCTGCATGCGGAGCGCATGGCCCATCGCATGCGGCTGATGGCCATGGCACGTTATTTCGGCCACGTGCTGCATTTGCCGCCGGAATTCCATGGCGACGCCCATTCCGGCCGACTGGTGAAGACCATGATCGGCGGGGCGGATTCGCTGTTCTGGCTCTGGCTTAGCTTTTTCCGCGACCAGCTCGCCACCTTCGTCGCCGCCATCGTGCTGCTGCCGCTGACGGTGTTCCTCAACTGGCGCCTCGCCGTGTTGCTGATCGCGCTGACGCTGCTGTTCTGCATCGCCACCGTGCTGGTGATCACGCATACGGAGGAAGGCCAGGCCCGCGCCCAGCGCTGGCAGATCCAGCTGGCTGGGACCGCGCAGGATGCGCTGGCCAATGTGATCGTGATGCAAAGCTTCACCCGCCTCGCCGCCGAGCAGTCCATGTTCCGCGAGATCGTGCAGAAGGTGATCCAGCACCAGTTCCCGGTGCTCAACTGGTGGGCCGTGGTGGGGGTGATGACGCGGGCGGCCTGCACCATCACGGTGATCGCCATCGTGGTGTATGGCACCGTGCTGCATTTGCGCGGCCAGGCGACGGTGGGTGAGATCGTCAGCTTCATGGGCCTCGCCACCCTGCTGATCAACCGGCTGGACAGCGCGATGATCTTCCTCGCCCGCCTGTTCAGCGAGGTGCCCGGCCTGAATGCCTTCTTCGCCGTGCTCGATGCGCAGAGCACCGTGCCGGAGAAGCCCAATGCCGCCGCCCTGTCCATCCAGCGCGGCGAGGTGGCCTTCGAGCAGGTGGGCTTCCGCTACCCCAGCGGCGAGCGTGTGCTGGCCGATGTCACCTTCACCGCCGCCCCCGGCAGCGTGGTGGCGCTGGTGGGCCATACCGGCGCCGGCAAAAGCACCGCGATGGCCCTGCTGCAGCGCATGTGGGACCCGCTGGAGGGCCGCATCGCCATCGACGGCCACGATTTACGCGACGTCAGCGTGGAATCGCTGCGCCGGAACATCGGCGTGGTGTTCCAGGAGGCGATGCTGCTGAACCGGACGATCCGGGAGAACCTTCTGATCGGCAAGCCCGACGCCACCGACGCGGAACTGGAAGCCGCCTGCGTGGTGGCCGACGCGCACGAGTTCATCGTCCGCCAGCCGCAGGGCTACGACACCATGGTGGGCGAGCGCGGCGCCACCCTCTCCGGCGGCCAACGCCAGCGCCTGGCCATCGCCCGCGCCCTGCTGAAGGACCCGCCGATCCTGGTGCTGGATGAGGCGACCAGCGCGCTGGATGCCGCCACCGAGGCCCGCGTGGCCGGAGCCCTGCGCCGCCTGATGGCCGGGCGGACCACCTTCATCATCGCCCATCGGCTTTCGACGGTGCGCGATGCCGACCAGATCCTGGTGTTCGAGAACGGCCGCATCGTGGAGCGCGGCAGCTTCGCCGAGCTGGTCGCCCAGGGTGGCCCCTTCGCCAGCCTTGTCGCCACCCAGCTGACGCCCGCGCAATAGCATTTGAAACGGCGCCCCGAACGGGCGCAGACTGCCCGAACACGTGCGGGGCTCCTCCCCAGCCACGCCGACCCGACCAGCCGTCCCGACAGGGGAGGCGCCTCCGCCAACAACGGAGGGACCGGGCCATGACTGTCGCCGCCATCCTGAAGCACAAGGGCAACTTCGTTGCCACCACCACGCCGGAGTGCCGGCTGGCAGATGCGGTGCGAGACCTCGCCACCCGCCGCATCGGCGCGCTGGTCGTGCTGGGCCCCGCCGGGGACGTGGCCGGCATCCTGAGCGAGCGGGATATCGTCTATGCCCTGGCCGCGCACGGCCCCGCGGCGCTGGAGCGCCGGGCGGGCGAGGTGATGACGGCCGATGTGATCACCGCCGGCTTGGCCACCACCTACGACGAGGCGTTCCGCGCCATGACTGAGGGCCGCTTCCGCCACATGCCGGTGGTGGACCACGGTCGCCTCGCGGGCCTGGTCAGCATCGGCGACGTGGTGAAGGCGCGCATGATGGAACAGGAAGCCGAGGTGGACGGCCTGCGCGCCTACGTCGCCGGCGGCGCCTGAGCTATTTCCAGACGGGCTTGCCCAGGTCCAGCTGGTCCTGGCTGGTGGCCCCGCCGGTGACGGCGCCGACGCCGGCGCCGATCGCGGCCCCGAGCCCCACGCCGATCGGCCCGCCGAACAGCCCGATCGCCGCCCCGGTGCCCGCACCGGTGCCGGCGCCGGTGGAGACGCGGTCGAACTGGCTGGCACCGCAGCCGGCCAGCAGCGCGGCGGTGGCCGCGAGGATCAGAACGCGCATGCTTGGGTCCTCCATCGTGCTACCCGACTCGGGCAGGGCAGCCTGCATCGCGTTCTTGTAGGGCAGGAGCGTGGCGTGATGCGGGATTTTCGCGGCGCGCCCGGCGCTGGTATGGTGTCGCATCGTTACCGTGGAGCGTGTGGGTGCAGCCCGACCTCGTCGCCTATTCGCCGATCCGGCATCGCCCGCGCCTCACCTGGCCCGGTGGTGCGCGGGTGGCACTCTGGCTGTGCCCGAACATCGAGCACTACGAATTCCTGCCCGCCTTCCAGCGCACCCGCGACCCCTGGCCGCGCAGCCCGCACCCGGATGTGCTCGGCTATTCCATCCGCGACTACGGCAACCGCGTGGGGCTGTGGCGCCTGTTCGAGGCGACGGATGCGCTGGGCATTCGCTGCACCGTGAGCCTTTCCATGGCCGTGCTGCAGCACTTCCCCCAGATCGCCGAGGGTATGCTGAAGCGCGACTGGGAGCTGATGAGCCACGGCATCTACAACACCCGCTACCACTGGGATTTCACCCCGGAGGAAGAGCGGGCGGCGATGCAGGAGAGCCGGGAGATCCATCGCCGGTTCGTCGGCACGGAGCAGGCCGGCTGGTTCAGCCCGGCGGTGACCAACACGCTGAACACCTTCGACCTGCTGGCCGAGGCCGGCTTCGACTACACCTGCGACCTGTATCACGACGACCAGCCGACGCCGCTGATCACCAAGGCGCCGCGGCCGGACGGCTCGCCGCTGCTCAGCGTGCCCTACACGATGGAGCTGAACGACGTGATCGTCTCCCGCCGCGGCGAGGAGATCGGCGATTTCTGCCGCCAGATCCGCGACCATTTCGACACGGTGTATGCCGAGGGCGCCGAGCAGGGCCGGGTGATGTGCGTGGCGGTACACCCGTTCTGGGTCGGCCAGCCCGGCCGGATCCGCCAGTTCCAGCAGGTGATGGCCTATATGCTCTCCCACCCCGGGGTGTGGTGCGCGACGGCGGGCGAGATCGCGGCCCACTATCGCTCCCACCACCTGCCCGCGATGCAGGCGCATCTCGCGGCCCGGGAGGCGCTGCATGGCCGCACATAAGCCCGCCAAGGTGCCGCCTGTCGGCGAGGTGCGCCTGCCGGGGATGGACCATGCGCTCCATCCGTTCCGCACCCTGGCGGAGGGGCCGCGCATCGCCTGGCCCGGCGGCGCGCGCACGGCGCTGACCGTGACGCTGATGCTGGATGACTGGGAGGTGGATCCGCCCGATGGTGCCAGCGCCGATCCGCGCATCGTCTCGCCGCTCGGGAAATTCTTTCCGGATTGGCTGACGTGGTCGCAGCGCCTGTATGGCGCCCGCGTCGGCATCTTCCGCATCCTGGATGTGCTGGACCGCTTCGGCGTGGTGCCGTCGGTGGCACTGGGCGCGGAGGCGGCGCGGCGCTGGCCGGAACTGGTGGATGAATGCGCCCGGCGCGGCGCCTGCTTCCTGGCGCACGGCACCTTCGCCACGCGGCGCATCACCCAGGCGATGAGCGAGGATGAGGAACGCGCGCTGATCGACGAAAGCCGCGCCGCGGTGCTGGCCGCCACCGGCCACGCGCCCGCCGGCTGGTGCGGGCAGGATTTCAACCAGAGCACCCGCACCACTGCCCTGCTGGCCGAGGCCGGGTTTGCCTACACCACCGACTGGAGCAACGACGACCGGCCGTACCGCTTCGCCTCCGGCCTGCTCGCTTTGCCGGCCCATGCAGATTGGAACGACCTGGAGGCGATGTGGCTGCGCCGCACCCAGCCGCTGGCCTGGGCCGATCTGGCGGCCGAGAGCTTCGCCGTGCTGCACGCGGAGGGCGGTGCGGCCGTGAACCTCTCATTGCATCCCTGGCTTACCGGCCAGGCCTCGCGCATCCGCTATCTCACGGACGCGCTCTCGCGCATGCTGGGGCAGGGCGGAGTGTGGCGTGCCACCACCGACTCGGTGGCGGGCGAAATCGGCCGCCAGTGGCCGGCTGACTGACAAAATCTCGGAAAAGGACCTACTCCATGGCGCAACTGCCGATCCGCCCGCCCGGCTGGCTGGAAGAATTCCGCAAGTTCATCATGCGCGGCAACGTGGTGGACCTCGCGGTCGGTATCATCATCGGTGCCGCCTTCACCGCCATCGTGGCGAGCCTAGTGAAGGACATCTTCAACCCGGTGATCGGCCTGCTGGTGGGCGGCATCGACTTCAGCAACATCTTCATCGTGCTGAAGGGCGAGCGCCTTGCCACGCTGGAGCTGACCCAGAAGGCTGGCGGCGTGACGTTGAACGCGGGCCTGTTCATCAATGCGGTGATCCAGTTCACCATCGTGGCCTTCGCGGTGTTCTGGCTGGTGAAGGTGCTCTCCCGCCTGCAGCGCAAGGAGGAGGCCAAGCCCGCCGCCCCCGCCGCGCCGCCGCGCCAGGAGGTGCTGCTGGAGGAGATCCGCGACCTGCTGAAGGCGCGCCAGTAACCCATGACCAACCACGTCCTGAACCGCGAGTTCCTGCTCTCTGGCCGGCTGGCCGAGGAGATCCGCAAGTGGTCGCCCGAAGTGCGGGTGCTGAGCGACGAGGAGCGCAATGCCTCGTTGCATCGCCTGCTGGAGGAACGGCCGGATCACGACGGTCCAGGAGGGGCGGGGCAGGGCGTGTGGGTGTTCGCCTATGGTTCGCTGATCTGGAACCCGATGGTGCATTTCGTGCAGCGCGAGGTGGCGCACACGCCGGACTGGCACCGCAATTTCTGCCTTTCCACCAAGGGCGGGCGCGGCACGCCGGAGAACCCGGGCCTGATGCTGGGGCTGCGCCCCGGCGGCGGCTGCACCGGCGTGGCGTTCCGCATCGAGGAAGACCTGATCGCGCCGGAGCTCGATTTGCTGTGGCGGCGCGAGATGGTGGCGCGCGGCTACATCCCGCGCTGGGTGCCGCTGCACGACCGTGCCGGCGCGCTGGTGGGCCACGGCATCGCCTTCACCATCGACCCGGAAGGCCCCGGTTATTGCGACCTGGAGGAGGCGGTGGTGGTGCGCCGCCTCGCCACCGCCAGCGGGCGCATGGGCACGGCCGCCGAATACCTCTACCGCACCCGCGACGGGCTTCGGGAGCTTGCGATCCACTGCCCGTTCGTGGAGCGCATCGCCAGCCTCGTGGATACCGAGATGGCGGCGCTTTCCGCCGACAACGCCTAGACCATGATCCGCGCTGACAGAAGCGCAGATCATGGTCTAGGTCTTTGCTGGATCGCGTGATTCACGTCTCCGGCGATTCCGCCTTCGACGATCATGCTCGAAGCTTTCTGCCTTTCCGCTGGAGCGGCCCATGTTCAAGCATTTCCGCCTATGGCTCCTGCTTCCCGCCCTGCTGCTGGCGCTGGCCACGGCATGGCCGGCCCTGGCGCAGGATTTCGAGCTACCAGGGGTGGAGCGGGACTCGGGGACCTGGGTGGAGGGGCTGCAGCGCCGCTTCCCTGGTGGCGCAGCGGCGGCGGCGCGCAAGACGGCCGAGCAGCAGGCTGCAGCCGCGCTGGGCAAGCGGGATTTTCCCGCGGCGGTGACGGCGCTGGAACTGCGCGTGGCGCAGGGCGACGCGCCGCTGCAAACCTTTCTCGACCTGTCGGATGCCTATCTGCGCCGCACGCCGCCCGATGCACAGCGCGCGCTGTATGCCGGCTGGCAGGCCTTCCAGATGGCCGATGCCGGCGCAGAGGAGATCAAGCCGCTCCTGCTGATCGCCGACGCGCTGCGGGCGCTGAACCGCCCGGTGCAGCAACTGCAGGCGCTGCAGCAGGTGGTGGAGCGCGCGCCGGACGATGCCGCGCACAAGGCGCGGCTGGAGGCGGCGCGGCGCGAAGTGGGCCTGCAGGTGCGCAGCGTGCGCACCGAGGCGGAAGCGGAGCCGGCGCGCGCCTGCCTGGTGTTCACCTCGCCCCCCAGCCGGCGGCCCGATTTCAACCCGCAGGATTGGATCGTGCTCTCGCCTCC
>CAMDAM010000161.1 GCA_945888575.1 Asaia bogorensis | reverse complement strand
ATGCAGCAGCAGCGGCGCCGTCATGAGGGCGCCTGCACGTCGATCGCCCGCGCCCGGAACACGGCGGGGTCGGCCACCGGCTGCCAGCCGAGGTCACGCTTGGCGTCCGACACGTCGAACGGCGCCGCCATGCCGCGGGAGAGGAAATCGCGCTTCGCCGGCATCGGCACCGCCCGCCCGGTGGCGCGCTTCACCAGCCACTTCGCCACGTCCACCAGCCAGAGCCCGGTGGGCGATTGCGGATGGAAGCGCAGCGGGCGCCCGAGGGCCTGGCCCATATCGCCCAGGTACTCCCGCGCGCTCGGCCGCACCTCGCCGACGATGTTGTAGCAGCGCCCCGCGATCCCCTCGGCCACGCAGGCGCGCACGATGGCCGAAGCCACGTCCTCCACCAGCACGAAGGGCAGCGGGTTGCGGCCGTCATTCCAGCCAATGCAATGCTGGTCGTTGTTGAACAGGCCGAGCCCGGAATGCAACGGCGGCCCGCCCTCCCCCACCACCACGCCGGGGCGCAGGATCACCACCGGCAGGGCGTCCGTGGCATGCAGGCCCAGCAGCATCCGGTCGGCCAGCACCTTGGCCCGCGCATAGTCGCCGCGCTCCGCCTCGCGCGGGTCCGGCGGCGTCGCGCCGCTGATCGTGCCGGCATCCGGCCCCAGATACAGCGAGGCGATCGAGCCGACATGCACCAGACGGGTCACGCCCGCCAAATGGCAGGCCCGCGCCACCGTCTCCGCGCCGCCCACCATGGCGCGGCGCACCGCCTCGAAATCCGCCCCGCCGCCGCCATGGGCGAGGTTCACCACAATCTTCGCAGGCCCTATCGCGCGAGCCACGGCCGCTTCGTCGCGGATGTCCCCGCGATGCAGCGCCACGCGCGGATCGGCGAATTCGGCCGGAAGGTTGACGAGGTTTCTCGCCATCACGGAAACCCGATGGCCCGCCGACAGCAGCTGGCGCACCACGTGGGTGCCGATGAACCCAGTGCCGCCCAGCACGGCCACGTCCCACGCCTCCGGCGCCACCTTCTCCGCCACCGGCTTCGCGGCCGGCAAGGCGAGATCGCGGATCTCCTCACAAGCCCGCACCAGCGCCGCCCCGAAGGCGCCATCAAGCGCCGGCGCCTGGCCGGCATCCAGCGCACCATGGAAGGCCGCGAGGCTCTCGCGCATCGAAACGAAGAACGCATCGCTGCGCGGCCGCAGCTTGGCCATGGCCAGCGAGTATCTCGCCAACCCACCTACCGCCCCGGCCGCGATGGCACCGGCGCTGCGCAGGCCGGTGATCGCCGTATCCACCGCCTCCAGCCAGCGGGTACGGCCCTGCACGTGGCAGCGATCGGCCAGGACATCGGCGACCGCCACGCCATCGTCGCCCACCACCGTCACCTGCCAGAACGGGTATCCCTGGCCCACGGCAAAGCGCAGCTGGGCCGGTAGGCGCGCGCCCTGCAGCGACAGGTTCAACGTGCCGACGAACTCCTTCCCCGGCGCGATCTCGATCGCCGGCCCCGGCAGCGCCTGCATCGAGCGGATCGGCCCGGCCAGCGCCACAAGCTGGGACAGCGGATGCACAGCCTGCTCCAGCAGAATGTTGCCGGGGGCGCGGAACATCCAATGCCCGAACTGCCGCGCCGCCATCTGGCGCAGCGCCACGTTGTAGATCACGCCGACGAAATTGGGCCGCCCGATCGCCCCGCTCTCCACCACCGCGCGCAGCCTGGCAAAGGCCGGGTGATGGACGAAGTTCTGATTCACGCCCAGCGCGGCACCACCCTGCCCCGCCGCTTCGATCAGCGCCGCGCATTGCGTGCTGTCCACCGCCAGCGGCTTTTCCAGCAGAACCGGGATGCCCGCGCGCAGCAGGGGCTCGGCCGTGGCGGCATGCAGGTCCGGCGGCACCAGCACATGCGCGCGGTCGAACCCACCGGCGGCGATCGCCTCGGCGACGGAGCCATAGGTCGCCCCGGCCCCCGTGGCGCGCGCCAGGCTCGCGGCAGCGTCTGCGTTCGGGTCGACGATGGCGGTGATGGAGTGCCCCGGCAGGGTGCGCAGGGCGTCGGCATGCACGCGGGCGATGAAGCCGGCGCCGACCAGGCAGATGCGGCTCATCGCGTCAGGCCAAGGCGAGGGCAGCGTCGGCCGAGCTGCCCGTGGCCGCCGGCAACTCGTGGAACAAGAAGCCCTCGAACACCAGCAGTTGCCACAGCGCCATCGAATGGTCGAAGGCGCCGGCCTCGTGCTCGTCCAGCAACCGGGCGATCGCCGGGCGTTCGAACAACCCACTGTCGAGCATCGCCGGGCCCAGCAGCCGCTCCCGCAGCCGCCCCATGCCGGCGCGGAACGGCCCGGCCAGGGAGGTGGCAAAACCCTGCTTGGGCCGGTACAGCACCTCGCGCGGCAAATGCGGCTCCATCGCCTTCTTGAAGATGTATTTGCCCTCCCCCCCGCGCAGCTTCAGCCGCCGCGGCAGCGAAAGCCCCCATTCCACGAAGCGGTAATCCAGGATCGGCGCCCGCACCTCCAGCGAATTGGCCATGCTGGCGCGGTCCACCTTGGTGAGGATGCCGCCGGAGAGCCAGGTCTGCAGGTCGGCATACTGCGCCTGCACCAGCGGATCATCGGTGCCCGCCTCCTCCATCAGTGCCGGGATGCGCGCGCCCGGATCGTAGCCGCCGAGCCGGCCCGCCAGCATGGGCGAGAACAGCGCCCGCCGCTGTTCCTGGTGCACGCGCGTCACGGTGCGCAGGTAGCTGGCGGCGGAATCGAGGCTCAGCTCCGTCAGCGTGTATTTCGCCCGCAGCCAGCGCGGTGCACCATCGAGCTTTGGGTAGGCGCGCGCCAGGGTGCCGAACACGGCCTTGCGCATGCCGGACGGCACCAGCCGGCGCACCCCCTCGGTCAGCACGTGCCAGCGATAGCGCCGGTAGCCGGCGAACACCTCGTCCCCGCCATCGCCGGAGATCGCGACGGTGGCGTATTTGCGCGCCAGGGCACACACGCTGTGCGTGGGCACGCTCGATTGGTCGCCGAACGGCTCACCGAAGATGCGGCCCTGCAGGCGCGCCGCGTCGATCATGTCCACCGCCGCCGCCCGCTCATTGTGCTGCGCGGTGCCGTAGCGCTTGGCCACCATCTCGGCATAGGGCGTCTCGTCCTCCGCCCCGTCGAAGCCGATGGTGAAGGTATCCAGCGTGCCGCTGCGCTGCGGGGCGGCCAGGGCCACCACGGCACTGGAATCGACGCCGCCCGACAGGAACGCACCCAGCGGCACGTCGGCGATCATGCGCTGGCCCACGCTGTGACGCAGCTGGTCCACCAGTGCCTGCCCCGCTTCGCGCGCATCCATCTTCGCCGTCGCGGTCGGCACGCTCCAGTAGCGCTGCGGCACCACGCGGCGGCTGCCGCGCTCCACCAGCAGGCTGTGCGCCGCCGGCAGCTTCAGGATGCCCTCATAGATCGTGCCGGGATCGGGGATGTAGCCGTAGGTGAAGAAGTCATCGACCGCGGTGGCCGAAACCCGGCGTGCCAGCCCAGGCACATGGGCGAAGGAGGAAAGCTCGCTGGAAAACGCCAGGCTGCCATCGGCCAGCTTGGCGTAGTGCAGCGGCTTCTTGCCCAGCCGGTCGCGCGCCAGGAACAGCTGCCCGCGCCGCCGATCCCAGATGGCGAAGGCGAAGAAGCCGTTGAGGTGCTGGACGCAATCCGGCCCCCACTCCTCCCAGGCATGCACGATGGTCTCGGTATCGCATTTGGTGCGGAACACATGGCCGCGCCCCTGCAGCAGCGCCATCAGCTCCCGGTAATTGTAGATCATGCCGTTGAAGACGATGGCCACCGACCCGTCCTCGTTGAACATCGGCTGCTCGCCGCCGGTGGGGTCGATGATCGCCAGGCGACGATGGCCCAGGCCCAGTCCGGGCTCGGCATGGAATCCGTCCCCGTCCGGCCCGCGATGCGCCAGCGCCGCCGTCATCCGGCGCAGCACATCCATGTCCGCCGACCCGCCATCGGGCCGGAAGATCCCCGTGATCCCGCACATCAGGCCGACCCACCCGTCATCCAGCCCCCGTTACCGCCGGCACACCCGGCGAACCCTGCGCCGCCCATGTAGCACAGGCGTGCGTTCTACGCGGCATAACGTTACCGACAAGCGTCAGGCACTCTCGCACGCGCCCGTCACCAATTGGTCAAGAACGCCGCGATGCCGCATCATCCCGGCGGGAGGATTCCAGCATGACCGACAGCCTGCTCGCCCGCTTCCGGCTCGATGGAAAGGTGGCCGCCATCACCGGCGGCGCCAGCGGCATCGGCCTGGCCACCGCCGCCGCCCTGCGCGAGGCCGGCGCCACGGTGTGGCTGCTGGACCGCGACGAAGCCGCCGCCCAGCGCGAAGCGGCCAGGCTCGGCGGCCATGCCCTGGCGATGAACGTGGCCGACGAGGCGGAGGTGGATGCCGGCTTCGCCCATATCGCCGCAGCGTCCGGCCGGCTGGACATCCTGGTGAACAACGCCGGCACCGCCATCCGCCGCCCCTCCGTGGAACTCTCGCGCGCCGACTGGCAGACGGTGGTGGACGTGAACATGACCGGCGCCTTCCTGTGTGCCCGCGCCGCCGCCCGCCACATGCTCGCCTTCGGCAATGGCGGCGCCATCGTCAACACCGCCTCCATCATGGGGCTCTCCGGCGGCGGGCTCTATCCCAACATCTCCTACCAAACTACCAAGGGCGCCATCGTGAACATGACCCGCGCGCTGGCGGTGGAATGGGCCAAGCAGGGCATCCGTGTGAACGCCGTGGCCCCCACCTGGGTGCGCACCAGCTTCATCGCCCCCCTGCTGGGCCAGCCCGACGTGGTGGCCGAGATGGAGCGCGTGACGCCCATGGGCCGACTGGCCGATCCGGAAGACGTGGCCACCGCCATCCTGTTCCTGGCCAGCCCTGCCGCCGGCATGGTCACCGGCCACACCCTGGCCGTGGATGGCGGCTTCCTCGCCCAGTAGCCGCGCCGCCGGCATCCGGTAACGGACTGTTCCCCCAGCCCCCGCATGGGCTATCACGCGCCGGTGAAGCAATGGCGCGGCCCCAAGGCCCCGCCGAACAGGAGGCCGCGCCGCATGACGCAGCAGGATACCGGCCCGGCGGTCGTGAACAGCGACGTCGACGACATGGAATTCGCCAGCGCGCGGCGCGAGCTGGCCGGCGTGGCCGGCCATGCCTGGCGCGCGCTCGCCGCGGCCTTCGTGTTCTTCCACCTCTGGATCCTGCTGGTCGCGCCGATCGACCCCACGGTGGGCCGGGCCATCCATGTGTTCTTTGGCGCCGCCCTCGGGTTCGCCCTGTTCGCCGCCCGCAGCAGCGCCAGCGCCGGCACCCGCATCCCGCTGCCGGACTGGCTGCTGATCGCCATCAGCGTGGCGCTGCCGTTCCACTACATGCTGGATGCCGACGGCATCGAGATGCGCAGCTTCATGGGCCCCAACACCACCGATCTCGTGGTGGCCGGCATCGGCATCCTGCTGGTGCTGGAATTCGCCCGCCGCACCGCGGGGCTGATCATGCCGGTAATCGTGCTGGTGTTCATCGGCTACTGCTTCGCCGGGCCCTTCCTGCCCGGCATCCTCTACCACCGCGGCATCGCCTTCGACCTGCTGCTGGTGGAGCTGATCGGCAACAACGGCGTGCTCGGCTCCATCGTGCAGGTCAGCGCCAGCTTCATCATCATGTTCGTGGTCTTCGCCACCTTCCTGCAGAAATCCAAGGCCGGAGACTACTTCAACGACCTCGCCCTGATCCTGGTCGGCCGGCTGCGCGGCGGCCCGGCGAAGGTGACGGTGCTGTCCGGCATCATGTTCGGCGCCGTCTCCGGCTCCGCCGTGGCCAACGTCGTCGCCTCCGGCACCTTCACCATCCCGATGATGCGCCGCGTCGGCTACGACCGCGCCACCGCCGCCGCGATCGAGGCCACCAGCTCCACCGGCGGGCAGATCACCCCGCCGGTGATGGGCGCGGGCGCCTTCATCATGGCCGAGGTACTGGGCATCCCCTACACCGAGATCGCGCTCGCCGGCCTGATCCCGGCGCTGCTGTTCTACTGGGCCAACTACACGCATTGCGACCTCAACGCGCGCAAGCTCGGCATCCAGGGCCTGTCGCGCGAGGACCTGCCGCGCTGGTCCGTCATCGCCCGCCAGGCCTACATGGCCGCCCCGCTGGTGATGCTGATCGTGATGCTGGTGCAGGGCTTCTCCCCGTTCCGCGCCGCCGCCTGGGGCATCGCCGCCACCTTGCTGATCATGGTGGGCACCGCGCTCGTTCATCGCCTGGTGGTGGCGCGCGAGGGCATCGTGGGCGGCACGGTGGCCGCCCTGGGCGAAACCGCGGCCGACACCTACGACGCGCTGCACGGCAGCATGAAGGAGGTGATGCAGCTGGTCGCAGTCTGCGCCGCCGCCGGCATCGTGGCCGGGGTGATCGGCGTGACCGGCATCGGCGGGCGCTTCGCCACCATGCTGCTGGACCTCGCCGGCGCCTCCACCCTGCTGGCCATGCTGTTCGCCATGGTGGTGGCCATCATCCTGGGCATGGGCGTGCCGACCACCGCCGCCTATGCCATCGCCGCCGCCGTGGTGGCCCCGGGGCTGATCCGTATGGGGGTGCTGCCGCTGGTGGCGCACATGTTCATCTTCTACTTCGCCATCCTCTCGGCGATCACGCCGCCGGTGGCGCTGGCCTCCTTCGCCGCAGCCTCCATGGCGCAGGCGGACATGTGGCGCACCAGCTTGATCGCGGTGAAGCTGGGGCTGGCCACCTTCATCGTGCCGTTCATGTTCTGGCTCTCGCCCGCGCTGCTGGCCCAGGGCCCGTTGCCGGAGATCCTGCAGGCCTTCTTCACAGCCGGCTTCGGGGTGTACCTGCTGGCCTGCGCCACCGAAGGCTGGATGGGCCCGTCTGCCCTGAAGCTGTCGCTGCGGCTGGCCGCGGCGGTGGCGGGGCTGCTGCTGATGATCCCGGAAACCTATACCGACCTCGCCGGGCTGGCCGGCGGGGTGGTGTTGTTGGGGTGGCAGATGAGGAAAGCAAAATAAGCGGTTCTTTTTTGAAAAAAAGAACCAAAAAACTCTTATCCGTTTGCGCCGGGCTCTCCATGGAGAACGAGGCGCAAACGGATGAAGTCTTTTTTGCTTCTTTTTTCTTCAGAAAAAAGAAGACGCTTCCTTACGCCATCACCAGGTTATCGGGGATCTTCTGCCCCACCTCGCGCAGGTATTTCGCCGCGCCCGGATGATACGGCAGGAAGGTGTTCTTGCCGGCGTTCTCGGCCAGTGTCTCAGAGGCCGCCGAGATCGCCTGGCGCAGCCTGGCGTTCTGCCCCAGCACCGACTTCACCATCTCGTACACCAGGTCGTCCGGCAGCGACTTGTGGCCGATGGCGAAGTTGAACATGCCCACCACGTTCAGCTCGCGCCCGGCGGTGCGGTAGGTGCTGGCCGGCAGCTTGCCAGGGGACAGTTCCGGATAGGCGGCGGTCAGCTTGGCCACTTCCTCGGCGGTGAAATCCAGGAACGTCACCTCGCCCTGCGTTTCCGCCTCGGAGAAGGCCGGGATCGGCACGCCGGAGGCGAACAGGAACGCATCCAGCAGCCCGTCCTGCAACTGGCCGGACATGTCGGCCCCGCTGCCGTAGCGCACCGCGCCGGGCTTGTAGCCCAGCTTCTCCAGCATCGGCCCGAAATACGTGCCAGGCGTGCCGCCGCGCGGGCCCACGCCGATGTTCTTGCCGGCCAGCTGCGACATGCGGGTGATGCCGCTCTTCTTCAGCGCGATGCCGTGGAACGGCGTGTCGTACATCGGGAACAGGGCGCGGATGTCCTGGAACTTGCGGCCCTGGGTCCAGGCACCGTTGCCGTTCCAGGCCTGCAGCGCCACGCCCATCGTCGCCATGCCGATCTCCACCTCGCGGGTGTTCACCAGCACGATGTTCTGGTTCGGCCCCTGGGTGGTGCGGTAGGAGATGTTCACCCCCGTCGCCTCCTGCACCATCTGGCCCCATGCCGGGCCATACAGCGCATAGGTGCCGCCGGGGGCGGCGGTGCCCATGTTGAGCGCCTTCGGCCAGGCGGCATTCTTGGGCTGAGCCCCTGCCTCCTGCAGAAGGCCGGGGGCGAGGCCAATGGCCGCGCCAAGCAGGAGCGAGCGTCTGTTCATGGAATGATCCTCCCAGGAGCGGATGACACGGTTCGTCATCATCCGGCGCCACATAGGGGCGCCGGACACGCTTCGCAACAGGGGAGGCACCAAACTGTGTCTAGAGAATCGCCGAATGGACGAAATTGCTGACCAGCTCCAGCCGCTGGCTGTGCCAGGGATCGGGGATTCGGCAATTGGTGAGGTAGGCGAAGGACACGCCGCTCTCCGGGTCCGCCCAGCAATAGGAGTTGCCGGCACCGCCATGCCCGAAGGTGGTGGGCGAGGCGATGGCGCCGAGACCACGGATGCCCGGGGTGGTACCGCGCAGATGCGGGCCGAGGCCGCGATGCATCGGCTGGTTCATGGCGTGGTCGTGCATGTCGCCGGTCCAGTTGCGGATGGCGTACTGCAGGGTGCGCGGGCCCACCAGGCGGGTGCCTCCGATCGCGCCCCCCGCGAGCATCATCTGGTAGAACGCCACCATGGCCCGCGCCGTGGCATAGCCACCACCACCGGGCACGCCCGCCTTCTTGAACGCATCACTGTTGCGGTCCGCCGACGGCACCACGCCGCCCTCGGCCGGCTCATGCATGTCCACCCCGTGCTGCATGCCGTGCGCATCCAGCCCGATCTGCATCTCGCCGGTCAGGCGCATCGGCGCGATCACGGCCTCGCGGATGAAGGTCCGGAAATCCTGCCCGGTCAGCTTCTCGATCAGCACGGCCAGCGCCCAGTGGGCCGAGGCGCCGTGGTAGTGCAGGCGCGAGCCCGGGGTGAATTCCAGGCTGAAGTTGCAGACGGTGTCGTGCAGCTTGCCATGGTCTTCCCAGCAATCGGCCCCCACTTCCGCGTTCGGGAAGCCGCCCAGATGGGTGATCACCTGCATCACGGTCACGTCGCCCTTGCCGTTCTTGGCGAAGGCGGGAACATGCTCGGCGAACTTGTCGGTGAAGCGGAAGGCGCCCTGCTCGGCCAGGATCCAGCAGGCCGCAGCGGTGATCACCTTGGTGTTGCTGAACAGCAGCCACATCGACGCATCGTCGGCCGCCTTGCCCTGCTTGGCGTCGCCAAACGTCTTGAAGTGGGCGAGCTTGCCGTGCCGGGCGATGGCGATCTGCGCGCCGGGGTAGCGGCTGGCCTTGATGTGGCCCTCGATCAGGCCGTGCAGCCGGGCGATCTGCTCCGGGCGGAGGTTGGCTTCTTCCAGCGTGGTGCTGGGCAGGGGGTATCCGCTCATGTCTCGCTCCCGTTCGTTGCCGGAAGCATCGGCCGATATGACGGCCGCTTCAAGCTACTCCACCCGCAGGGCACCCCGCAGCTCCGCGAGTGCGGCGGGATCTTCGGCGATGGCCAGCCGCATCGCCGCCAGCACCGCGAAACGCTGCATCAGGGCCCGGCGGCGGGCGGGGGCGAGCGGGTGGGCGGGCGCCTCGCGGATCAGGGCGGCCTCGCGGGACTCCACCACGATCAAGCCGGTTTCCGGGGGGATCAGGCCGTCGGGGAAATCGGCATCGACGGCGAAGAACAGGGCGTCGCAGAATTCACGGTATTCCGGCCATTTCACGTCGGTCTGGAAATCGCGCAGGCCGGACTTCACCTCGATGCAGACGAAGCCGCCATCGGGGCGCAGCGCCATGATATCCGCCCGCCGGCCGTTCGGCAGCGTCATCTCGTGCACCGGCGCCCAGCCCATCTGCAGGCAGAAGCGCGCCGTGGCGCGGCGCACGGCATCGGTGCGTGCGGGGAAGGTGAGGTCGCTCACAGCGTGTCGATGGCCTTCGCCAGCGTGAGGTCGCGCGCCGACAGGCCGCCGGCATCGTGGGTGGAGAGCGTGATGGAGACGCGGTTCCACACGTTGCTCCACTCCGGATGGTGGTCCTGCTTCTCCGCCAGCAGCGCCACCCGGCTCATGAAGCCCCAGGCCTCCACGAAATCGCGGAAGGCGAAGTCGCGCTGGATCGCGTCGCGGCCCACGACCATGCGCCACTGGGGCAGCGCGGTGGCCAGCGTGGCCCTTTCGGTGTCCGTCAGCTTCGCGACCATGCGTCCCTCCTTGACCCGTGCCGCACCGGCGTGCGGTGGTGCGGCGATGAGCCAGCATGCGCCCCCTGCCCCCCCCTTCACAACGCCGCCGGATGCCGAGGCGATCGCCGATCTGGCCGAGCGGGCGCTGGCCGCCATTCCCGAACGGCTGCGGCGGCACATCGCCAATCTCGGCATCACCGTGGAGGACCTCGCCGAGGACGAGCTTCTCGACGAGATGGGCATTGAGAGCGCCTGGGAGCT
>CAMDAM010000160.1 GCA_945888575.1 Asaia bogorensis | reverse complement strand
CTGCCGACACGGATACGGCGGATGCCCTGCACGTCACCGGCATCACGGTGGATGCGCAGTACGGCCAGTTCGCCCGCGAGGCGAATGGCGACTGGGTCTTCACCCCGGCGCCGAACGCGCATCACGCCGGCATCCCGCTCACCCTGGCGGTCAGCGACGGCCACGCCACGGCCACCGCCCACGCCACGCTGGATGTCACGCCCGTCACCGATGCGGCCAGCGCCAGCCTGGCCATCTCCGTGGCGCAGGAGGTGCTGGACACCGGCACCGCCAGCGCACCCGGCCGCATCGTGGTGGAGAACCTGCAGGCCGGCGCGCCGCTGCATGAGATGACCATGGAATTCACCGTCATCGGCCAGTCCGCCGGCAGCGGCACCGGCAGCCAGGGCCCGGTGATCCTCAACTTCGGCGACCGCAACGACAACAACATGCTGAGCCTGTGGAACCCCGCCGACATGAAGATCGGCGGCGCCGGGAACCACGCCACCGGCATCAACCTCGCCGACGGCCAGTCCCACCGCATCACGCTCACCTGGGATTCGACCTCTGGCCAGCTCAAGGTGTTCGACAACGGCCACCTCGCCTCCACCATCGAGAACTACCACAAGGGCGGCACGCTGCCGGCGGATGGCTTCATGGTGCTGGGCCAGAAATGGAACCACCCCGGCAACACCGCAGACCCCGGCTGGTCCGCGGCGGAGCACTACGAGGGCAAGATCTTCAACGCCGCCGTCGGCAGCCGGGCGCTGTCCGACGACCAGGTGGCCCGCGCGCCGCTCGCCTCCCAGATGCACGCCGGCAACGGGCTGCTGATCGACGTGCGCAGCGTGAACGGGCAGCTGGTGGATACCGCGCACGGCCACGCCCTGGCGCCGGACGGCATCACGACCGCCATAGCCCAGGTGGACACCACCCTCACCCCGCCGCCCCCCGGCGCCCTGCTGCACCTGCAGGCCAGCTTCACCGCCCCGGTGGACACGGACGACCACGTCCACGCGGTCATGCTGTCCGGCCTGCCGGATGGCACGGTGGTGAGCGACGGGCACCACACCGCCACCGTCGCGCCCGGCCAGGCCGGCATCGACGTGGACGGGTGGAACCTCTCCGGCCTCACCGCGCAGTTGCCCGCAAACCATGCCGCCAACGCGAACATCGCGCTCACCGTCACCACCGAGGGGCCCGACGGCACGCTCGCCCACGCCCATGCCGACACCGCGCTGGTGATGGACCCGCTTGCGCCGGCCCCACTGCCCCCACCCGCCCCGCCCCCTGCCGACGACCATCCGGATCTCCACCACCCCGATCCCGCACCTGCGCCGGATCACCCCGCCCCCGACCATGCCGACCCCACCGCCCCGCACACCGCGCCCGGCGATCTCGCGCATTATCTCGACGCGGTCTCCGCCGGCGATCTGGCCACCTACCCGGCCCCGGACCACGGGGCGCACGACGCCGCGAGCTATCTCGGCGCCATCGGCGTGGCCGATATCGCCCCGCCCCCGCACGACCTGCCTCCACCGCCGGATATCGCAGGGCACGATGCCGCCCATGCCCTGGACCCCACGCCGATGCCCGACCCGATCGACCACACCGACCACGCCGCGCTGGTCCCGCCCCCCATCCCGGAGGACGAGCAGCACCACCAGGTTCACGTCTGACCCCCGCCTCGCCGTGGCCCCTCCCCGCGGCGGGCGGAAAACTCTATACCGGGTCGGGGCCGGTCCCCGGGGGCTGTCCTCGCCTCGCTACAGGAGCCACCGATGGCCAATCCAACGCGCAAGAAATCCGGCCTGATCAGCCACGGCATCTGCGCCCAGAACCGCCGTGCCCGCTTCAACTACGCCATCAAGGAAACCCTTGAGGCCGGCGTGGTGCTGAAGGGCCCGGAGGTGAAATCCCTCCGCCACGGCCGCGCCACCCTCGCCGAGGCCTGGGCCGGGGAGCGGGAGGGCGAGCTGTTCCTGTTCAACTGCTACATCCCGGAATACCAGGGCGGCGTGCTCAGCCGGTTCGAGCCGCGCGCCCCGCGCAAGCTGCTGGTGAAGGCCAAGCAGCGCGACCAGCTGCTGGGCGCCATCGGCCGCGACGGGATGACGCTGGTGCCGCTGGATATCCACTTCAACGAGCGCGGCATGGCCAAGGTGCAGCTCGGCCTCGGTGCCGGCAAGAACAAGGCCGACAAGCGCGCCAGCGTCGCCGCCCGCGACTGGCAGCGCGACAAGGCCCGCCTGATGCGCGACCGCGGCTGACCCCATGCGCCGTGCCGGCCTGCTTGCGCTGCTGCTCCTGGCCATGGCCGGCTGCGCCGCAGAGGCACCGGCCCTACGCGCGCCCGGGCCGCTGGGCCGGCCAGAGGGCGCCTGGGCGCAGCAATACCACGCCGTGCCGGTGGCCGGCCCCCGCCTGATCCTGGCCCGCCTGTGCCGCCCGCCCGGCGATGCGCCCCGCCGCCTGGCCGTGCTCAACCACGGCAAGCCGGTCACCACCGCGGAGATCGAGGCCCTCACCCTGCCATCCTGCGAGGCGGAACAGGTGCGCTGGTTCCTGGAGCGCGGCTTCGCGGTCATTCTTCCACTACGCCGCGGCTACGGCGCCAGCGGCGGCCCGGTCGCCGAACGAAACCCCACCTGCGCCGCCTCACGCGACTACGTCCCCAGTGCCACGGAATCCGCCCGCGATATCCGCGCCGCGATCGACTACGCCACCGCCCTGCCGGGCATCCTGCCGGACAAGGTGGTGGTGGTCGGCCAGTCCGCCGGCGGGCTCGGCACCGTGGCGCTGGCCAGCCTCAACGACCGGCGTATCGCATCCCTGGCCAGCATGGCCGGCGGCGATGGCGGCCACCTCAACCGCGTACCTGGTGCCGTCTGCCAGCCGCAGGCGCTGATCGCCGCCATGGCCCGCTTCGGCGCCACCGCGAAGGCACCGATGCTGTGGGTCTATACCGCCAATGACAGCTACTTCGCCCCCACCCTCGCCGCCGCGATGCACCGCGCCTACACCGCCGCCGGCGGCCGTGCGGAGTTGGCGGCGTTGCCCGCCTGGGGGCGGGACGGGCACATCCTGTTCACCGGCCGCGGCGGCTCCGCGATCTGGGGGCCGCTCATGGAGCGCTTCCTGGGCCTGAAGCCACGTGCCGCCGCCGCCTCCGCCCTGGCGCGGCCCTAGCCCATTCCCATATGCTGGGACCGGAGGGTGCCATGACGGATGATCCGGAACTCGGGCCGAAAGGCGAGAAGCTGCTCCAGGCCAAGCGCGGCTGGGCCCGCGACGGCAGGTTGCTCACCGGCACCACGGCCGACCCGGAGGCCGATCGCCTGCCGCCCGGACAGCGCCTCACGCAGGATTGGCCGGTGCTCGACCTCGGCGCCCAGCCGGACGTGACCGAGGCGCGCTTTCGCCTGGATGTCGATGGCGCCGTGCGCCACCCGTTGAGCCTCACGCTCGCGGAATTCATGGCCCTGCCGCAGCAGGACAGCGTGTCGGACATGCACTGCGTCACCCAATGGTCGCGCTACGACAACGCCTGGCGCGGCGTGGCCGCCCGCACGCTGCTGGAGATGGTGCAGCCGCGCGAGAGTGCGGCCCATGTCGTGCTGCACGCCTATGACGGCTACGCGACCAATCTGCGGCTAGACCAGTTCGACCAGCCGGACGTGTTCCTGGTGCACCGCTGGGAAGGCGCGCCCATCACCCGCGAGCATGGCGGCCCCGTGCGCGCCCTGGTCCCGCGGCTGTACCTGTGGAAATCCGCCAAGTGGATCCGCCGCATCGAGATCACCGAGCGGGACAAGCCCGGCTTCTGGGAACGCAACGGCTACCACAACAACGCCGATCCCTGGCAGGAAGAACGCTATGGCTGAGGCATCTCGGCGCGCCCTGCTGGCGGCGTTTCTGGCGGCGGCGGCATCGGGCACGGAGGCAGGGATGATGGAACAGCTGGCCTGGGGCTTCACCTTCCCGGATATCGAGGGCGGCACGCTCGATTTCGCCGCCCACAAGGGGCGCGTGTTGCTGGTGGTGAACACCGCCAGCTTCTGCGGCTACACCCGCCAATACGACGCCTTGCAGAAGCTGCACACCGACCGCGCCGGGGATGGGCTGGTGGTGGTCGGCATCCCCTCCCAGGACTTCAACCAGGAGGCTGGGACGGAGGCCGAGGTGAAGCGTTTCTGCGAGGCGAATTTCGGCATCGACTTCCCGATGACGGCGATCCTGAAGGTGCGCGGCCCGCAGGCCCATCCCTTCTACCGCTGGGTGAAGGGCGCGCGCGGCTGGGAGCCGGGCTGGAACTTCAACAAGGTGCTGGTGGGCCGCGACGGCCGCGTGGCCGGGGTGTTCGGCGCGTCGGACGAACCCACCGGCAGCCGTCTGTCTTCCGCCATCGCCGCCGCCATCGCCCACCAGGGCTGAACCGGCCCTCCTACGGACGTATCCAATCGTCTCCGATGCGGATGGTGGCTGCCGGACCTCACAGCGCCGTGCTAGCTCTTCCGTGAGGCGACCCTGTGCGCCGGCGGCTCCGGCCGCGGCCGGGGCCGTATCCCAGGACGATACATCCGGGGGGAGCGCCGTGGGTATCGATGTGCAGATCCGGGCGGCGCGACTGAGGGCAGTGTTCGAGCGGCTGCCGGTCACGCTCGCCATCACGATGGTCAGTTCCGCCACGGCGGCGTTCGTACTTGCCGCAAGTGGCGCGGGGCCGATGGTCTGGGCGTGGCTGGCGCTGATCGCCGGGCTCACGGCGCTGCGGGCCGGGCTGTGGCTGCGCTTTCGCCAGGCCGGGATGGGCCATCCCGGGCTGTGGCAGGGACTGGCACTGGCCGGCGCCTTTGCCTCCGGGCTTGCCTGGGGTCTCGGCGCCGTGCTGCTGCCAGGCATGGCGGCGGATGCGGCCGGCTGGATCGGCCCGGCGGCGATGGTGCTGCTGCTCGCCGCGATGTGCGCCGGGGCGGCAACGGTGCACGGCATGCACGTGCCGGTGGCCCTGGCCTTTGTGCTGCCGGCCTGCGGGTCGCTGGCCATCGGCATGGCCGCACGGGGCGACGGACGGCACCTGCTGATGGCCGGGGTGGTGGTTCTGTTCGCCGCGATGATGGCGCTGGCGGCCCGCCGATCGGCCCGGCATTTCGGCGACACCTTCCGCCTGCAGATCGAGCTGGCCCGACGGACACACGAGCTGGATGCCGCCAACGCGGCGCTGCGGGCAGAGATCGAGGACCATCGCGCCACCGGCGAGACGCTGCGCCAGGCACAGCGCATGGAGGCGGTTGGGCAGCTGACCGGCGGCATCGCGCATGACTTCAACAACGTGCTGGCGGTGATCGGCGGCAACCTGCAGCTGATCGCCCGGCGGGCCGAGGGCAACGCCGACATCCGGCGCCTGGTCACCGCGGCAGAGCGCGCCACCGAGCGCGGGGCGCGGCTGACGGCCAGCCTGCTGTCCTTCGCGGGCGAGCAGCGGTTGCGGCCGGAGGAAGTGGACCTCAATGAACTGGTGCGCGAGGCCGCGCCGATGCTGCGCCGCACGCTGCATGGGCGGATGGAGCTGGGGCTGGATCTGGCCCCTGGCCAGCTGGTGGCGTTGGCCGACTCCGCGCAGTTCCAGGCCGCGCTGCTGCACCTGGTGATCAATGCCCGCGACGCGAGCCCGCCGGGCCGACGGCTGACCATCGCCACCAGCCTGGTGGCCACGGACGAGGCCGCGCCTTCCGACCCCTTCGCTTGCGTGCGGGTGAGCGACACCGGGCCCGGCATGACGCCGGAGGTGGCGGCCCGCGCCTTCGAGCCGTTCTTCACCACGCGCGAGGTGGGGCAGGGCAGCGGGCTGGGCCTGTCGCAGGTGTACGGCTTCGCCCACCAATCGGGCGGCAGCGCCAGCATCGAGCAGCCGGAAGGGGGCGGGGTGGCGGTGAGCCTGCTGCTGCCCGCGGCGCCGACGCCGGCCGCCGAGGCGGCCCCGCCGGTGGATCAGGAGCCCGCCTTTGCCGGGAGGGTGCTGCTGGTGGAGGACGATGCCGATGTGCGCGAGGTGCTGAAGGAGAGCCTGGCCGCCAGCGGCTGGGAGGTGACCCAGGCGGCCGACGGGGCGGCGGCGTGCGAGGTGCTGGAACAGGACGTGCCGCTCGACATCCTGGTGTCCGACGTGGTGATGCCCGGTGCGGTGAGCGGGGTGGCGCTGGTCCGGGCGGCGGCCCGATTGCGGCCGGAGCTGCCGGTGTTGCTGATCTCCGGCTACCCCTCCGCCACGCTGGCGGCGCAGGGCGCGGATGAGAGCGAACTGAACCTGCTGCGCAAGCCGTTCACCCACGCCGAGTTTCTGGCGCGCATGGAGGCCGTGCGGCGGATACCTGCGAACGCCCGGAGTGCGCTGCTGGGATTATGAGCGGCCCCGGGGGGAGCCGCCGCGATCAGCCACGCCGACGCTGCGCAACGCCCAACCCGGCCAGCGCCATGCCGAGCACCAGTATGGAGGCCGGCTCCGGCACTTCCAAGAACACGTTGATGCTGCCCATGTAGTAGTCCACACCCGGCGTGGTGTCGGTGGCGGTGTCGTAGCTCAGCGTGCCAGAGAACAGCAGCCGGCCTGTGGCGCCTACGCCCGAAAGATCCGTGTCGGCAGTGGCCGGATTGAACCAGTGGATGAGGTTGTCGCCCGTCAGGCTGCCAGCAATGTCGATCGTGAACACCGAGCCGTTCTGAACCAGGTTGCTGAAGCTCAGCTCCACGCTGCTGCCATCACCATTGCCACCGCGCAGCAGGCTGTTGAAGGTCGTGTTGGCGGGGTTGGTCGCGCCGCCAGGGCCAAACTTGTAGTCGTTGATCGCCCAGTCAATCACCCCGCCGATGGTGGGAGGGTTGGCACCGCCGACATTGTCAGCCGCGAAAAGCGGAGAGAGCGCAATGGACGGCGTGCCGCTACCAGCACCCATTCCGGGAACGACCACGTCCAGCCCGAACTGGCTTGCGCCGGGGGCTTGGCCGGAGAGGACTTGGCGGAAGCTCGCCCCGCCGAGTTCCACCACCGGGGCACTGCTGAACTCGAAATAAGCGCCGTTCGCGTTGGCCGCGCTGTTGACGCTGCGATAGTACGACACGTTGGCGGGGTTCTCGCAGACCGATCCCTGGGCCGAGCAATTGTACACAACGGCGATGCCGCCGTTGGTGGCGCCAAGTAGGATCGAGGCGGACTGGGCTGGGGCTGCCCATGCCGACAGGCCGAGGACAGAAGCGGCGGCAAGTGCCTGCATTGTCGTTCGCATGAGCGGTTCCTCGTGGGCGCCTTGCCTGAAACAGAATCGAAATACGATTGCGGCGCTCTAAAACAATCCTTCATGCTCCATTAACATTCGCAACCGGCGGGGGCCACTTGCCAGTGGTTGCAATCGCGCGCGCGCTGATTCACTCAAAAGTGGTGGCGGCGGCGGTTACACACCGGGCGCATGCGTTCAGCCGAACTTGCCGGATTTCGGGAAGCCGTTCGGCGGGAGGCGGCCGACCTGGCCGCGTTCGCCGAGCCAGTCGGTCAGTTTTTCCTCGGTGCGGGTCTTGTCGCCGAGGCGCCAGGTGAGGCCGTCGGCCATGGCGAAGGTCTTGAGGTCGGCCAGGGTGGCGTCTTTGTATTTCTGTAGCATCACGCCGCCGCCACGGGCCAACTCCGGCACCTGTTCCAGCGGGAAGACGAGCAGCTTGCGGTTGCTGCCGATGATGGCGACGTGGTCGCCATTCACCGGGGCGATAAGGGCGGCTTCCTCGCCGGGCTTGAGGTTGAGCACCTGCTTGCCGGTGCGCTTTTCCGCCAACAGGTCTTCGGCCTTCACCACGAAGCCGCGGCCGGTATCGGAGGCGACGAGGTGCTTGATGCCGTCGCGCCAGATGAACAGGGCGGTGACGTCATCCTCGTTGGTGAGATCGACCACGAGGCGGATCGGCTGACCGTCGCCACGGCCGCGGGGGAGGTCGCCGGCCTTGAGCGTGTAGGCGCGGCCGTTGGTGGCGAAAAGGCAGAGGCGATCGGTGGTCTCGCAGGGGACGATCAGCTTGAGGCGGTCGCCTTCCTTGAACTTCAGGTCGTCGGGGTTGGCGACCGCACCCTTCACGGCGCGGACCCAGCCCTTGTCGGACAGGATCACCGTGATCGGCTCGCGTTCCATGTAGGCGTCGGGGTCGACGATGATTTCCTTCTGGGGGCCGGCGAGTTCGGTGCGGCGGTTGCCGAGCGGGCCTTCGCCGAACTTGCCCTTGATGGTTTCCAGCTCGCCCACGATGCGGTCCCAGCGCTTGCCTTCGCTGCCGAGGAGGGTTTGCACCTCCTTCAGTTCCTTGGTGAGGGTCTTGTGCTCCTTGCGGATCTCCATCTCCTCCAGGCGGCGCAGGCTGCGCAGGCGCATGTTGAGGATGGCTTCGGCCTGGGTATCCGTGAGGGTGAAGGTGCGGATGAGGACGGCTTTGGGTTCGTCCTCCGTGCGGATGATGCGGATGACCTCATCGAGGTTGAGGTAGACGGCGAGGAAGCCTTCGAGGATTTCCAGGCGGCGTTCGATGGCGGCGAGGCGGTGGTTGCTGCGGCGGACCAGGACTTCCTGGCGGTGGGCGAGCCATTGGGTGAGCAGGGGCTTGAGGCCGAGGACCTGGGGGGTGCGTTCGGCGGTGAGCACGTTCATGTTGAGCGGGAAGCGGAATTCCAGCGCGGTGGCGCGGAACATGGTGGCCATGAGCGCTTCCGGCTCCACGCCGCGGGCCTTGGGTTCCAGCACCAGGCGAACGAGTTCGGTGGATTCGTCCCTGACATCGCCGAGGAGGGGGAGTTTCTTTTCCTCCATGAGCTGGGCGATCTGCTCGATCAGGCGGGATTTCTGGACCTGGTAGGGGATCTCGGTGATGACGATGGACCAGGTGCCCATGCGGCCCTTTTCCACCTCCCACTTCGCACGCAGGCGGAAGCCGCCGCGGCCGGTTTCGTAGGCCTGGAGCATGCTGGCGGGTTCTTCCACCAGCAGGCCGCCGGTGGGGAAATCGGGGCCGGGCATGAAGGCCAGCAGGTCTGCCGTGGTGGCATCCGGATTGCGGATGAGGTGGATGGCGGCGGCACAGACCTCGCCGGCGTTGTGGGGCGGGATGGAGGTGGCCATGCCGACGGCGATGCCGGCCGCGCCATTGGCGAGCAGGTTGGGGAAGCTGCCGGGCAGGACGACGGGCTCGGCTTCCTCGCCATCGTAGGTCGGCCGGAAATCGACCGCGTCCTCGTCGATGCCGGCGAGGAGGGCCTTGGCGACTTCGGTGAGGCGGGCTTCGGTGTAGCGCATCGCCGCGGGGTTATCGCCGTCGATATTGCCGAAATTGCCTTGGCCTTCGACCAGGGGGAAGCGGGCGGCGAAATCCTGGGCGAGGCGGACCATGGCGTCGTAGATCGAGGCGTCGCCGTGGGGATGGTACTTGCCCATGACGTCGCCGACGATGCGGGCGCATTTCTTGAAGCCGGCCGTCGGGTCGAGCCGGAGCTGGTGCATGGCGTAGACGAGGCGGCGGTGCACGGGCTTGAGGCCATCGCGCAGGTCCGGTAGCGAGCGGCTGGTGATGGTGGACATGGCATAGGCGAGGTAGCGCTGGGAGAGCGCTTCGCGCAGCTTGGTGTCTTGCACGTTGCCGATCAGATCATCGGGCATCGGGGGGCGGTTCCTTCAGAGCGTGATCGGCAGAGGCGGAACGCCGGCGCCGTGAATCACGTGATCAAACAAGTGCAGTGACGCGGTCGTAGAGCGCGACCCTCGCTTGGGGCAATGGCTTGTGTTGCAGGCCGAACACGTCGCGGGCGAGGAAGTGGGCGGTGAGGCGGAGGCCATCCGCCCATTCGGGGGGCGATCCTTCTCCGCCTTCGGTGAGGAAGGGGGGGAGGGGGAGGAGACGGTCCTTCCAGGTGCCTGCCGCTTCCTCGCTGACGGCGCGGCCGGTGCGGGGGGATACGTAGGCCAATTTTCCTGAATTGCCCAGCCCGGATTCGCCGGAGATGGCGCAGGAGGTGAGATCGAGGCCGTAGCCGAGGTCGCGCAGGAGGGCGAGTTCCCAGCGGATGAGTTCGGCCATCTGGCGTTCGGGCTGGGGGAGGCGGGCGAGGAGGTGGAGCAGGCCATCGAAGGCTGTGGGGTAGGGGTGGCGTTCCGGCAGGCCGCCTTCGGCGACGGCGCAGCTGGCGGTGAGCATGGTGAGGGCGAGGGCATCATCCAGCACCAGGGCGGCGGCGGGGTGGATGAGTTCGGCGGAGAAGGAGCCGAGCTGATCGGACAGGCGGCCGATCCAGCGGACCTGGATGAGGTTGCCGGGCTGCCAGAGGGCGGCGCGGGTGCGGGACTGGGCGCCGCGGGCGAGGCCGCGATGGGCGCCGTGGATCTCGGTCATGACCGTGGCGATGGCGTCTGCCTCCCCGTAGGGGCGGGCATCGAGGATGATCGCGGGGGCTTCCCATTCCATGGGGGTGGTGTGGGGGGTGG
>CAMDAM010000159.1 GCA_945888575.1 Asaia bogorensis | reverse complement strand
TGGCGCACATGCGCGGGAATCGCAGCGCCGGACTGCAGCTTCAGCGCGCGCAGGTTGAAGCCATGCGGCCACCAGCCGGAAATCGGGCCGGGTGCGAAACCGTCTTGCGTCGCCCGAGGCACGATGATCGGGCATTCCTCCACGCCAGGTGCTGCCAGCGGCGAGTTCGGATTGCCCTTGAGGTCGCGCAGCCGGTGCACGCACTGCGCCATCTGCTCGGCGGTCGGCGAGGCCAACTTGCGGATCTGTGCGGCCGTCGGCGGCTTCTGCTTCACCGCGCCGGCCGGGATCGCCTCCCCCTTCACGGTATCCACCAGCTTGCCGCCCTCGAGCAATACGAGGCCGTAATGCTTGGCCATCTCGAACACCTTGGGCGACCAGGTGACTTTGCCGGGATCGTCGCCACCCAGCACCGCGAACAGGAAATCCGCGCTGCTGCGGCTGCCGAGATTCTCGAAACCGCGGAACATGTGGATCGGCAGGTCGATCACGTCGCCCTTGCCGATATCCACGTAACCCTCATCGGCATTCGGCCCCAGCGTGAAGCGCCACTTGCCGGAATGGACGATGAACACCTCGGCCGTCTCGTGGCTGTGCTGGGAGTTGAGGCACTTCCCCGGCTGCCGCGCCCCGCCGATGTTGAAGCCGTGCGGCTCCGGAATATGCACGTGCTGGTCCGGGTTCTCCGAAACGCCCGGGCCGACCAGGGTGAAGTTCTCCTTCTGCTCCGAGCCCGGCGAGCGCGTGTCGATGAAGGCATTCCGGCAGGGGCGCAGATCGGCATATCGGATCAGGCGGGATGCGTAGGCGGACATGGCGGGTTTCCCTAGCCGGTCTTGAGAAGGATCTGTTTCCAGACAGCGGTTTCGTCGATCAGCACAAACTCGCGGCGGATGCCCCAGGGCCCGAACTCCGCGTGGCAGATGCCCATCACATGGACCTCCGCCCCGGTCGGCGGCCCGAAGCTGCCCCAGCCATCGTGCTTGCCGGTCAGCGACCAGCGGATCGCCGCGCGCGGCGGCAGCATCGCATCCTCGCGCCCGATGCGGTGGTGGATCTCAAACTTCGCCGAGGGAAACGCGGCGCGCAGCCCCATCCAAAAATGATCGGCCGCACCATGGCTGTGCGCAGTCACGCCGCCCGGCAGCTCCAGCTGCACCGCGCGGTCGTACTCGCGCGGGATCGCGGCCATGTCGGCCCCCATGATGCCGGTCAGGATCGCCGCGTAGCGCTGCCCCACCGGATGGTCATTGCCGGTGCCGCGATATCCGCCCTGCACGTCGATCGCCGGCGTGAACGGGCGCCCACACCGCGACGGCCCGCCCTCGCGCGCAATCTGGTCGGCGGCAAAGCCCTTCGGCTCCCACCCCATCTGCCGCACGATCGCGGCCTGGTCGCGGATCAGCCACTCGTCGTGAATCACGTTGGCCCGCGCAGCACAATCCGCCACCACGCGATAGGTCAGCCGCTTGCCGGTCGCCGGCCCGAACACCCCCTCCCGTGCATGGGTGGCAGTGGTGACGATGCGATGCGAGGAGAGGAAGCCCCCATCCGCGTCCTCACTCCAGATCACGTCCTCGCCCAGCAGCGTGCGGTCCGGGAATTCCGAGAGCGTCGCCATCGTCGCCGCGATCACGCCCTGGTTGCCCAGCGTCAGCCCACCCGGCGTGCGCACGGGCATATCGGCTGCGTAATAGTTATGGAGGGTCGCGATGTTGCGATCCTCCCAGATCTCCCTGGTGATGCCAATGATGTAGTGCTCGGGGCTCGTCCACTTGGGGTCGAAGCCCTGCATCGGGTTGCTCATCCCTTCACGGCTCCTTGGGTCAGCCCCGCCACGATCTGGCGCTGGAAGGCCAGCACCAGAACGAACAGCGGCGCGGTGATGGAAACGGCGGCGGCAATCGCCTCGATCTGGTCCGAAAGCCGCACATCGCGGTTCAGAAACTGCGTGATCGCCGGCACCATGGTCATGGACTGCGCATCCAGCAGCAGCGCCGTGACGAGATAATCGTTGTAGGCCAGCAGAAAGCTGAACAGCCCGGTGGTGATCACGCCCGGCCACATCACCGGCATGATCGCACGCCAGAACGCTTCCAGGTGCGAACACCCATCCACCCGCGCCGCCTCATCCAACTCCGCCGGGATGTTCTGGAAGAAGCTGCGCAGCATCCAGATGGTGAAGGGCTGGTTGATCGAGACCAGCACGATGATCGTCGCCAGCGGCTGGCCATACAGCAACGGCGGACGGCTGGAGAACAGGTGGAAGAACCACCCCGTCAACGGCCACTCCCACAACGGCGCCAGGATCTCGCGGCTGTTGAGGAAGAACGGCACATAGCCCGTGGCCAGCACGGAATGCGGCAGCGCGCGGAACACCAGGGCGGCCACCAGCAGCCAGAACGCCAGCCGGCTTTGCGAGCGCGCCAGCGCATAGCCCGCCAGCGTGCCCACGGTGAGAGAGATCACCACCACGCCCAGCGTGACCATCATGGAGTTGAGGAAGTTGCGGTAGAATTCCTGCCGCACCCATACCGCGCGATAATGGTCCAGCGTCATGCCGATCACCGGCTCCGCCAGCAGCCCCAATCCCGGCACCGGCGCCAGCAGCGCATCCAGCGCGCGGGCCAACACGGGCAGCACGAACAGCCCCCCAGCCCCCAGCGCCAGCACGTATCCCAGTCCCAGCGCCAGCCAGCGCGGCACCACGTGCACCCGCTCCATGTGCACCGCCAGCCCCGGCACAAAGCGCGTGGCCGCCCGCCAGGCCAGCCACAGGAAGCCGATCCCCAGTACGATATCGATCACCGAACGCCCGCCGGAGGCCGCCAGCGTGGTCGGCCCCAGCAGCACCCGCAGCGGGTCCGCCGCCAGCGCATCCTGCGGCGCGCGGAACGACATCACCGCAATCCACAACAGCGGGAACGCCGCGATGAAGCACCACACGGTCAGGAACACCGCCACGCCCACCCGCTGCATAGTGCCGGGCCGCAGCGCCTCTGGCGTGTTGTCCCGCTCCATCGCCTAGCTCCGCGGCCGGTTGTCGCGCCACACCCGGCGCAGCAGCGGGATCAGCAGCAGCACAATCCCCACCAGTGTCAGCATGGAAGAGGCGGAGGCGCGGGCGATGTACCGGTTCCCCGTGAAATCCGGCATCAGATAATTGAAGGTCAGCCACTGCAGCGAAATCACGTGCGCCTCGCTGCCGAAGCCCACCACCTCCTCGAACACGCGATACGCGTCCATCAGGTGGATCAGCGAAACGAACACGATCAGCGGCGCCAGGTGCGGCACCACCACATAGCGCAGCCGCTCCCAGCGCGAGGCCCCGTCGATCACCGCGGATTCCAGCGTGTCCTGGTCCACCGTCTGCAGCCCGGCATAGAAGATGATGAAGGCGAAGGGCGCGTTGTGCCACACGCGATACACCAGCATCAGCAGCTCAATCGTCCAGCCCTGCGCGAAGAAGGAGATCGAAGGATCAACCCACGCCCGCAGCGCCGCCGTCACGATCCCGTCGCCCACGAACAGCCAGCGTATCGCCAGCGCACCGATCACCGGCGTGATCACGAAGGGTAACAGGGAAACAAACACCAGCGGCCCGCGGATCGCGCGCATCGCGTTGTTCACCGCCAGCGCAATCACCAGGCCGAAGCCCACCACCAGCGGCAGGGTGATAAAGGTAAAGGTCAGCGTGAACCGCAGCGCGCGCCAGAAATCCAGCCGCAGCACATCCACCATGCCCTGCCCGGCGGCGGAGAAGGCAGCGGCCACCTTCTCCAGCTCCAGCACGGCACGGTAGGCATCCAACCCAGTGAAGCGGGTTTCCGTCAGCGGCTTGCCGTCCGGCCCCATCTTCACCTGGGAGCGTTCGGTGGTGGTGCAGATCTGCGCCAGGAACCCCGGCGAGCAGGTCTCCACCTTCACCATCTCCCGCACCACCGTGGTGGTATGCAGGCTCTGGATCGCCACCGAAATCAACGGCCCGAAGATGAACACGAGCATCAGCACCGCGGAAGGGGCGGTGAAGAACAGCAGCGTGCGCAGCCTCATGTCGCGATCCGCCTCGAAAGGCCGGCGCTACACCCCAGAAGGGAGCAGCGCCGGCGTTCTCCGCTGGCTACTTCACCAGGCCCTGCTCCTTGGCGCGCGTCAGGTAGGCCGCCTCGATCGCCTGCAGCGTCTGCTCGGCGGTCTTCTTGCCGCTCATGAAGTCGGCCACGTTCTCGGCCAGCACGGCCGAGACCAGGCCCATCGCGGAGGTGGAGGGATAGGCCGGCGCGCCGCCCATGGCGGATTCGATGGCGCCCTTGGCGGCCGGGCCGGGCTGGTAGCCCTTCACCAGCCACACCGCAGCGTTGTTGGCGCCCTTCACCATCTCCTCGTCGATCCCCTCCATGGCGATACGGAAGGCCAGCTCGGCCTCGGCATCCGGCAGGTTCTTGGCGATCACGAACCCGTCCCACCACAGCGTGGTGGCGGGCTTGCCGCCCTTCACCGCGGCGGGCGCGGCCGCCTGCAGGATCTTGCCGGCGAACTGGCTTTCCTTCGGGTCGTTCACCGCCCCGGCGCGCGTGGCCCACAGCACCGCCATGGCGATCTTGCCCTGCTGGAACTGCCGCGCCACGAAGGTGCTGTCGGAGGTGAGGTATTCCGGGTCCAAGAACTCCGTCATGCGCTTCATCAGCGCCAGCGTCTTCATGCCGGCCTCGGAATTGATACCCGGCGTGTTGTCCGGCTTGGTGGGCACACCACCGAAGCCCAGGAACACGTTGAGGAATTCCTGGCTGATATCGAAGCCCGGCTTCATCGTCGCACCCAGCGGGGTGGCGAACTTGCCGGATGCCTTCAGCTTCGCCGCCGCGTCCAGCACTTCGTCCCAGGTGGTAGGCACGGCGATGCCCGCTTCCTTCAGCGCATCCTCGCGCACCATGAAGTTCTGCGCATTCACCATCATGGCCACCGCCATGGTCTTGCCGTCCACCTTGATCAGCTGGTTGGGCGACAGGATCTGGCCGTACTTGGCGATGTATTCGTCCAGCGGCCGCACCGTGCCGGCATTCAGCAGCGGCACCACGGTGTTATTGGCCACACCGCCGATGTGATACAGGGAAGGATTGGCCGCGAACGCCGTCGGCTGCTTGGTGCGGAAGTTCATGTCCATCTCGGACTGCACGTTGCCGCATTCCGCCCAGGCGGAGGTCACGGCCTTCCAGGCATCGAAGCTGGCAGACAGCGTCTTGATCGGCACGGTGTTCTTGATGGCGCAGGCGGCCTCGGCCGCACCCGGCAGGGCGGCAAGGCTGGCGGCCAGCGCGGTGGCCAGAAGCGTGCGCTTGAACATGTTGGGTCTCCGGCGTTCGGGGTGTGTCATGGGGTTGATCAGGAAAGCCGCTCGCCGGTGCCGGCATCGAACAGATGCACGGCCGGGCGCGGCACGGTAAAGCCGATGGTCTCGCCGATGGTGCCGCGGAAGGTCTTCTCGGCCTTCACCGTCACCAGCGCCTCGCCGGAACGCACCGTGGCGAGCGAGGCATCGCCCAGCAATTCCACGGTGTAGATGGGCGCCGCAATCTCCGCCTCCGCCGCCGGCACGATGCGCGCATCCTCGGCGCGGAAGCCCAGGGTCACGCGCCCCTCGGGCCCCGCGATCCCCGCCATGCGCACGCAAGGCGCGCTGAACACGCCGCCTTCCAGCACGCCTTCAATCAGGTTCATCGCCGGCGACCCGATGAAGCCGGCAACAAAGGTATTGGCCGGCCGGTCATAGATCTCGATCGGCGCGCCCACCTGCTGGATCACGCCCTTGTTCATCACCACCACGCGGTCGGCCAGCGTCATCGCCTCCACCTGGTCGTGCGTCACGTAGATCGTCGTCACCTGCAACTCATGCTGCAGGTTCTTGATCTGCGCCCGGGTGGAAACCCGCAGCTTGGCATCCAGGTTGGAGAGCGGCTCGTCCATCAGGAACACCGCCGGCTCGCGAACGATCGCCCGCGCCAGTGCCACGCGCTGACGCTGCCCGCCGGAAAGCTCGCGCGGGCGCCGGTGCAGCAGGTCGCCCAGCTCCACCATCGCTGCCGCACGGCGCACCCGCGCATCATGCGTCGCCGCATCCACCCGCCGCACCTTCAACGGAAAGCGGATATTCTCGTACACGGTCAGGTTCGGGTACAGCCCATAGTTCTGGAACACCATGGCCACGTCGCGGTCCTTGGGCTCCAGCCTGTTCACCACCCGATCGCCAATCAGGATGTCGCCTTCGGTGGGGTCCTCCAGCCCGGCGATCATGCGCATGGTCGTGGTCTTGCCGCAGCCCGAGGGCCCAAGCAGCACAATGAACTCGCGATCGGCAATGGCGAGATCCACCCCGCGCACACCCACGAACGAGCCCCACCGCTTGGTCACGCCGCGCAGCGTCACCTGCACCATCCGCCTTCAGCCCCCACTGCGGCGCTCCCGGCATCGGCCCGGCCTTCCCCGCTTGAGGTTACGTTGACAGATGCCGACTACGTATGCAAGGACCGTTGCACAAGGCGGGAGACAGCGCATGGGCGACCAAAACCTGGCGAACAAACGCTTCGCCCACGCGGCGCTCTACGACCTCGCCCGCGCCACGCCAGGCACGCTGATGCAACGGTTGGAACACGCCTACCACCCGGATGCGGAATGGCGCGGCTCCCACCCGCTCAACGAAATGCGCGGGCTGGATGCCATCGCCGCCACCGTCTGGCGCCCCCTGCTCGCCGCCTTCCCCGATCTGGAACGCCGCGATTCCATCCTCATCGGCGGCAGCTACGAAGGCGCGGAATTCGTCGGTGCCATGGGCCATTATTGCGGCACCTTCACGCGCAACTGGCTCGGCATCCCCGCCACCGGCCGCCCGATCTGGATCCGCTACGGCGAAATGCACCGCATGCGCGCGGGCAAGATCGACAAGAGCTCCGTCCTGATCGACGTGCTCGATGTCATCCGCCAGGCCGGCTTCTGGCCCGTAGCCCCCAGCCTCGGCACCGAGGGCATGTGGCCCGGCCCCATCTCCGGCAACGGCATCGTGCTGCACGAAACCGACCCCGCCGAAGGCGCCGCCAACCTCGCCCAGATGCGCGACATGCAGAACAAGCTGGGCCTGGCAGACTACGAAGCAATGGGCCGCGCCACCTATTTCGAGCCGCACCAGGTGGAACACTGGCACCCGCACATGATGTGGTACGGCCCCTCCGGCATCGGCAGCACCCGCGGCGTCGCCGGCTTCGTCGATTGGCACCGCATCCCCTGGCGCGACAGCTTCCGCAACATCAAGGGCGGCCAGCACTACGTCCGCATCGGCGACGGCCCGTTCTCCGCCACCGGCGGCTGGCCCAGCATCACCACGGAGCACAGCGGCGGAGACTTCATGGGCATCCCGCCCACGGGCAAGGCCATCACCTGCCGCGTGATGGATTTCTACGCCCACCACGAAGGCCTGATCCGCGAGAACTGGGTCCCCATCGACATCCTGCACATGCTGCACCAGCTCGGCGTGGACGTCCTCGCCCGCATGCAAAGTATCTTCCGCCGCGGCAGCTAAAGCCCAAGCGCCAACTGCCGCTTTCCCGCGCGCGCCCGCGCCGCCGTCTTCGGCGGATCGTCGTCATCGATCCGCCGCGCCCGGCTGCCATGCCGCGCATAGACCTGCTCCGAGATCGCCCGATACCCCGGCTGCGCCCGCACTGCCGATAGCCGCTCCCGCGCCGCCCGCAGCCCCTCCGCCGGGTCCACCAACGGCCGGGGATACCCCTCCAGCAACCACGGCGTGTGCACCATCGCGCCGGCCACCCCACGCAACTCCGGCACCCAGCGCCGCACGAACCGCCCGTCGGGGTCATGGTCCAGCCCCTGCTTCACGGGATTGTAGAGGCGCGGCGTATTGATCCCGGTCTGCGCCGCCTGCATCTGCACCTGCGGCCAATGGATGCCAGGCTCATAGTCCGTGAACAACCGCGCCAGCCGGATGCCCACCGCGTGCCAATCCAGCCCCAGCTGCTGGCACGCCACCGAAACCACCATCGCCCGCATGCGAAAATTCAACCACCCCGTCGCCACCAGCGAGCGCATGCAGGCATCCAGGAACGGCAACCCCGTCCGCCCCTCCGCCCAGGCCGCCAGCACGGGATCACCCGCCGCCGTGCGCGTCCGCGCCGCCTCATGCAGCGCATGCGCCGACCGCATCTCCAATGCCGGCTCGCTCTCCAGCTTCTGGATGAAGTGGCAATGCCAGTGCAGCCGCGAGACCAAACTCTCCACCGCCTCCCTCGGCACCGCCGCCTCGCCCTGCAGCCGCCGCAACACCTCCCGCACCGAAACCGCCCCGGTCGCCAACGGCACCGACAACCGCGAACACGCCCGCGCCCCACCCTCCGGCGAGGACATCGCCCGCCGATACCCCGCTCCACGCCCGGCCAGGAAACTCTCCAGCTGCGCACAGCCTTCCTCCCGCGTGCCCGGCTGCGGTCGCGCGCACCCATCGGGCGCCAAGCCGAGATCACGTACCTCCGGCACCCGCCCCGGCACCGCCCCCGCCACCGCCATCAACCGTTCCGGCTCCGCGACAAAAGGCGCCGCCAGGAATCCATGGTGCGCGGCCGCCCAGCGATCCCGGTTAAGCAGCCCACGGACCACGCCAAACTGCGGCACCTCAACAAACGGAATGCCCGTCTCCCGGCAGAACCGCCGCACCGCCTTGTCGCGCGCGAAGGTCCAGAGATTGCCGGTCTCCTCATGCGCCAGAAGCCGCGTGATCCCCACGGCCGCATGGATGCGCGCCAGCACCGCCACCACCTCGCCCACCCGCACCACCAGCGGCGCGCCCAACGCCGCCAACCGGCCGGAAAGCTCGAACAGCGCCCCACGCACCGCCTGCCACTGCCGCGCCGAGGCATCCGGCTGCGCCCAATAGCCGGGCTCCGCCACATACAGCGGCAGCACCGGCCCCGCCCCGGCGGCCAGCGCCAGCGGCGCATGATCCACCGTCCGCAAATCGCGCTTGAACCAAACCACCTGAACCATGTCAGCCAAATGGCCCCAGCCGCCGCGCCCGCAACCTTACCCGGGCAGCCGCGCGGACCCCCGCAGCACCAGCCGGCTCGGCAGTACCGCCGCACTGCGCGACACCTCGCCCCGCTCCACCTGCTCCAGCAGCATCGCCACAGTCGCTTCCACCATTTCCGCCCCCGGCTGTGCCACCGTGGTCAGGTTATAGGCCGCCCAGCCCGCCTCCGGCACGTCGTCATACCCCACCACGGAGACATCCTCCGGAATCCGCAGCCCATACTGCCCGCGCAACAAATCCATCGCGGCAAACGCCATGTGGTCGTTGGCGACAAACACCGCATCCGGCCGCACCGCCCCCCCGAACAGCGCATGCACCGCCTGCGCCGCCCCCTCGCGCGTGTAGCCGCCCACCGCGCGCGCAAACGCCGCCGCCCCACACTCCGCCAACCCGCGCGCGAACCCGGCTTCCCGGTCCCGGCTGGTCGACGAGTCTTCCTGCCCCGAAATGAACGCGATCCGCCGATGCCCCGCCTGCGCCAGCAACCGCCCCACCTGCCGCCCGCCCTCGGCATTGTCCGATGTCACCGAACTCGCCGGCAGTCCGGGCACAGTGCGGTTGAACAGCACCACCGGCGTGCCCGTCTTGGCGCATTCCCGCGCCAGGCTGGAGGACAGCGTGGCGGACGCCATCACAATCCCCTCCACCTGGTACTGCAGCATTCGCTGCACCACCATATCCTGCCGCCCCCGGTCGGTCATGAACAGCAGCACCTGGAACCCGCGATTCTGCAGCGCCCGAGACAGCATCTCCAGTACCTGCGGATAGAAATGATTGTCCAGATATGCCACCAGCAGCGCGATCAGCCCCGACTTCCCGGAGATCATCGCCCGCGCCAACGCATTCGGCCGGTAGCCCAGTTGCTGCGCCGCCGCCAGCACCCGCGCCCGCATCTCCGGCGAAACACTGCCGCCCGGCGAGAAGGTGCGGCTCACCGCGGATTGCGAAACCCGCGCCAGCCGCGCCACGTCGCCCGATGTCACCCCACCTTTTGGCATGCGGCCATTCTGACTCGGGAAACGCAAGAGCAACAGCCTATCGGATGAAATCATTCGATAGGCTTAAGTTGCTCGCCAAAACAAAGACCTAGGGTCAGGACCCATAATGGGTTGACCCGGCTCGACTTGGTCTGATTCTGGTTTTGGCGGGAGGAACCCGTCATGAGTGAGCAATTTTGGCTGTCTGATGAGCAGGATGAGAGCCTCGCACCGTATTTGCCACGTTCGCGCGGCAAGGCGCGGGTGGACGACCGGCGCGTGCTGAGCGGGATCATCCACGTCCAGCGCAACGGCCTGCGGTGGTGTGATGCACCGGCGATCTACGGTCCGCACAAGACGCTTTACAACCGCCACGTCCGCTGGACCCGCAACGGCGTGTTCGCCCGCATCTTCGCCGCATTGGC
>CAMDAM010000158.1 GCA_945888575.1 Asaia bogorensis | reverse complement strand
GGGGCGCGGGTGCGCTAAACGCGCCCGCTCACGGTTGCAGTGAGCCCAAGCGGGGCTGCGGGCGTGGTGAAACTGGTAGACACGCCAGATTTAGGTTCTGGTGGCGCAAGCCGTGGGGGTTCAAGTCCCTTCGCCCGCACCACGCTTTTCCCGCGGGGCCACTCCTGGCTTCGAATTGCGAACGCCGCTCGCGCGGCCGGATGGACGAGGATTTCCGACAAATGCAGGTCACCGAGACGCTTTCCGAGGGGCTGAAGCGCGGCTTCACGATCGTGGTGCCTGCCGCCGATATCGAAGGCAAGCGCGCCAACCGGCTGACGGAGCTCAGCAAAACGGTGAAGCTGCCGGGCTTCCGGCCGGGCAAGGTGCCTATGGGCGTGGTGAAGACCCGCTTCGGCAGCGCGGTGATGGCCGAGGTGCTGGAAGAGAGCGTGAACGATGCCACGCGCCAGGTGCTGACCGATCGCGGCCTGCGCGCCGCCACCCAGCCGAAGGTGGAAGTGGTGTCGCTGGAAGAGGCTAAGGACCTTGAGTTCAAGGTCGAGCTGGAACTGCTGCCCGATATCGCGCTGCCCGAGTTCGGCACGATCGAGCTGACCCGCCTGAAGGCCACGCCGGGCGACGACAAGGTGGACGAGGCGCTGACCCAGATGGCCACGCGCGCCCGTGAGATGGTGGACGTGGAAGAAGCGCGCCCGGCCGCCAAGGGCGAAGTGCTGGTGTGCGATTTCGTGGGCAAGCTGGCCGGCGAGCCGTTCCCCGGCGGTGCCGCCAACGACATGGATATCGAGGTCGGCGGCGACGGGTTCATCCCCGGCTTCACCGAGCAGCTGGAGGGCATGACCGCCGGCGAAAGCAAGACCATCACCGTGACCTTCCCGGCCGAATACGGCGCGGCGGAGCTGGCGGGCAAGGAAGCGACCTTCGACATCACGACCAAGAAGCTGAAGCAGCCCGTGCTGCCGGCGGTGGACGACGAGATGGCCAAGAAGTTCGGCTTCGAGACGCTGGACGAGATGAAGGAGCTGATCCGCGGCCAGATCCAGCGCGAATACGACCAGGTGAGCCGCATGCGCGTGAAGCGCCAGCTGCTGGATGCCCTGGCGGCGCAGGCGAGCTTCCCGATTCCCGAGACGATGGCGACCGGCGAGTTCGACGCGATCTGGCAGCGCCTGCAGCAGGACCGCGAGCGCGGCCAGCTGGACGAGGAAGACAAGGCGAAGGACGAGGACACGCTGAAGGCCGAATACAAGGCGATCGCCGATCGCCGCGTGCGCCTGGGCCTGCTGCTGGCCGAGATCGGCCGTTCCAAGTCTATCGAGGTGACGCCGGACGAGATGATGCGGGCGATGCGCGCCGAGGCCGGCCGCTATCCGGGCCAGGAACAGCAGATCATGGACCTGTTCCGCAAGAACCCGAACGTGGCCGAGACGCTGCGTGGGCCGATCTTCGAGGAGAAGGTGGTCGATTTCATCCTGGAACTGGCCAAGGTGACCAACCAGGACGTGACGGCCGAAGAGCTGATGCGCGAGCCCGAGGCCGCCCCCGCGGCCTGACCAGCAGGGCAGGGGGCGCGCAAGGGCGGCAGCCGCGCATGCAGCGCCGCCCTGCCCCGACATGCATCGGCGCCGGCCTTGGCCTTTCGGGGCGGGGCGTTCGTGCCTACTTAACGTGCGGCCGTTATCGTGGTTGTGTCAGCCGGCACGTTCACCGCTGATGGGTGGTCGGCAGCATCGGAAGGTTCGAGAACATGTGGGATCGTGATCCCGTAGACGTCTACAACAACGCCTTGGTTCCCATGGTCGTCGAGCAGACGGCGCGTGGCGAGCGGGCCTTCGACATCTATTCGCGCCTGCTGAAGGAGCGGATCATCTTTCTGACCGGGCCGGTGTACGACGGCGTCGCGTCGCTGATCTGCGCCCAGCTGCTGTTCCTGGAGAGCGAGAATCCGGCCAAGGAAATCTCGTTCTACATCAACTCGCCGGGCGGCGTGGTTTCGGCCGGGCTCGCGATCTACGACACGATGCAATACATCCGCAGCCCGGTTTCCACCGTGTGCATCGGCCAGGCCGCCTCCATGGGCAGCCTGCTGCTGACGGCGGGTGCGAAGGGCAAGCGCTTCGCGCTGCCGTATTCGCGCATCATGGTGCACCAGCCTTCCGGCGGCGCGCAGGGCCAGGCGACGGATATCGAGATCCAGGCGCGCGAGATCCTGAAGACCCGGGCGCTGCTGAACGGCATCTATGTTCGCCACACCGGCCAGCCGATCGAAGCGATCGAGCGCAAGCTGGAGCGCGACACCTACATGTCCGCCGTTGAGGCGCGCGAGTTCGGCCTGGTGGACGAAGTGGTCGAGAACCGCCCGCCGCCGGTTGATCCGGATGCGCGGTCCTGATCGCGGGCATCGGTGCCGGGGTTACCCCGGCACACTGTGTGCATTGCGTTGAACGTGGTCCCTTTGGTTCCGGCGGGCGGGTTCTTGCCCCCGCTTCCGGCCGGGGTCTAGACTTGAGGCCGATCGTTCCCGCCGCTGCGGGACAGGAGGGCGTATGAGCAAGTCCGGCGACTCGAAGAACACCCTCTACTGCTCGTTCTGCGGAAAGTCCCAGCACGAGGTTCGCAAGCTGATCGCGGGCCCGACCGTGTTCATCTGCGATGAATGCGTTGAACTGTGCATGGACATCATCCGCGAGGAACACAAGACGACTCTTGTGAAATCCCGCGACGGGGTGCCGACGCCCAAGGAAATCTGCAAGGTCCTTGACGATTATGTGATCGGGCAGCTTCACGCCAAGCGCGTGCTGAGCGTGGCGGTGCACAACCACTACAAGCGCCTGGCGCATGGCGCGAAGAACAACGACGTTGAGATCGCGAAGTCCAACATCCTGCTGCTGGGCCCCACCGGCTCCGGCAAGACGCTGCTGGCGCAGACGCTGGCCCGCATTCTCGATGTGCCGTTCACCATGGCGGACGCGACCACGCTGACCGAGGCCGGCTACGTGGGCGAGGATGTGGAGAACATCATCCTCAAGCTGCTTCAGGCCGCGGACTACAACGTGGAGCGGGCGCAGCGTGGCATCGTCTATATCGACGAGGTCGACAAGATCAGCCGCAAGTCCGACAACCCGTCCATCACGCGCGACGTGTCGGGCGAGGGCGTGCAGCAGGCGCTGCTGAAGATCATGGAGGGCACCGTGGCCTCCGTGCCGCCGCAGGGCGGGCGCAAGCATCCGCAGCAGGAATTCCTGCAGGTGGATACCACGAACATCCTGTTCATCTGCGGCGGCGCCTTCTCGGGGCTCGACAAGATCATCTCCGGGCGCGGCAAGGGCGCGGGGATCGGCTATGGCGCCGAGGTGCGTGCCCCCGAGGAGCGCCGTATGGGCGCGGTGCTGCGCGATGTGGAGCCCGAAGACCTGCTGAAGTTCGGGTTGATCCCGGAGTTCATCGGGCGCCTGCCGGTGGTGGCAACGCTGGAAGACCTCGATGAGGCGGCGCTGATCGAGATCCTGACCAAGCCGAAGAACGCGCTGGTGAAGCAGTATGGCCGGCTGTTCGAGATGGAAGGGGTGAAGCTGAGCTTCACCGAGGATGCGCTCTCCTCCGTCTCTCGCCGGGCGATCCAGCGCAAGACCGGTGCGCGCGGCCTGCGCTCCATTATGGAGCAGATCCTGCTGTCGACCATGTTCGACCTGCCCAGCCTGGATGGGGTGGAAGAGGTGGTGATCAACCGGGAAGTGGCCGAAAGCCGCTCTAACCCCTTGTATTTGTATGGTAAGAAAGCCGAAACAAGCGCCTGATACTCCTTCAAGGGGGCAAGGCCCGCTCGACGGGCAGGACTGGCGCGCAAACGGTGCGGCAACCCGGGCAGCACTGTCGGCATCACGGTCTCTTGCGGCATGCGCGGGGCATGACGATATCTTTGCCCATCTACCGGTTCAGCCTCTGACCGACCGCTTCGGCGGTATCGCTTGGATGTCGCGCTGGGGGATGCGGCCCGTGCCCATGGATGGGGCGGTCTGCGTACCGACTGTCCCTTTGGAGGTCATTTGATGTCTCAGTCCGACAAGTCCGAGCCCGGCCCGGCCCCGGAGAAGGCCGCCCAGGCCGCCGGCGAGCTGCTCCCGGTGCTGCCGCTGCGCGATATCGTCGTTTTCCCGCACATGATCGTGCCGCTGTTCGTGGGCCGCGAGAAATCCGTCCGCGCCCTGGAAGCGGTGATGAAGGAAGACAAGCAGATCCTGCTGGTGGCCCAGAAGAACGCCGCCCAGGACGACCCCTCCGCCGACGACATCTACCGCATCGGCACCGTCTCCACGATCCTGCAGCTGCTGAAGCTGCCGGACGGCACGGTGAAGGTGCTGGTGGAAGGCGGCAAGCGCGCGAAGATCACCGCGTTCAAGGAAACCGAGCATTATTTCGAGGCCTTCGTGGAGCCGATGCCGGACCGCGAGAGCGAGGCGAAGGAGCTGGATGCGCTGGGCCGCACGGTCGTCAGCCAGTTCGAGCAGTACATCAAGCTGAACAAGAAGATCGCGCCGGAGGTGCTGGTTTCGCTGAACCAGATCGACGACCCGAGCAAGCTGGCCGACAGCATCGCGCAGCACCTGAACCTCAAGATCCCCGAGAAGCAGGAGCTGCTGGAAACCCCGCGCGTGGGTGAGCGGCTGGAGCGCGTGTTCGGCCACATGGAGAGCGAGATCGGCGTGCTCCAGGTGGAGAAGCGCATCCGCAACCGCGTGAAGCGGCAGATGGAGAAGACCCAGCGCGAGTACTACCTGAACGAGCAGCTGAAGGCGATCCAGAAGGAGCTGGGTGAGGGCGAGGACGGCAAGGACGAGACCGCCGAGCTGGAAGCCCGCATCAAGAAGACCAAGCTTTCCAAGGAAGCGCGCGAGAAGGCGCTGGGCGAGCTGAAGAAGCTGCGTACCATGAGCCCGATGAGCGCCGAAGCCACCGTGGTGCGCAACTACCTGGATTGGATCCTCTCGATCCCCTGGAAGAAGCGCAGCAAGGTCAAGAACGACGTGAACGAGGCCGAGAAGGTCCTCAACGCCGATCATTTCGGTCTGGACAAGGTCAAGGAGCGCATCCTGGAATACCTGGCGGTGCAGTCGCGCAGCCAGAAGGTCCGCGGTCCGATCCTGTGCCTGGTGGGGCCGCCCGGCGTGGGCAAGACCTCGCTCGGCAAGTCCATCGCCAAGGCGACCGGGCGCAACTTCGTGCGCATGTCCCTCGGCGGCGTGCGTGACGAGGCCGAGGTTCGTGGCCACCGCCGCACCTATATCGGCTCCATGCCCGGCAAGGTGATCCAGGGCATGAAGAAGGCCAAGACCAGCAACCCGCTGTTCCTGCTGGACGAGATCGACAAGCTGGGCGCCGATTGGCGCGGTGATCCTTCCAGCGCGCTGCTGGAGGTGCTGGACCCCGAGCAGAACTCCACTTTCGCCGATCACTACCTGGAGGTGGATTACGACCTGTCGGACGTGATGTTCGTGACGACCGCCAACAGCCTGCGCATGCCGCAGCCGCTGCTGGATCGCATGGAGATCATCCGGATCGCCGGCTACACCGAAGATGAGAAGGTGGGCATCGCCAAGCAGCACTTGGTGCAGAAGCAGGCCGAGGCGCACAGCCTGAAGGCCGGCGAGTGGAGCGTGACGGACGAGGCGCTGCGGCACCTGATCCGCTACTACACCCGCGAGGCCGGCGTGCGGAACCTGGAGCGCGAGCTCGCGGGGCTGGCGCGCAAGGCGGTGAAGGAGATCGTCACCACCAAGACCAAGAAGGTGGCGGTCACCGGCAAGAACCTCGAGAAGTATGCCGGCGTGCGCAAGTTCCGCTACGGCGAAGCCGAGCCCGAGGACATGGTCGGCGCGGTGACGGGCCTGGCCTGGACCGAGGTGGGCGGCGAGATCCTGACCATCGAGAGCGTGCTGCTGCCGGGCAAGGGTGCCGTGAAGCACACCGGCAAGCTGGGCGACGTGATGCAGGAGAGCGTTTCGGCGGCACTGAGCTATGTGCGCAGCCGTTCGATCACCTTCGGCATCAAGCCGACCATCTTCGAGAAGCGCGACATCCACGTGCACGTGCCGGAAGGGGCGACTCCGAAGGACGGGCCGAGTGCGGGCATCGCCATGGCGACCTCCATCGTCTCGGTGATGACGGGCATTCCGGTGCGCCGCGACGTGGCCATGACGGGCGAGATCACGCTGCGTGGGCGGGTGCTGCCGATCGGCGGGCTGAAGGAGAAGCTTCTTGCGGCGCTCCGGGCGGGGATCACCACGGTGTTCATCCCGAAGGAGAACGAGAAGGACCTGGCCGACATCCCGGACAACGTGAAGAAGGAACTGAAGATCATCCCCGTGTCCCACGTGGACGAGGTGATCGCCCAGGCCCTGGTGCGCAAGCCGGAGCCGATTGAGTGGGTGGAGCCGGAGGAAGCGCCGGTGAAGCCGCCGGAGGCGGCTGCGGCCTCCCTGCCGCACTAGCGGCTGCACGTTTGAATGGCACGGCCCGCCCGGGGCGACTCGGGCGGGCCGTTGCGTTTTTGGCATGCGAAAGAAGGCGGATCGGGCGTTGCCGAGCGCGCGCCACGCGCCTAGTTTGCGACGCCTGGGGGCGGTTAGCTCAGCGGTAGAGCGTCTCGTTTACACCGAGAGGGTCGGCGGTTCGATCCCGTCACCGCCCATTCCCCGGCCATCCCCCCTGCCTCATCCCGCACGCGTTTGCATGGCAGGAAAGATTTGTCGGAAAGGCTGGCCTAGTCGCTTGACGGGCGCGCGGCCACCCCCTAAACCCCGGGCCTCGCTGGATGCGGGTGTAGCTCAGTTGGTTAGAGCGCCGGCCTGTCACGCCGGAGGTCGCGGGTTCGAGCCCCGTCACTCGCGCCAGCGATTCCCTCCCTGCCATTGGTGAATTTTTCGTCCTGAAAAGGGGCGCGGGCAGGCATATCCGCCATCGATCGAATATTGAAATTGGCGTTGCGTGCCCTATGGCAGTGGGCATCGGTTGCGGCTAATGTCCGGCCGCGCTGCGCCGCGGTATTTCCCGCCGGGTGCTGCGCGGTGGCGTGCCGGCGGGAAAGGGTAGGGTGCGATGTCTCCGGTGCTGTTCGAATACTTCCCTATCCTGGTGTTCATGGGCATCGCTGCGGTGATCGCCCTGGCCATGGTGGGTGGCTCCCTGCTGGCCGCACGGCAGAAGCCCTATGCCGAAAAGCTGTCGGCCTATGAATGCGGGTTCGAAGCGTTCGACGATGCGCGCCGGCGCTTCGACGTGCGGTTCTACCTGGTGGCCATTCTGTTCATCATCTTCGACCTTGAAGTGGCCTTCCTGTTCCCGTGGGCGGTCTCGCTCGGGAGCATTGGGGTGTTCGGCTTCTGGTCCATGGTGGCCTTCCTGGGCGTGCTGACCGTTGGCTTCATCTACGAGTGGCGCAAGGGTGCGCTCGATTGGGAGTGACGACATGAGTGTCACGCAGATCGGAGCCGGCGGCGTGCTGCCGCCTGGGCCCGGGCAGGACGCGGTGATCAAGGGCATCACCGGTGAGATCGAGGACAAGGGCTTCGTGGTGGCCAACCTCGACAAGCTCGTGAACTGGGCGCGCACCGGCAGCCTGTGGCCGATGACCTTCGGCTTGGCCTGCTGCGCGGTGGAGATGATCCACGCCTACATGCCGCGCTACGACCTGGACCGGATGGGCGTGATTCCGCGCGCCTCGCCGCGGCAGAGCGACGTGATGATCGTGGCCGGCACGCTGACCAACAAGATGGCCCCCGCCCTGCGCAAGGTCTACGACCAGATGCCGGAGCCGCGCTGGGTGATCAGCATGGGCAGCTGCGCCAATGGCGGCGGCTACTACCACTATTCCTATTCGGTGGTGCGCGGCTGCGACCGCGTGGTGCCGGTGGACGTGTACGTGCCCGGCTGCCCGCCGACGGCAGAGGCGCTGGTGTACGGGATCATGCAGCTGCAGAAGAAGATCAACCGCACGGGAACCATCCTTCGTGGCTGACGAACCCCAGGCTGGCGAGGTTGCTCCCGCGCCGGCGCCGAATCCGCAGGAAATTTTGGCCGCTAGCGTTGCTGGCTTGCCCGGCGTGACCTCGATCGCCATCGAATACGGCGAAGTGGTGGTGCGCGCCCATCGCGACTCGGTGCCGGCGCTGATGACCGCGCTGCGCGACCACGAGGACTGCGCCTTCGAGCAGGTGATGGACATCTGCGGCGTGGACTGGCCGCAGCGCGAAGAGCGCTTCGACGTGGTCTACAACCTGCTCTCCGTCTCGCTGAACCAGCGCATCCGGGTGATCGTCACCACCAACGAAACGGCGCCGGTGCCTTCCGTGCACACGATCTGGCCGGTGGCGACCTGGTGGGAACGCGAGGCCTGGGATCTCTATGGCATCGTCTTCTCCGGCCAGCCCGATTTGCGCCGCATCCTGACCGATTACGGCTTCGAGGGGCATCCGCTGCGCAAGGACTTCCCGCTGACCGGCTACGTGGAGGTGCGCTACGACCCCGAGCGCGGCCAGGTGGTGTACGAGCCGGTGCGGCTGACGCAGGATTTCCGCAACTTCGACTTCCTCTCGCCCTGGGAAGCCATGACCACGCTGCCCGGTGACGAGAAGGTGCCGCCGCGCAAGCAGGGAGGCGCGCCATGAGCCTCAGCACGACCACCGAGGAACCCGCCGAGGGCGGCAAGCGCACGGTTGAGATCGACAGCCACGCGATCAATTTCGGCCCGCAGCATCCCGCGGCCCATGGCGTGCTGCGCCTGATCCTGGAGATGGACGGCGAGGTCGTGGAACGCGCCGACCCGCATATTGGCCTGCTGCACCGCGGCACGGAAAAGCTCATCGAATACAAGAGCTACATCCAGGCGATGCCGTATTTCGACCGCCTGGACTACGTGAGCCCGATGAGCCAGGAGCACGCCTTCGCCCTGGCCACCGAGAAGCTGCTGGGCATCGAGGCGCCGGAGCGGGCGAAGTGGATCCGCACGCTGTTCAGCGAGATCACCCGCATCCTGAACCACCTGCTGAACATCACCACCTACGCGCTCGATGTCGGCGCCATCACGCCGGCGCTCTGGGGCTTCGAAGAGCGCGAGAAGCTGATGGAGTTCTACGAGGCAGCCTCGGGCGCGCGGCTGCATGCCAACTACTTCCGCACCGGCGGCGTGGCCAAGGACCTGCCGGCGGGGCTGGAAGAGCGCATCGGCGAGTGGCTGGAAGGCTTCCCGAAGTTCATCGACGATCTCGAGGGCCTGCTGACCGGCAATCGCATCTGGAAGCAACGCACCGTGGATATCGGCGTGATGAGCCCGGAGAACGCGCTGGCCTGGGGCTTCTCCGGCCCCTGCCTGCGCGCCAGTGGCGTGCCGTGGGATCTGCGCCGGTCGCAGCCCTATGAGATGTACGACCAGCTGGACTTCATGGTGCCGGTGGGCCGCAACGGCGATTGCTACGACCGCTATCTGGTCCGCGTGGCCGAGATGCGCGAGAGCGCCAAGATCGTGCGCCAGTGCCTGGACCGGATGAAGCCCGGCCCGGTGAAGGTAGCGGACAACAAGATCACGCCGCCGTCGCGCGCCGAGATGAAGCGTTCGATGGAAGCGCTGATCCACCACTTCAAGCTGTTCACCGAGGGGTTCCACGTGCCCGCGGGCGCCACCTACACCGCCGTGGAGTCGCCGAAGGGCGAGTTCGGCGTGTACCTGGTGGCCGACGGCACCAACCGCCCGTATCGCTGCAAGATCCGCCCGACCGGATTCGCGCACCTGCAGGCGACGGAATTCCTTTCCAAGCGGCACATGCTGGCCGACGCGGTCGCGATCATCGGGTCGCTCGACATCGTGTTCGGCGAGATCGACAGGTAATCCAGATGGCCGAAACAGCGACCGCCGCCTTCGAACAGCCCGAGAGCTTCGCCTTCGACGCGGAGAGCCAGGCCGAGATTGCGACCACCATCGCCAAATACCCGGCCGGGAAACAGGCCAGTGGCGTGCTGCCGCTGCTGTGGATCGCCCAACGGCAGATGGGGCGCCAAACCAACAGTGCCTGGGTGCCGGTGAAGGCGATGGACGAGATCGCCCGCATCCTCGAAATCGCGCCGATCCGCGTGTACGAGGTGTGCACCTTCTACCTGATGTTCAACACGGCCCCTGTGGGCAAGTTCCACCTGCAGCTGTGCACCACCACCCCGTGCTGGCTGCGCGGATCCGATGATGTGGTGGCCGCCTGCCGCACTGCGACCGGGCTCAAGGGCTGGAAGGAGGTCAGCGCCGATGGCCTGTTCTCCATGACCGAGGTGGAATGCCTCGGCGCCTGCGTGAACGCCCCGATCCTGCAGGTGAACGACGATTTCTACGAAGACATGGACGCCGAGAAGACAAAGGCGCTGATCGAGGCGCTGCGGCGCGGCGAGATCCCGAAGCCGGGCTCCATGTCCGGGCGGCAGACCTCGGCGCCGGATGGCGGGCCGATCACGCTGACCACCCTCTCTTTCGCGAAGGCGCAGTAGCCGATGCTGAGCGATCAGGACCGGATCTTCACCAACCTCTACGGCGTGCA
>CAMDAM010000157.1 GCA_945888575.1 Asaia bogorensis | reverse complement strand
GTGCCGCCCCCCCTGCCCTCCTGGGGGCTGATGATCGCGGAAGCCAAGGAATACATGTTCTTCTCGCCCTGGGTGATCATGGTGCCGGGGATCTCGCTGTTCGTGCTGGTGCTGGGCATCAACTTCCCGGGCGACGGCCTGCGCGACATGCTGGGAGCCACACGCGATGTCTAGGACAGCGTGGGGTGGCGAAGGGAAGGCAAGGCCAGGGGCTCTGCCCCTGGACCCCGCTGGGGCCTTAGGCCCCAGACCCCGCGACCTTTTCCGCCTTCGGCGGGAGGGGCCGACCGGGTCTGTGTCGCGCGCCGAGACGGCCCCTCCCGCCGATGGCGGAAAGACTCATGTGGGTCCAGGGACCTCAGGTCCCTGGCGGGTCCAGGGCAGAGCCCTGGCCTTGCCTTCCCTCCGCCACCCCACGCTGTCCTAGACATCGCGTTGGGCTCCCAGCATGTCGCGCAGGCCATCGCCCATGAAGTTGATGCCCAGCACCAGCACGAACAGCGAGATCCCCGGCACCATGATCACCCACGGCGAGAAGAACATGTATTCCTTGGCTTCCGCGATCATCAGCCCCCAGGAGGGCAGGGGGGGCGGCACGCCGAGGCCGAGGAAGGAGAGGGCGGCTTCCAGCAGGATGGCCAGCGCCATTTCCAGCGTGGCCACGATCACCAGGTGATGGATGATGTTGGGCAGCACTTCGCGCAGCAGGATGTGGGCCTGCGAGCATCCGGCGGCCCAGGCGGCGGCGACGTAGTCGAGGTTGCGCACCTGCATGGTGGTGCTGCGCGCCACCACGGCGAAGCGGTCCCACAGCAGCAGCCCGAGCGTCATCACCACCACGGTGAGGGAGGATCCGACCAGGCCGACCACGGCCAGCGCCACCAGGATCAGCGGGATCGACAGCCGGCAGGTGATGGCGAACATCACCGCATCGTCCACCCGCCCGCCAAAGAACCCGCCCAGCACGCCCAGCGTGATACCGATCAGGCCAGAGGTGATCACGGTGGCGATGCCGATCAACATGGAGATGCGTGCGCCGTAGATCAGGCGCGAGAAATAGTCCCGCCCCAGCTGGTCCGTGCCCAGGAAGTTCTCCGGCCGCCCGCCCTCCATGAACGAAGGCGGGATCATCCGCGCATCGAGGTTGGTCAGGAACGGATCGTACGGCGTGATCCAGGGCGCGAGCAGCCCCGCGACCAGCACGATCGCCACGATCGCGGTTCCGAGCCCCGCGGCCAGCAGGCGGATCGACGGAAATCTCATTGGGTGCGAAGCCTCGGGTCCAGGGCCGCGTTCAGCATGTCGGCCAGCAGCGTGAGCACCACGAAGACCGTGGCGAGGAACAGCACCACGCTCTGCACCACCGGGAAGTCGTTCTTGCCGATCGCCTCCCAGCCCAGGTAGCCCACGCCGTGCAGCGAGAACACCGTCTCGATCACGATCGAGCCGGAGAGCATGAAGCCGAGCTGCACGGCAGAGATCGCAACCACCGGCATCGCGGCGTTGCGCAGCGCGTGCTTCAGCACGATGGCGGCGCGCGACAGCCCCTTGGCGCGGGCGGTGCGGATGTAGTCGCTGGCCAGCGCATCCACCATGCCGCTGCGGGTGAGGCGCATGAGGGCGGGGATGGCGGAGAAGGCCAGCACGATGCCCGGCAACACGAAGCCATCCCAGGTTTCCACGCCAGAGATCGGGAACCACTGCAGTTTCAGGCCGAAGATGATCACCAGCGTCAGCCCCAGCCAGAAGCTGGGCATGGCCTGGCCGATCACCGCGATGGTCATGATGCCGCGATCCAACAGCGTGCCTTCGCGCATGGCGGCGATGATGCCCAGCGGGATCGCGGTGAGGATGGCGATGGACAGGCCGGTGAGCCCCAGCGTGAGTGTCACGGGCAGGCGCGCGCTGATCAGCTTGGTCACGTCTTCCTGGTAGAAAAAGCTGCGCCCGAGGTCGCCGGTGGCCGCATCCGTCACCCAGGAGATGAACTGCGCCAGCAACGGCCGGTCCAGCCCATAGGCCTTGCGGATGATCTCCACATCCGCCTGGGAGGCCTGCGGCCCCGCAATGGCGATGGCGAGGTCCCCGGTCAGCCGGGTCAGCATGAAGCTGACGGTCAGCACCGTCAGGGTGACGAGCATCGCCAGCAGCGCACGGCGGGCCAGAAAGATCAGCATGGCTGCCACACTATGGTCACATCCCGGTGACGACAAGCGCCGTCTCGCACCATTTCCCGGGCGCGCCGATTGCTCTACCAACGTGCGGTGATCAGCGGGCAAGGAGTGGCGGCGTGAACTACCAGGGCGAATTCAAGGGCAAGCGCGTCGTCGTCACCGGCGCCGCCGGCATCTATGGCGGCTGGATCGCCGCGGCCTTCGCGCGGGAAGGCGCCACGCTCTGCCTGTCCGACATGCGCGGCGACATGCTGCCGGCCGTGGTGCAGAAGCTGGGCCTCGATCCCGCCACCACCCTCACCCACGCCACCGAGCTGGAATCCGTCGAGTCGATCCGCGAGCTGGCGGCACTGGTGGAACGCGCATGGGGCGCGCCAGACATCATCGTGAACAATGCCGGCGTCTATCCGCGCACCGGCGTGCTGATCAACCTGGAGCCGGCGGAATACGACCGCATCATGAACGTGAACGTCCGCGCGCCCTTCCTGGTGGTGCAGTCGATGTCCCGCCTGATGGTGGCGCAGGGCGTGGCCGGCGCCATCGTCAACATCGGCTCCGGCGCCGCCCGCCAGATGCCCACCGGCAGCGTCACCTACTGCATGAGCAAGACGGCGCTGGAACGCCTCTCCAAGGGCCAGGCGCTGGAACTCGCCCCGCACAAGATCCGCGTGAACGTGGTGGAGCCCGGCTTCGCCCCGGGCAGCGACTTCTCCTACCTGCCGCCGGACTACGTGGAGCGCATGACCGCGCGCATCCCGCTCGGCCGCAACAGCGAGCCGGGCGATGCCGCGGGGATGGTGATGTACCTCTGCTCCCAGTCCGCCAGCTACATCACCGGCGCCGTGGTCTCCTGCGACGGCGGCAACTCCATCGGCACCTTCCAGCCGGCCACCAACAGCTGAGGCAAGTCCTCGCCGCCCTGGCGCTCGCCACCACCCCGGTGGCGGCGCAGGAGCCGGCTGCCCTGCTCAATCCCGTGGGCGCCACCTGCATCTCCTCGCCCTTCGGCCCGCGCGCCGGCGCGCACCACAACGGCATCGACCTGCCGGCCCCTGCCGGCGCCTGGGTCCGTGCCGCGGCCCCCGGCCGCATCACCGTGCTGCGGCGGCAGGGCGCCAACGGCCTCATGGTGGAACTGTCCCACCCCGACGGCACTAGCACCCGCTATGCCCATCTCGGCACCGTCACCCCCGCCTTGGCCGGCGGCCAGAAGCAGGTGGCGCAGGGCGAGCGACTCGGCCGCGTTGGCCGAACCGGCACCACGCGCGGCACGCACCTGCATTTCGAGCTGTGGCGGCAAGGCAAGCCGACCGACCCCGCCCAATCTCTACAATTGCCGCCATGCACCAGATAGTAAAACAAATTCCAAGCGGTGCAGCATGACTCGGGTTCAGGAATCACACGCGGCTGTGATTGGCGCTTTGCACAAGGCTGCCATGCATGCTACTGGCCTTTGTATGGGAATGTTTCGCACAACCATCGCGGCCATGATGGCCTCTGTCGCACTCGGCGCGGCACCCGCCATGGCCGACCTCGCCTGCGGCTCGCTGCTGATGCCAGCCGGCCAGCTCAAGCAAGTCTCGCGCGGCATCACCAGCCACCATTCGGGCCTCGATCTCGTCGCCCCGCGCGGCTCCCCGGCCCGCGCCGCGGCTGCCGGCACCGTCGTGTTTGCCAAGACCTATTTCGCCTATGGCCTGATGGTGGATATCGACCACGGCAGCGGCGTTGTCACCCGCTACGCCCACCTCGCCGGCTTCGCCCCCGGCCTGCGCCCCGGCACCCGCGTGGCCGCCGGCCAGCAGATCGGCCAGGTCGGCCGCACCGGCCGCGCCACCACCAATCACATCCACTTCGAGGTCCGCATCAACGGCCGCCCGGTGGACCCGAAGCCGTATCTCTCGCTGGCCAACTGCACCCCGCGCACCCCCACGGTGCGCATCGAGGAAGCGCGGGCCCCCAAGGCCCCTTATTCCCCCGGCTTCGCCCGCCCGGCGCAGGCGCCCCAGCTGGCCGACGCCCAGTCGGCCCGCAGCTTCACCCCGGCCCCCTCAGGGCCCCGGGATCGCCGGGTGGATGCGCGGCCCGGCGGGCTGCTGGACTAGGGCGCCAGCCTCCACCCGCTCCGCCTGGATCATCTCCGCCACAAGCGCCGGGCGCGCCGCGCTCCAGGCCATCCGGCCCGTGGCATGGCACGCCGGGCAGGCCGGCCGCCACACGGCCTGCCGCGTGCCGCACTGGCCGCAGGTCCAGGCCGGGTCCGCCGGCGCCTCGGCCGCCGCACGCAACTGGGCGGAGGCATCACGCCGCTCCGCCACGGTGATATCCGCCAGCAGCAGCAGAACGCGCCGGGTCGGCACCGCCAGCCCGCGCGCCCGCTCGGCATGGAAGCGCGCCTCGCCGATCTCACCCGCCTCCAGCGAAAGCCGCCCGAGCAGATACTGCGTCTCCACATGCTCCGCCCGCGCGTTGGAAAGCTTCACCGCCTGGCGCAGCCGCGCGCGCGAATCCGGCGCATCCTCCAGCAGCGCGGCGGCGAGATCCTGATGCGGCTCTGCCTTCCACGCCGCCAGAATCGCCTCCTCCGCCCGCGCCTCATGCCCCTCGCGCTTCAAGGATGCCGCATAGGCCACCACCGCGGGGGGGAAAGCAGGGTTCGCCTTCCAGGCCTGCCGCGCCAGCTTGGCGGCCCCCTGCGGGTCGGCCTCGGCCTGCGAAGCGGCGGTGGCCAGCACCTCCTCCGGCAGGTCCGGCCCGGCCAGCGCCAGCGCCCGGCCCCACTGCCCGGTCTCGTCGGCCACGCGCAGCCGCGCGTCGCGCAGCCAGTTCGCCCCGGGCTGCAACGCCTCCGCCCGCCGCCCCAGCGAGGCCGCCTCGTGCCAATCCTCGCGCTCCACCGCCAGACGGAACAGCCCGCGCAGGCCCAGGAAGGCGCTGTCCGTGCGTGCCACCAACGACTGGTAGATGGCCTCCGCCTCGGCCGGGTTGCCGCCCAGCCGCGCCGATTCGGCGGCCAGCAGCAGCGTCTGCGGCGTATCGCCCAGCAGGTCCCGCGCCCGCCGCGCCTGCCGCCGCGCGCCCGCCGCCTCGCCGGCCGCCAGCGCCACCAGCGCGCGGCCCACCGCCACATCGCCCTGCCGCCGCGCCTGCCCCTGGCGCCAGAACCGCAGCGCCCCAGGCACACCCAGCAGCCCCATCAGCAGCCGCAGCACCAGCAGCAGCGCCACCAGCAACACCACCCCGCCCACCACCGCGATCGGCGCGGTCGTTTCCGCCGAATACCCGAAGCCGGAGAGCGCCACCGTTCCGGGCAGATGCGCCACCCACCAGGCCAACACCAGAACCGCGGCACTGGTCGTCAGGAACAGAACAACCCGCCGCATCACTCGGCCGCCATCTTCGAGAGCGCCGCACGCGCCGACAGCAACGACTCGGCCTGGCCGCGCCACGCCGCCATCTCTGCCGCCGCCCCGGGATCGAGCCCGTCCAGCGCCGCAACGCTTCCGGCGAGATCACCCGCCGCCAGCTTCTCGCCGGCCAGCCCCAGCGTGGTGGCCGCCGGGCTGCCCAGCAGCACCGTCTCGCCTTCCTTCACCGTCACCAGCGCACGCACGCGCTGCCACACCCGCTCGCCGATCCCGGCCTCATCCCCGCCAGTCCGGCTGGCATCGCGCGCCCGCTGCGCCGCGGCGGGAAACGCCAGTCGCAGGGCGGCCTCGCTGGGCGGCGGGGTGGCGGCAAAACGCGCCAATGCCGGCGGCGCGCCCGGGATCTCGCCCAGCACCCGCCCTGCCTCCAACGCCGCCATGGCGGCCTGAAGCCGTGCGATCCGCGCCAGCCGGGCCGCCGAGGCCTGCTGTGCCTGGGTCGCCGCCTGCTCGGCCTGCGCCAACCGGCGGTCCAGCGCCGCCATCCGGTCCGCCAGCCCGGGATCGGGCGTTGCCTGTGCCGTGGGCGCGGGGCGCTGCTCCAGCGCCGAAATCCGCCCTTCCAGCGGCCGCAAATCCAATGCCGGCACCGAAGCCGCCGGCCGCTGTTCCAGCTGCACCAGGCGCTGCTGCAGCGTGCGCAGCTGCTCGCGCAGCACCGCCACATCGGCCGCCGGCACCATGGTGGCCTCGGTTTCCCGCTGCTGCTGCCACACCACGGCCAACCCGGCCACCAGCAAGGCCACCGCCAGCGCCGTCAGCACCGCCCCCGCGCCGCGCGAGGCCGATGGCTCGGCCGCATTTGGCCGCGGCGGCGGCACGGGCGCGGGCTTGGCCACCACGGGCGTAGCCACGTCTGGCTCACCAGCAGGCGCGTCGCCGTTCGGGGTGGGCTTGGGGGAGGCGGGGTCACTCATTCCATGGGATCCGCGAGCAGGGTCAGCAAGGCATCCTGGCTCGGCCGGTCGGCCACGCGCAGCCGGCGCCAGGGCAGATGGGCCAGCGGTGCGGCAACCGCCGGGGAAAGAGCAAGGGCATCCACCGCGTTGAGGCATCCGGCCGGCAAGGCGGCAAGCAACAGCTTCGTGAAGCTCCGTGCGGTGGCCGCCGAAAAGAACAACGCCGCCCCCACCGCGCCGCGCGATAGGGCCTCTTCCGCTGCCACCGGCAGCGTCTTTTGCGGCACCGCAGCATAAACCGTCCGCCGCACCACGGCAAACCCCAAGGCACGCAGCGACCCTGCCAAAGCCAGCCCCTCGCCCCGCGCCGTCGGCAACAGCAGCGCCCCATCACCAGGCCGGCAACGCTCCCGCACAAGGGCCTCCAGCGCCTCCGCGTTCCGCCCCGCGCTCGTCACATCGGCGAACCCCGCCGCCCGCGCCCGCGCCGCCGTGGCATCCCCGACGGCGAACAGTTTCAACTGATGGAAGCCGGGCCCGAGCGCCGGCAGTGCATTGCTGCTGGTCACCAAAACGGCCTGAACCCCGTCCGGCTCAGGCAACCGGGCGGGCAGGGCGGCGATGGCCAGCACCGGCGCCAGGATCGGCGTGAAGCCCAGCGCCGCCACGCGCGCCGCCGTCTCGTTCGCGCCCGATTCCGGCCGCGTGATCAGCACGCCGCGCGGGCGTGGATCAGGCAAGGATATCCCGCGGCGTATCGGCCCGCAGGCTGGCACCCAGCTCCTGGCCCAGCCGCTCCGCATCACCGCGCGCCCCGGTGATCGCCCGGCGCAGCAGGAAGCTGCCATCCGCCCGCGCCACCAGCCCGATCAGATGCAGCTGCCCATCCTCCAGCAGCCTGGCATACCCCCCGATCGGCGTGCGGCACGACCCATCCAGCGCGGCCAGCAACGCCCGTTCGGCGCCCGACACCGCCCGCGCATCGGCATCCTCGATCCCGGCCAGCATGGCGCGCAGCTCCACATCGTCGGCCCGCACCGTCACGCCAACGATCCCCTGGCACGCCGCCGGCAGCAGCAATTCCGGCCCCAGCACCGCCGCCGCCTCGCCATCCAGCCCCAGCCGCTTCATCCCGGCCAGCGCCAGCAGCGTCGCACCAAAATCCCCGTTGCGTACCCGCTCGATCCGCGTCGCCACATTGCCGCGAATGGTCGCGAATCGCAGGTCCGGCCTCAGGTGCAGCAGCTGCGCCTGCCGTCGCAGGGAGGAGGAGCCAACCAGCACCCCCTTCGGCAGCGACGCCAACGGGTCCCGAGGGTCCACCACCGTGCCCGCCGGCAGGATCAGCGCCTCGCGCGCATCCTCGCGCACCAGCGTGCCGGCCAGCACGATCCCCGGCGGCAGGTCCGTCTCCAGATCCTTCAGCGAGTGCACCGCGAAATCCACCCGCCGATCCAGCAGCGCCTCGTGAATCTCCTTGGCGAACAACCCCTTGCCGCCAAGATCCGCCAGCCGCGTCCCGGCCGCCTGCGTCGCATCCCCGGTGGTGCGGATCGCGTGTTCCTCGAACACATCCATCGCCCGCAGCACCGGGCAGAATGTCGAGAGCCGCTGCAGGAAATACCGCGTCTGCCACAGCGCCAGCGGCGAGCCACGTGTGCCCACCCGCAACGGCAACGGCCGCGCATGCGGCGCCGCCTTGGCGCGGCCTGCGCCGGGATGGCCGGAAGGGGAGGGGGGTGCAGCGGGCATCGCGGTGTCCTATTACCCGCCAACCGTAAAGTGAAGGCAAAGGATGCAACCGGACCGCATGGCCGCCCCGCAAGGTGCCATCCTCGGCATCGAAACCTCCTGCGACGAAACCGCCGCCGCGGTCCTCGCGCCGGACGGCACCGTGCTGGCCGAAGCCGTCCTCAGCCAGCAAGACCACACCCAGTTCGGCGGCGTGGTGCCGGAAATCGCCGCCCGCGCCCACCTCGCCCACCTCCCCGCTTTGGTTGCCGAGGTGCTGGCCAAGGCCAACACCACCCCGGCCGACCTCGCCGCCATCGCCGCCAGCGCCGGCCCCGGCCTGATCGGCGGCCTCATCGTCGGCAGCGGCTTCGCCAAGGGCATGGCGCTGGCCCACAACCTGCCCTACCTCGCCATCAACCACCTCGAAGCCCACGCCCTCTCGCCGCGGCTGCCAGCGCTGGGTGGCCTGGACTTCCCCTACCTCCTCCTCCTCGTCTCCGGCGGCCATTGCCAATGCGTCGCCGTCGAATGCCCCGGACGCCACCGCCGCCTCGGCACCACCATCGACGACGCGGTGGGCGAGGCCTTCGACAAAGTGGGCAAACTCCTCGGCCTCGGCTGGCCCGGCGGCCCCGCCGTGGAGAAACTGGCCAAGCAAGGCAGCCCCACCCGCTTCCCCTTCCCCCGTCCGCTCAAGGGGCGCGAGGGCTGCGACTTCTCCTTCTCCGGCCTCAAGACCGCCGTCGCCCAGGCCGTCGCCGCCTACCCCCCGGGTGCCTTGCCGGTGCAGGAGGCCGCTGACCTCGCCGCCAGCTTCCAGGAAGCGGTGGCGGACGTGATGGCCGACCGCGCCCGCCACGCCATGGCGATCTTCCGCCGCACCCATCCCGCCACCGCGCTGGTCGTCGCCGGCGGCGTCGCCGCCAACGCCACCCTCCGCCAGGCCCTCACCACGGAAGCCACCCGCGCCGGCTTCCGCTTCGTCGCCCCGCCCCTGCGCCTGTGCACCGACAACGCCGTCATGGTCGCCTGGGCCGCGCTCGAACGCCTCCGCCACGGCTGGACCGACGGGCTCGCCCACGCCCCCCGCCCGCGCTGGCCCCTCGATTCGTCAGATATGCGGCCCGCATGAACTACCGCCACGCCTTCCACGCCGGCAATCACGGCGACTGCCTGAAGCACGCCCTGCTCGTCTGGCTGCTCGCCGCGATGCAACGCAAGCCCGGCCCGCTCTTCGTGCTCGATACCCATGCCGGGATCGGCCAGTACGACCTCGCCGCCACCCCGGCCACCCGCACCGGCGAAGCCCAGCGCGGCATCCTGCGCCTGCTGCGCAACCCACCCGCCCCGCTGGCCGCCTACGTCGCCCTGGTGAACCAGCTCGGCCCCTACCCCGGCTCCCCCGCCCTCATCCGCGCCCTCCTGCGCCCGCAAGACCGCCTGGCCTGCTGCGAACTCCACCCCGAAGACCACGCCACCCTGCGCCGCCACTTCGCCCGCGACCCGCAAGTGGCCGTCCACCTCCGCTCCGCCTGGGAAGCCCTCGGCGCCCTCCTCCCCCCCACCACCGGCGAAAAGCGCGCCCTCGTCCTGATCGACCCGCCCTATGAGGCGGAGGACGAATTCACCCAACTCGCCACCGCGCTCGCCACCGCCAACCGCCGCATGAAGGGCGCCGTCCTCGCCGCCTGGTATCCCATCAAGCACCGCGCCCCGCTGCGCGCCCTGCACGCCACCCTCCATGCCGCCGGCCTGCGCGACATCGTCACCGCCGAACTCCATCTGCGCGCCCCGCTGGACCCCACCCGCCTCAACGGCAGCGGCCTCCTCGTGGTCAACCCGCCCTACGGCTTCGAACAGGCCGCCCCACCCATCCTGGAAGCCCTGCTCGCCCGCCTCTCCGACCAGGAAGACGGCGCCGGCACCGCCATCGCAAGGATCGCCGATGAGTAGCATCCAGGTCATCGGCGCCGGCGCCTGGGGCACTGCCCTCGCGCTCCAGGCCCTCCGCGCCGGCGCCAATGTCCGCCTCTGGGCCCGCGACCCCGCCCGTGCCGAGGCCATCGCTCGCACCCGCCAGAACCCCCACCTCCCCGGCATCCCCCTGCCGGAGGCCCTGCACGTCTCCCACCGCTGGGAGCCTGCCGACCTCCTCCTCCTCGCCATGCCCACCCAGGCCCTGCGCGCCCTGGCCCCTGATCTCCCCCCGGGCCTCCTCGTCGCCTGCTGCAAGGGCGTGGAGCAGGGCACAAACCGCCTGCCGCTCGAAATCCTGGCCGACCTCCACCCCACCCGCCCCGCCTGCGTCCTCACCGGCCCCAACTTCGCCGCCGAGATCGCAAGCGGCCTCCCCGCCGCCGCCGTCATCGCCGGCACGAATGCGCA
>CAMDAM010000156.1 GCA_945888575.1 Asaia bogorensis | reverse complement strand
AAACAAGGGGCTATCGGTGGCGGCGCAACCGAAACACCTTCATGGGCAAGGGTGGCAGACATGGGCAGGCTTCTCCTGCAGTTGATGCCAGGAAGGATGGCGCCCGATCGGTTAACGCCATCTTGCCCGCGCCCATTTCCCAACCCCCCGCAAACGAATATCGCCCCGCCCTCCACCCGGAGAACGGGGCGATCCCATCCGAAAGCCGGTTCAGTCCCGGTGCGTCAGGCCGGATGGTTCCACTGCAGCTCCATGTTCAGCGGAAAGATCGGCCGCCGCACATTGTGGAACTTCAGCTGCGAATAATCGCTCGTGCAGGCGCCAACGCCCGCGCATTCCACGATCTCGCGCGCCGCCTTGCCCATATCGGCGCGGAAATGCACCCGGCTCTTGATCGCGATGAACTTCTTGGCGGCAGGCGTGATGCCAAGATTGGTCAGCATTTCCTGCGCGGTCGGCTCGATATGCCGCGAAAGCAGGATCAGCTCGATCTTGCCGGTGTTCAGCACCACTGTCGGCCCCATGAACACGCGCAAGCCCGGCGTCAGCCCGCCCTTCAGCGTGAACGTGCCGGCCGAGATGGTTTGCACCACGCCGGTGACGGTGAGCGGCGAGGACTGCACCGGCATCAGCGGCATCGGCAGCTTGGCGCCGATGGTCAGCGTCACCTCGGCGCCGATCCCGGCCTTGATCGCTTCCTGCACCGCGATGGGATCGTAGATGCCGAAGAACACCACGTCGTCCAGGTCCTGGCGGATGATCTCGCGCAGCGTGTCCGTCGTGTCCATCGTGCCGCCGCTGGCGCAGTTGTCGTAGTGGTCCAGCAGCATGATCGGCCCCTTGGTCGGGTCGCCCATCTCCTTGGCGCGCTGAACCGACTTCTCCAGCGGCTCGATCTCGAACATGAACTCGCGCCGCGCCTTCCAGGCGAAGCTGATCAGCTCATCCACCATGCGCTGCGCGTCCTCGGGGTTGTTGTCGGTGAACACCACCGCAGAGAGGCCGGCCATCGTCACGTCGGCATGCGGGAAGCCCACGAACAGGCTGGCCGAGAGCGCCCGGCCGCTGGCCTCCCAGTCCGCGCACATCTGCTGCAGATCCTTGTTCGGGAAGCGATGCGTGCCCTGCGCCATCACGTGCGGCAGCATCGGCGCCGCCCCCCAGGCCCCGGTCGGCTTCACCTCGCCCTTCATCGCGCGCACCAGCTGCCGCGCCGCGCGTTCCGCGGTCGGGCGCATGTCGATATGCGGGTAGGTGTGGTAGCCCGACACCATCTGGGCATTGCTCACCATGTTGTCGAACATGTTGGCGTGCATGTCATAGGCGACGCACATCGGCGTTTTCGGGTCGATCGCCCGGATGCGCCGCAGCAGCTCGCCCTCGCCATCCTCGAACCCCTCGGCCGCCATCGCGCCGTGAAGGTCCAGCCAGATCGCGTCGAAGCCGCCCTTCTTCACTTCGTCGGTGATCAGCGTGCAGAACGTCTCGTATGCCTCGCTGTCCACCCGGCCGGACGGGGGGGCTCCTGCGCACACCGGAATGACCACCTCGGCATTGTTCTCCGCCGCCACCGCCAGGTAGCCGCCCATGCAGGTGCCCGTGTTGCGGTAGAACTTCGCCGCCTCCTCGCCCTTCAGCAGCGTCGTGCCGTTGCGCATGAACCGGTCGATCTTCGTCGGCACCGGCGAGAAAGTGTTGGTCTCGTGGCTCATCATCGCAATCAGCACGCGCATGCCCGGATCTCCCCTGTCTGGAAAGCCGAGCATGGCATGCCCGTGCCGCCGCCGTGAACCCGCGACGCGCGGCTTGAACGCGCTGGCAACCGCCGTCGGAACGGGGCTATATCCGAGCAATACAAAACGCACGACCAGGGAGATTTCTATGCGTCGCAGGACAGTGCTCAAGACGGGCGCCGCCATGGCCGGCACCGCCATCACCGGGGGTGGCCTTTCCCGCCCCGCCATCGCCCAGCCGGCGAAGGTGCTGAAATTCATCCCCCACGCCAACCTCTCCAGCCCCGATCCGGTCTGGACCACCACGGCCGTCGCCTTCAACCACGGCAACCTGGTGTGGGACCGCCTCTACGCCCTCACCGAGAAGCTGGACTCCAAGCCCCAGATGCTCGCCGGCGACGAGGTTTCGCCCGACGGCCTCACCTGGAAGATGACCCTGCGCGACGGCCTGGTGTTCCATGATGGCGAACCCGTCCGCGCCCGCGATTGCGTCGCCTCGCTGATGCGCTGGTCCAAGCGCGACGGCTTCGGCCAGCGCCTCGCCAGCCAGATGAACGAGATGGTCGCCCAGGATGACAAGACCATCGTCATCCGGCTGAAGAAGCCCTACCCGGTGATGCGCTTCGCCATCGCCCAGGGCTCCAGCTTCATCATGCCGGAGCGCATCGCCAAGACCGACGCCTTCCAGCAGATCAACGAATTCGTCGGCTCCGGCCCGTTCCGCTTCCTGCGCGACGAATGGGTCTCCGGCTCCACCGCCGGCTATGCGAAGTTCGACAAATACGTCCCGCGCCAGGAAGCGCCGGACAGCTGGGCCGGCGGCAAGGTCGCCCATTTCGACAAGATCGAATGGAAGATCGTGCCCGATGCCGCCACCGCCGCGGCCGCCCTGCAAACCGGCGAGGTCGACTGGCTCGATCTGCCGCTGTTCGACCTCGTGCCCCAGCTGCGCAAGAACCAGAACGTGCGCGTCTCCGTGTTCGACCCGCTGGGCTGGATCGCCATCGTGGCGGTCAACCACCTGCACCCGCCGTTCAACAACCCCGCCATCCGCCGCGCCCTGATCGGCGCCATCAATCAGCAGGACGTGATCGACGCCGTGCTGGGCGAGGTGAAGGAATTCGGCAAGGTCGGCGCCGGCTTCTTCACCCTCGGCACCCCCAACGCCAGCACCGCCGGGATGGAAAAGATCCTCGGCCCGCGCAACATCGCCGCCGTGCGCAAGGCGATCCAGGATGCCGGCTACAAGGGCGAGAAGGTGATGCTGATGTCGCCGTCCGACCTGCCGGCGCTGGCCACCATCGCCCAGGTAACGGAGGCGATGTTCAAGTCGGTCGGCCTCAATGTCGAATACCTCTCCATGGACTGGGGCTCGCTCGTCACCCGCCGCGCCAACCAGGAGCCGCCGGAAAAGGGCGGCTGGAACGCCTTCACCACCACCTGGACCGGCACGACCTTCCTCAATCCCGGCAACCACTTCCCCATGCGCGGCGTCGGCACCAAGGGCGGCTGGTTCGGCTGGGCCAACGACCCGAAGATGGAAGACCTGCGCGAACAATGGTTCGAAGCCCCGAACCAGGCGGCAGAAGCCAAGATCTGCGAGCAGATGCAGCTCCTCGCCTTCGAGAACGTGCCCTTCCTGCCGATGGCGCACTGGTTCTACCCCACCGCCTACCGCAGCAACCTCACCGACTTCCCCAAGGCCGCCCTCCCGATCTTCTGGGGCGTCAAGCGCGTCTAACCCACCCCGACGGCGCGAGGGCTACCCCTCGCGCCGCCGCCGACCAGGAAAGCAGGACCTTCTTTTTCTGAAGAAAAAGAAGCAAAAAGACTTTCAAAAACCGCACTCCACCACCGAGAGTTAGGGCAGAACGCGAAGCAGTTCCGTCATTTTCCTGGCTTCCTTCTCCCTTGCCTTGCTTCTCCGTGCCTCTGTGTCTCTGTGGTGAATCTTCTTCTTGCTTGCTTCCTGGCTCACTTCTCTCCCTTCGCGTCTTCGCGGGGGGAGCCGGAGGGGGGCTCTTACGACCTCGCCCCACCACCCCACCCAGAAAAAAATCCTACCACCCCCTTGCGCCGCCGTCGATGGTTAGTTATATATCTAACCATGATCCACCTCCCCCTCCTCCTCACCGGGCTGATCCAGGGCCTGCGCCGCGTCATCACGCGCGCAGCCCCTGTCGTATCCACGCCCGCCCGCCCGATATGGGCCGGCCCGGAGCAGCGCTGGATCATGGCACCCCACGGCGACCTCCCCCTGCTGCCCGGCCCCATCTGGACCCTTCTCTGGTTCCGCCTCGAACGCACCGCCAACCGCGTCCGGCGCCTTTACGAACGCTGGCAACAAGGCACCCTCCCCAAGCCCCGCCCGAAAACCGCACGCCCGAAAGCTACCCAGCGCCCCGCGCCGCCCCAGATCCCCGAATTCCCCGGCACCGCCGGCATGTCCCTGGTCGACGCGCCCCCGCGCCTGCCGCGCGGCCGCGGCTGGATCACCCGCCGCATCCCCGAAGCCGGCCCCAGCGCCGGCGCCCTCCACGACCTCCTGCAACAGGCCGACACCCGGGATTTCGTCCAGGCCGCCCCGCAAGCGGCCCGCCTCCTGCGCCCTCTCTGTCACGCCCTCGGCCTCGACCAGCCCTCCTGGCTCAAGCTCCCCCCGCGCCCCAGGAAACCCCGCAAGCCCCGGCCCCCAAAGCCGCGCCGGTTGAAACTGACCGACCCGATCCTCAAGCTGCGCCCCTACGAGAGCGCCGCCGCCCGCTACTTCCTCAAAAAATTTGGCCGTGACTGACCAGGGAAACGTGCGCCCATAATATTGCGAAATCGAAATTAATAACCTGTAATCCCTGCATTCCCCATGGCCCGCGCCCGATCCACGCACTAGGCTCCCACCGATCGCGATCATTCACCGGAAGGGACTCACGCCATGCGCCGCAGGACTGTACTTGCATCAGGGGCCGCCCTGGCCGCCGCCGGCCTGGCCCGCCCCGCCATCGCCCAGCCGGCCAAGCTGCTGAAGTTCGTCCCCCACGCCAACCTCACCAGCCTCGACCCCGTCTGGACCACCGCGTCGGTCACCAACATCCACGCCAACATGATCTGGGACAAGCTCTACGGCCTCGACGCAAACCTTGTCCCCCGCCTCCAGATGCTCGCCGGCGACACCGTCTCGGCCGACGGCCTCACCTGGCGCCTGACCCTGCGCGAAGGCCTGTTCTTCCACGACGGCGAACGCGTCCTGGCGAAAGACTGCGTCACCTCCATCGCCCGCTGGGCCAAGCGCGACGGCTTCGGCCAGCGCATGGCCGCCCAGACCGCGGAAATGACCGCGCCCGACGACCGCACCATCCAGATCCGCCTCACCAAGCCCTTCCCCCACATGCGCTTCGCGCTGGCCCTCGGCTCCAGCTACATCATGCCCACCCGCATGGCCGAGACCGACGCCTTCAAGTCGATCAGCGAGTATGTCGGCTCCGGCCCCTACCGCTTCCTGCCCGGCGAATGGGTCTCCGGCGCCTCGGCCGGCTACGCGAAGTTCGACAAATACCAGCCTCGCAACGAGGCCACCGACAGCTACGCCGGCGGCAAGGTGGCGAACTTCGACAAGGTTGAATGGAAGGTCATGCCCGACCCCTCCACCAAGGCCTCCGCCCTCATCACCGGCGAGGTCGATTGGGTCGACAACCCGATCTTCGACCTCGTCCCCCAGCTCCGCAAGGCACCTGGCGTGAAGGTGGAAGTGTTCGATACCCTCGGCGTCATCGCCGTGGTCGGCATGAACCACCTCTACCCGCCCTTCAACAACCCCAAGCTCCGCCAGGCCCTGCTGATGGCCATCAACCAGCAGGACGTGATCGACGCCGTCCTCGGCGAGGCATCCGAGCTCGGCAAGGCAGGTGCCGGCTTCTTCACCCCTGGCACCCCCAATGCCACCTCCGCCGGCATGGAAAAGCTGATGGGCAAGCGCGACATCGCCGCCGCCAAGAAGGCCGTGGCCGAAAGCGGCTACAAGGGGGAGCGCGTCGTCCTGATGTCGCCGTCCGACCTGCCGTCGCTCCAGGCCATCGCCCAGGTGACCGATGCGATGCTGAAAGCAATCGGCATCAACTCCGTCTATACCAGCATGGATTGGGGCACCCTGATCACCCGCCGCGCCAACCGCGAGGCGCCGGACAAGGGCGGCTGGAACGCCTTCACCACCACCTGGACCGGCGTCAACTTCCTCAACCCCGGCAACGCCCCTCCGCTGCGCGGCAACGGCGTCGGCGGCTGGTTCGGCTGGCCCACCGATGACAAGATGGAAGCCCTGCGCGAGAAGTGGTTCGAAGCCGCCTCCCCCGCCGAGGAAAAGGCGATCTGCGAGCAGATCCAGCTGCACGCCTTCGAAAGCGTCCCCTTCCTGCCGATGGGCCACTGGTTCTACCCGCAAGCCACCCGGGACACGCTGACCAACATCGCCAAAACCGTCACCCCGGTCTTCTGGGGCGTCAAGCGGGCATGATCCAGCGCGGGTGGCAGCCGGGCCTGGTGGGCGAGATCATCCGCGCCCACGGTGCCTACTACGCCCGCGACTGGAATTTTCCGGCCTTCTTCGAGGCCAAGGTGGCACGCGAGATGGGCGAATTCCTCGCCCGCCTCGCGGACCGCGACGCCCTGCTTTCCGCCTGGGACAACGCGACCTTCCTCGGTGCCCTCACCATCGACGGCACCGACCCCGCCCTTGAACCCGGCCAAGCCCATCTGCGCTGGTTCATCATGACCGATGCCGCCCGCGGCCGCGGCATCGGCCGCCAACTCGTCCAGGCCGGGATGGACCACCTGCGCCGGCACGAATTCGCCAGCTGCTACCTCACCACCTTCGCCGGCCTGGATGCCGCGCGGCGCCTCTACGAACAAGCCGGCTTCACCCTCACCCACGAAGCCGAAGCCGACTCCTGGGGCACACGGGTCCGCGAACAGCTCTTCACCTGGACGCGCTGACGTCGCTCCACACCAGCGCCGCCGCCGCCAGATCCTCGATCGCGCTGCCCACCGACTTGAACAGCGTGATCTCCCCCGCCGCACTCCGCCCCGCCACGCTCCCCCGGCACAGCCCGGCCAGATCGCCCACGATGTCGTTGCGCGTCATCACCCCGGCGCCGATCGGCTGGGTGAGATCGCCGGCCTCGGCCAGCGCTGCTTCGGTGTCGATGAACACGCGCGAGCGCTTCACCGCGGCATCATCGGCCTCGCGCATGTCTGGCCGGTAGCCGCCGATCAGATCGAGATGCGTGCCCGGGCGCAGCCACGCCCCCTTCACGATCGGCTCGTTCGCCAGCGTGGCGCAGGAGACGATGTCCGCCATCCGCACCGCCCCCTCCAGATCTTCCACCGACACCGCGTCGAACCCCTCCGTCCGCAAACATGCCGCCAGCGTCTCCGCCCGTGCGGCCCGGATGTTCCACACCATCACGCGCTTGATGTCCCGCACCGCCGCCCAGGCCTGGGCCATCATGCCCGCCACGTGCCCGGCGCCGACGATCAGCAGCGTGGCGGCATCGCGCCGTGCCAGGTAGTCGCCGGCCAAGGCACTTGCCGCCGCGGTGCGCCGGCCGGTGATCTCGTTGCCGTCGATCACCGCCAGATGCTGCCCCGTCGCGCCGTCACACAGCAGGTAGGTGGAGAACACGCTGTTCAGCCCCAGCGCCCCGTTGCCGGGAAACACCGTTACCAGCTTCACGCCCATCGCGGCCTTGCCCTGCCAGGAGGGCATCAGCAGCAGCGTGCCCTCGCCGCCGGCCACCGCATGCCGATGCCGCAGCGGCACTTCTGCCCCGGCGACGAACGCTTCCCGCAACGCGCCGATCAGCCGCGGGAAGGCGAGCGCCGCCCGGGTGCGATCCTGGTCGATGACGATGGGTCCGGTGGGGTGGGCCATGGCGAGTTCCCGAGATTCTCGGCAGGATGCGTGCCACCACAAACGCCGAGTGACAAATGGATTTCGCGCTGAGCCCGGAACAGGAGAGCATCCGCGACGCGGTGGCCAAGCTGTGCGAACGCTTCGACGACGCCTACTGGCTCGCCCGCGACGCCGATGGCGCCTTTCCGCACGAGCTGCATCAGGCCCTGGCGGCGGAGGGGTTCCTCGGCATGTGCATCCCTGTCGAGTACGGCGGCAGTGGCCTGGGCATCACCGAGGCGGCGATCATGATGCAGGCCATCGCGCAGTCGGGCGCCTGCATGTCTGGGGCCTCGGCGATTCACATGAACATCTTCGGTCTCAACCCCGTGGTGGTGTTCGGCACCCACGAGCAGAAAAGCCGCATGCTGCCGCCGCTGATCGCCGGGAAGGAAAAAAGCTGCTTCGGCGTGACGGAGCCGGATACGGGCCTGGACACCACCCGCCTCAAGACCCGCGCCGAACGCCGTGGCGACCGCTATGTGGTGAACGGCCAGAAGATCTGGACCAGCACGGCGCAGGTGGCCGACAAGATCCTTCTGCTCGCACGCACCACGCCGCTGGAGAGCGTGCGCAAGAAGACCGAGGGGCTCAGCCTTTTCTACACAACGCTCGATCGCGCCAAGGTGGAAGTGCGCCGCATCGAGAAGATGGGCCGCAAGGCGGTGGATTCGAACCAGGTGTTCTTTGACGGGCTGGAGATCCCGATCGAGGACCGCATCGGCGAGGAAGGCCGCGGCTTCGAATACATCCTGCACGGCATGAACCCCGAACGCATCCTGATCGCCGCCGAAGCCGTGGGCGTGGGCATGGTCGCGCTGGAGAAGGCCACCGCCTATGCCAAGGAACGCCGCGTGTTCGGCCGGCCGATCGGGCAGAACCAGGGCATCCAGCATCCGCTGGCGGAGAATTGGATGGAGCTGGAAGCGGCACGGCTGATGACCATGAATGCCGCCTGGCTCTACGACCGCGGCGACAACGCGGGTGCGGCGGCCAATGCCGCGAAGTATCTGGCGGGGGAAGCCGGCTTCAAGGCCTGCACGCAGGCGGTGATGACGCATGGCGGGATGGGCTACGCCAAGGAGTACCACGTGGAGCGCTACCTGCGCGAAAGCCTGATCCCGCGCATCGCGCCGATCAGCCCGCAACTGGTGCTGTGCTACATCGCCGAGCGCGTGCTCGGCCTGCCGAAGAGCTACTGAGATGTCGGATTACGATTCCACCTCCGAGACGCTGCGCCACATCCACCGCGTGCGCGACCACCTCAACACCGTGATCGCGGTGCTGATGGAGCGCGGGCGGGTGCACGATGCCTCCAAGTTCTCCGAGACGGAGAAGCCGGTCCTGGACAGCATCTATCCGCGCCTGCGCGGCCTGTCCTACGGCTCACCGGAATACATGGCCCTGGTGCGGGAGGCCTGGCCCGGCCTGCAGCACCACTACCGCCACAACTCCCACCACCCCGAGCACTACGCGGATGGGGTAGGGGGGATGGATTTGTTCGACCTGGTGGAGATGTTCTGCGACTGGAAGGCGGCCAGCGAGCGCAACCCGAAGGACGGCATCCGCATCGACCACAACGCTCGTATCTATTCCATCGCGCCGCAGCTGGCGCAGATCCTGGCGAACACCGTCGCCCGTTGGCCGGAAGAGAAGAATTGAAGGTCGTCATCATCGGCGGCGGGGCCGTCGGCAGTGCCACCGCGTATCACCTGGCGCGCGACCCCGCGTTCAAGGGCAGCATCACCGTGATCGAGCGGGACCCGACCTACCGGATCGCCTCGTCCTCGCTGTCGGCCAGCTCGATCCGCCAGCAATTCTCCACGCCCGTGTGCATCCGCATGTCGCAGTACGGGCGGGCGTTCCTGGGCGACGGGGCGGCGTTGCTGGAGGTGGATGGCGACAGGCCGGCGTTGGGCTACCGCGAGCGCGGCTATCTGTTCCTGGCAAGTGCCGTGGGTGCGCCGGTGCTGCGCGAGAACCATGCGGTGCAAACGGCGGAGGGGGCGGACATCTCCCTGCTGTCGCCGGCCGAGATCGCCGCGCGCTGGCCGTGGATGTCCATCGAGGGCGTGGCGCTGGGCGCCTGGGGCAATTCCGGCGAGGGCTGGTTCGATGGGCCGGCGCTGCTGGCCGCGCTGCGGCGCAAGGCGCGGGCGCTGGGCGTGACCTACCTGGCCCAGGATGCCGCGGGCCTGGTGCTGCGCGACGGCCGCGTGGCCGCCGTGCGCCTCGGCGACGGCAGCGAGGTGCCATGCGACATGGCGGTGAACGCCTCAGGCGCCTGGAGCGCGCGGGTGGCGGGCTTCGCCGGGATCGACCTGCCGATTCGGGCGCGCAAGCGGATGATCTACGTGTTCCGCTGCGCCCAGCCGATCGAGGGCAGCGGGCTGGTGATCGACCCCGAGGGCATCTTCTTCCGCCCGGAAGGGGCCGGCTTCATCTGCGGCCGGTCGCCGGGCGAGGGCGAGCCGGACCCTGACGAGCCGCCGCTGGAGGTGGAGGAGGAGATGTTCCTGGAGCGCGTGTGGCCGGTGCTGGCGCATCGCGTGCCGGCGTTTGCGGAGCTGAAGCGCACCGGGGAATGGGCCGGCTACTACGAGTACAATACCTTCGACCAGAACGGCGTGATCGGGGCGCATCCCGCGGTGCCCAACCTGATCCATGCCGCCGGCTTCTCGGGCCATGGCATCCAGCACTCCCCGGCCACCGGGCGCGGAGTAGCGGAGCTGGTGGCGCATGGTGGGTTCGTTTCACTCGATCTTGCGCCATTGGGGTTCGAGCGGATCATCCGCGGCGAACCCCTGGTGGAGAAGAATATCGTCTAGGAGCCCGTCCTGGTAAGCGTTTGACTGGCACGTCAATGATGTCTGGTTGCGCAAGAGTGAAGGCGGTTGTCATGCTGTTGCGGCCGTGGCGCGTGCGCCCGCCAGCTTGAGCAGGTTGTGGACGGTGCAGATCATCGCCCATT
>CAMDAM010000155.1 GCA_945888575.1 Asaia bogorensis | reverse complement strand
ACCGGCGACACGGTGATGAACACCACCAAGGAAGAGAAGCAGCGCGTCGGCCGCATGTTCCAGATGCACGCCGACAAGCGCGCGGAAATCAAGGAAGTCTCGGCGGGTGACATCGCGGCCTTCGTCGGCCTGAAGGACACCACCACCGGTGACACCCTGGCCTCCATGGACGACCCCGTGGTGCTCGAGCGCATGGCCTTCCCGGTCCCCGTCATCGACATCTCCGTCGAGCCCGCCACCAAGGACTCGGTCGAGAAGATGACCCTCGGCCTGCAGAAGCTGGCCTCCGAAGACCCCAGCCTGCGCCTCAAGACCGACCAGGAATCCGGCCAGACCATCCTGTCCGGCATGGGCGAGCTGCACCTGGAAATCATCATCGACCGCCTGCGCCGCGAATTCGGCGTCCAGGCGAACGTCGGCGCTCCCCAGGTGGCCTATCGCGAGACCATCTCCAAGGCCCACACTGAAACCTACACCCACAAGAAGCAGTCGGGCGGCTCCGGCCAGTACGCCGAAGTCAAGATCATCTTCGAGCCGACCGAGCGCAACACCGGCGTCATCTTCGAGAACAAGGTCGTCGGCGGCGCCATCCCGAAGGAATACATCCCGGCCGTCGAAAAGGGCATCAAGGTCCAGGCCGACACCGGCGTGCTGGCCGGCTTCCAGACGGTGGACTTCAAGTACATCCTCGTCGACGGCAAGTACCACGACGTCGACTCGTCGGCCCTGGCCTTCGAAATCGCCGCAAAGGCCTGCTTCCGCGAAGGCATGAAGAAGGCCAGCCCGATCATCCTGGAGCCGATCATGGACGTCGAGGTGACCACCCCGAACGACCACGTCGGCGACGTCGTGGGCGACCTCAACCGCCGCCGCGGCCAGATCCAGAACCAGGAGTCGGCCGGCTCCACCGTCATGGTCCGCGCCCACGTGCCGCTGAAGGAAATGTTCGGCTACATCTCCGACCTCCGCAGCATGACCAAGGGCCGCGCCAGCTTCACCATGCAGTTCCACCACTACGACCCCGTCCCGCGCAACGTGGCCGACGAGATCGTCAAGAAGAGCGCCTAAAGGGAAGCAAGGGCAGGGCCCTGCCCTGCACCCGCTGGGGTCCGGCGCGCGCCTTCGCGCGACGTCCTGAGCCCCCGGACCCCCATTCGAAAGAGAACGGCGCGAGGGTCACCCCTCGCGCCGTTTTCGTGTACGCTCTCGGGCACCCCGGACTCACCATTTGTAAGCCAACCTGAATTGATCGTAACCTGGGTTTAGAAACGTTCCGCAAAGTGCGCCCGGTGAACGACAACACCCTGTTCCGTATCGGCTACGACAGCGTCTGCCGTCAGCCGAGCGGCCCAGCCGGTGATGTCGAACTGCAGGACATTCTGGAGGTGGCGCGACGATGCAATCGCGAATCCGCCATCACCGGCGCGCTCCGGTGCGACCGGCTCTATTTCCTGCAGGTGCTGGAAGGACCGCGCGGCCCCGTGGTGGCAACCATGGCGCGCATTCAGCGCGATCGCCGTCATACCAAGGTGAACATCATCGAAGCCGCCCCCCTGGCGCAGCGAGACTTCGCCGATTGGAGCATGGCGCTCGTGCCCGAGCACTCCGCCACCATGGCCCGACTGACCAATCCCAAACTCATCGATTTCCACCCCGCAACCGGCGCCCAGGCGGCCCACGCGCTCCGCACACTGCTGGCCACGCACCGCGGCTGAGACACCAATCCATTCCCTCATGAACGGAGATGGACGGCCTCTGCGGAGGCAGCGTTGATCCTGGTCCCGACCGCCCAGTAGGCCGTGTCGCGAAGCGGACCCGCCACCTCCCAACACCCCGCCGTCACATTCTCCTTTGCCCCGCGCGCCGTCCCACTATATCTACATCGTAGATACATCGGAGGCCGCCATGCCGACCGTCCAGCTTTGGGGCAACTCGCTGGCCCTGCGTCTGCCCAAGCCCGTCGCCGAGCGTCTCGGCCTGCACCAGGGCGTCGAGGTCGATCTCCAGGTCGAAGGCGACCGCCTCGTCATCGCCCGCCGCCATGCCGCCCGCACACCGCTCGCAGACCTGCTCGCGCAATGCCGGCCCGAAAACCAGCCCGAAACCATCGATTTCGGCCCGCCCGTCGGTCGCGAATCCCTCTGACCCCGGTCCCTCTGGCCGTGGCGCCCTACGTCCCAGAGCGCGGCGACTTCGCCAGGATCGTGCTCGATCCCCGCACCGGCCGCGAGCAATCCGGCGAGCGCCCGGTCCTGGTCCTCAGTCCGCGCGCCTTCAACGAAGTGACCGGCTACGCCTTCGTTGCACCGATCACCCGCACCATCCGACGGTGGCCCTTTGAAGTCGCCCTGCCCGAAGGCGCACGCGTCGAGGGCGCCGTTCTCGTCGACCAAACCAAAAGCATCGATTTCGTGGCACGCCATGCCCGCTTCATCGGTCATGCGCCGGATCACGTCTTGGAGGCTGTGCTCGCGCGGCTCTCCGACATCCTCCTGCCGATGCCCGGAACACCATGAACGAACCGCACCACTCCCCCATGCTCACCCTGTTCTTCGCCCCCGGCGCCTCCTCCATGGCCCCCCACATCGCGCTGCACGAGATCGGCGTCCCCTTCACCCCCCGCCCGCTCTCCTTCGCCCGCACCGAAACCCGCAGCCCCGAACTCCTCGCCATCAACCCCGAAGGCAAGGTCCCCACGTTGCTCATCGACGGAAGCGTCCTCACCGAGGTCGCCGCCATCCTCTTCTACCTCGCCCGCCGCCATCCGCAGGCCAACCTCCTCCCGGCCTCCTCCGAAGCCGAAGCCCAGGCCCTTTCCTGGATGAGTTTCCTCGCCAGCACCGTCCATCCCGCCCGCCGCCAGGGCCAGGATCATGCGGACCGGATCTGGGCCATCGCCGAACAGCGCCTCGCCCGCGCGCCAGGGCCTTGGGCCCTCGGCACCTACTCCATCGCCGATATCCATCTGTTCCGCCTCTACTGGCGCTTCGCCGCCTCGCGCGAACCCGGCCCCGCCCGCTTCCCGGCGCTCCAGGCCCATCACGACCGCATGCTGGCCCGCTCGGCGGTGCAGCGCACCATCGCGATCGAAGCGGACATCGGATACGAGCTACCGGGCTAACCCCCCAGAAACGGAATGGGCCACCGCTGCGGGGGCAGCGGTGGCCCTACTCCGGACCGTCCAGGGAGGCGGGGGGTTAGGACGGCCCTCAGCAACGGGATCTCACGACATCGGAGGAATGCGGAGATCGACCGTTCCTCTGGCATCGCACACAACCCCCACCCGGTCAATCGCAATCGCCCCCCTTTGCCGATCATTGCTGTACGCAAACCAAAAAAGTCTATTTGCTTCTTTTTCTGCAGAAAAAGAAGAATCCTTCCCACCCTTTCTTCCTTTCGGGAGCCCAAGCATGCCCACCCTCCACCCCGGCCAGGAGCGAGTCGCCTTCCTGATCTACCCAGGCTTCACCGCGCTCGACATGGTCGGCCCGCACCACATGCTCAACGCCCTGCGCGGCGAGCCCGTCCGCCTGGTCGCCGCCACCATGGAGCCGGTCACCAGCGATTCCGGCATGACCTTCGTGCCCCATTGCGACTTCGCCACCTGTCCAAGGGATCTGGATGTGCTCTGCGTCCCCGGCGGCACCCAGGGCACCTTGGCCGCCATGCGCCACGCCCCCACGCTGGAATTCCTGCGCGACCGCGGCGCCCGCGCCGGCGTGGTCTCCTCGGTCTGCACCGGCTCGCTCATCCTCGGCGCCGCCGGCCTGCTGGCGGGCTACCGCGCCACCTCGCACTGGCTCACCGTGGAGCATCTCGCCCGCTTCGGCGCCATTCCCACCCAGGGCCGTGTGGTGCGGGACCGCAACCGCGTCACCGGCGGCGGCGTCACCGCTGGCATCGATTTCGGCCTCACCCTGCTGTCGGAACTGCGCGACCCCGCCTACGCCCAGGCCACCCAGCTGGTCGCGGAATATGCCCCCGCACCGCCCTTCAACACCGGCACGCCAGAGACCGCGCCGCCGGAGCTGGTCGCCCGCATGCGCGCCATGTTCGCCCCCTTCGTGGCGGAGCTGGACGCCATCGCCCCACCCGTGTCCTGACCGAAAAAATTTCGTGCCACCCCTTGCAGCGGGACTAACAGTTAGTTATTTATCCCCCCATGTCCCCGTTGCATGAAAGGCTGACCTGGCTGCTGGCCACCCTGGGCGCCGCCCTGGGGGCTGTCGCACGCCGTCTGGCCACCCCGCCCCAGCCGGCTTTCATCGGACACCACACCTACGTCCCGATCACGGAGCCGGAGCGCCTGCCGCCCCTTTCGCCCGCCCAGTGGCAGCTTTTCTGGAACCGTACCGGCCGCGCCCTGCGCCGCGTCGCCGTGCTCTACCAGGCCTGGATCGCCGGCACCGTCCAGCCCCTCGCGCCCAAGCGCCCGAAATCCCCCACCACCCCCGAAGCCACGCCGGAACCGCGCCCGGCCCCGCTGCGCCTGCCGCGCGGCTTCGCCTGGCTCAACCACCGAGCGCCCGAAGTCGCCCCCGCCGCCGGCATGCTGGACATCCTGGTGCAAGAGCCGGAACTACGCCGCTTCGCCACGGAAGTCCCCCGCGCCGCCCGCCTGCTGCGCCCGCTCTGCCGCGCGCTGGGCATCCGCCCCCCGGCTGAGCTCCAGCTCCCCCCACGCCCGCGCAAGCCCCACAAGCCGCGTCCGCGCGCCGAGCGCCCGCTCCCCCTCACCGATCCCTCGCTGAACCTGCGCCCCTACGAGATCCGCGCCGCCCGCTACTTCATCAAAAAATACGGCCGCGACGGATGATGCCCAGCCATGCCTAAAATATTACGATATCAAAACGAATAACCACCTCGCCGCGTGTTGCAGATTTATGACACACGCCGCCCCAAATCGCCCCGGCCGCGCCAGCCCCCTGCCACACCCCGCGCCATGCGCGCAGGTTGCCCCCATGTCGCCCGATGTCTTCCTGGTGGTCCTCGCCGCCGCCGCCCTGCATGCCGGCTGGAACACCCTGCTCAAGCTGCGCACCCACCCCGGCGCCATCCCGCTGGACCCGATGGCCGCCAGCCTCATGCTCGGCATCGCCGCCGCCCTCGTCTCGCTCTTCATCCTGCCGGCCACCGGCCTGCCCGCCCCGGCCTCCTGGCCCTACGCCCTGGCATCCGCCGTCATCCACGTCGCCTACTACCTGCTCGTCGGCGCCGCCTACCGCGCGGCCGACCTCTCCGCCGTCTATCCCATCACCCGCGGCACTGCGCCGATGGGCTCCGCCCTGATCGCCACCTTCCTGCTCGGCGAGTCCCTCTCCCCCCTGGCCTGGCTCGGCATCGCCGCCATCTGCGCCGGAGTCGTCGGCCTCGCCACCAACGCCCTGCGCCGCGGCAGCCTCACCCCCGCCGGCCTCGGCTTCGCCGGCGCCAATGCCGTCGTCGTCATGCTCTACACGGTGGTAGACGGGCAGGGCGCCCGCCTCTCCGGCAACCCGCTCGGCTACATCGCCCTGCTGGAAATCCTCGGCGGCCCCATGCTGGTCATCCCGCTCTGGCTCGCCCTGCGCGCCCGCCGGCAATCCGGTCTCGCCGCCATCCTCGGCGGCGGCCGCTGGTGGCGCGCCCTGCTCGGCGCCGCCATGTCCATCGCCGCCTACGTCGCCGCCCTCTGGGCCATGACCCAAGCCCCGATCGGCACCGTCGCCGCCCTGCGCGAAACCTCGGTCCTGCTCGGCGTCCTGCTCGGTGCCCTCGTCCTGCGCGAACGCGTCGGCCCCGCCCGCTGGGCCGCCGCCTCCGTCATCGTCGCCGGCGCCGTCCTGGTCAGGCTCGCCTGACCCCGCCAACCTACTTCAGCAACCCCGCCCAGGTGGCGGCCGGCACCGCATAGGATTCCCGGCGATCCGTATGACCGGCCACCTGCACCCCCAGCACCTGCCACCGATTGTCCTTGTCCCGCTGCAGCAGCGGCGCGCCGCTGGTCCCCACCCCGCCGCCGCAATCATGCACCAGCAAGGTCTGCCCGCTCCGGTCCCGCGTCGTCCCGCGGATCGTGCAGGCCACATCCGCCTCCACCACCTCCGGCCGATGGCGCGGATACCCGCCCAGCGCCACCGCGCCGGCCCTGCCTCTGCCCACCTCCATCGGCACGGTCCGCACTGCCGCGCCGAGCTGGAGCACCGCCACGTCACTCCCCGTCGCCGCCGGCCCCTTGCGCGGATCGTAGCCGTCGAGAATGCGATACGCCGTCGCCACCCGGTGCTCCACCATCGCACCCATCCGGTAGCCCACCTGCACGTGGATCGCGCTGGCCGGCAGGAACCCGCCCTGGCGCACGCCGTACACGCAATGCCCCGCCGTCACCACGCGATCGGGCGCCACCACGAAGCCCGTGCAACGAACCTCCCCGGCGGATATCACCCGGGCCAGAGACCGCCACGGCGCCACCGCCATGTCGGCCACCGGCCGAGGCTCCCCCGCCACCGCGGGGGCGGCGGCCAGCAGCAACCCTGCGCCCAGGATCGCCCGAAGCAGCCCCATCAGCCCCGCTTCACACCCCAGAACACATGAGTGGAGGAAGGCACGAACCCGGTCAGGTCCGAACGATGCGCCGTCGGCTGGCTCCACTGCCCCAGCGGGATATAGGGCACCCGCTCGAACGCCACCTTCTGGATATCCCGGCAGATCGCCTGCTGCGCCGCCAGCGTCGGTGACTTGAACCACGCCTCGCGCAACCGCTCGATCTCCGGCACATCCGGCCAGCCGAACCACGCCTTCTCCCCGTTCGCCCGCAGCTGCACGCTGGTCGGATCGGCCCCGCCCAGCCCGGTGATCCGCGTGTTGAACGTGTTCCACCCGCCCTCGCCAGGCGCCTTCTTCACCGAACGCCGCGTCAGCAGCGTGCCCCAGTCCGTGCTCGTCAGCTGCACGTTGATCCCGAGCTGCTTGAAGATGCTGTCGCACATCGCCGCCATCGCATGCATCTGCGGCTGGTCCGAAGGCGACATCAGCAGCACCGGCTCCCCGGCATAGCCGCTTTCCTTCACCAGTTGCCGAGCCTTCTCCAGATCCCGCTTCCCCGTCAGCGCCTCCATCCCCACCTCGGAGGCGAACGGCGAGCCCACGGTGAAATACCCCACCGGAATCTTCGCGAACCGCGCCTGGTCGCCCAGCACGGCGGCGATGAACTCGCGCTGGTCCACCATCGCCATCACCGCCTGGCGCATCTTCACGTTGTTGAACGGCGGGTGCAGCTGGTTCATGAACAACCCGCCGATCAGCCCGAACGGATCGGCCGCCTCCACCCTCACCTGCTGGTTGCGCTGGAGCATCGGCAGGTGATCGAACAGCGGCTGGTCCACCCAGTCCACCTCGCCCGCCATCAGCGCGCTCGCCCCGGTGCCTGGGTCCGGCTGGATCACCCACTCCACCCGGTCGAAGTTCACCACCTTGCCGCCCGCCGTGTTGCTCGGCGCCTCCTGCCGCGGCAGATACTTGTCGAACTTCGTATAGACGCTGCGCACGCCGGAAACCCAGTCCGCCGCCTGGAACACGAACGGCCCGGAGCCGACGAACTCCTTGATCGGCTGGCTCGCCGAAACCTTGGCCATCCGCTCCGGCATCACGTAGCAGCCCTGCGAGAGCGCATAGAGCATCTGCGGAAACGGCTCCTTCAGCCGGATCCGCCAGCGCCGGTCATCCACCACCGCGATCTCGTTCGCGATCGCCAGCAGCCGCTGCCCATAGGTATTGCGCTGCCCCCAGCGATTGATCGAAGGCACAACGTCATGCGCGCGAACCTTCTCGCCGTCATGGAACAGCAGCCCCTCGCGCAGCGTGAACACCCAGTTGAGCCCGTCGGCCGAAACCTCCTCGCCCGCGCACATCTGCGGCTTCGGCATCAGGTTGATGTCGCTGCCATACGGCGTGTCCCACACCATCAGTGCGTGGATGCCCACCACGATCGCGGTGGTCCAGATCGGGTCCGGCGACGAATACGCCGCCGCCGGCACGAATTTCAGCAGCTTGTCCTTCCCCTGCGCCAGCGCCGGGCGGGCAAGGGCGGCCGCCGGTGCGGCGTTAAGAAGATGGCGTCGAGTCAGCATCGCGGAATAGCTCCTGCGGCAAGCGTGGGAGGAAACCGTCTGGCCTGGCATCCGCTCTGTGGCGGTTGCCCGGATGCTAGCGCCCCGGCAACCGCGACGGAAGCGTCATCCGTTCGGTTTCATCACCTGCCGCAGCACGCTGCCCGAAGCCAGCCGGTCGAACCCGGCATTGATCTCCTCCAGCGGGATCGTCCCGCTGATCAGCTTCTGCACCGGCAGCTTGCCGCGCTTGTAGAGGGCGATGTAGGCGGGAATATCCCGGGCGGGGATGCAGCTGCCCATGTAGCTGCCCTTGATCGTCCGCTCGTCGCTGACCATCGCCGCATGCGGATAGCTCACCATCCGCGACCCGCTGGGCAGCCCGGCACTCACCGTCGTGCCGCCACGCGCGGTGATGGCATAGGCCAGCTCCATCGCCTCGCCCACGCCCGCCGTCTCCACCGCCCAATCCACGCCGCCATCGGTCGCATCCCGGATCGCCGCCACCGTATCGGCATTGCCGGCCAGGAACGTGTCCGTCGCCCCCAGCTCGCGCGCCAGCTCCAGCTTCGCCGGATTGGTATCCACCGCCACGATGCGCTCGGCCCCGGCCACCACCGCGCCCATCAGCGCGTTCATGCCCACGCCGCCCAGGCCCACCACCGCCATCACCCCGCCCGGCTTCACCTCCGCCGTGTTCAGCACCGCGCCCACCCCGGTCAGCACCGCGCAGCCGAACAGCGAGGCATGGTCCAACGGCACGTCCTTGTCGATCTTCACCGCGGAGGAGCGTGCGGCCACGATATACTGCGCGAACAGGCTAAGCCCGCTGAACACCGGCAGGTATTCCCCGTTCAGCTTCAACCGCCGCCCGCCGGTGATCAGCGTGCCCGCCGCCCGCGTCCGCCCATGCGTGTCGCAAAGGTTCACCCGCCCGCGCGCGCAATACCGGCACTCGCCGCAGGAGGAAACGAACGCCGTCACCACATGGTCGCCCTCGGCCAGCCCCGTCACCCCCGCGCCGATCGCGCGCACGATGCCGGCTCCCTCATGGCCGGGAATGATCGGCACGCCGCGCGGCCGCGTGCCGTCGATCACGCTGAGGTCGGAATGGCACAGCCCGGCACCGGCCACCTCGATCAGGACCTCGCCCGGCCCGGGCCCGTCGATCTCCACCTCTTCGATGGTCATGGGGCGCGTTTCGGCATAGGGGCGCGGGCGCCCGCATTCCCACAGCACGGCGGCTTTCATCTTCATGGCGTATCCTCCCAACGATCGCGCACCATGCTAGGGTGACGCGAACGCGGGAGAAAGCCATGGACGGCGCATTCGGTCTGGTCTGGGTTCTCGTGCTGGTGCTGGTGGTTGCCACCGTGTTCGCCGGCATGAAGACGGTGCCGCAGGGGCAGGTATGGACGGTGGAGCGCTTCGGCGCCTTCATGCGCGAGCTGCACCCCGGCCTCAACTTCCTCATCCCCTATATCGACCGGGTGGGGCGCAAGCTGAACGTGCAGGAACAGGTCTCCGACATCCCGGAGCAGAGCGTCATCACCAAGGACAACGCGACCGTCGCGGTGGACGGCGTGATCTACTTCCGCGTGATGGAAGCCGCCAAGGCCGCCTACCAGGTGACCAACCTGGAAGGCGCGCTCTCCACCCTGGCGATGACCAACATCCGCGCCGTGATCGGCGAGATGGAGCTGGATGCGGCGCTCTCCTCGCGCGAACGCATCAACGCCCAGCTGCTGAACATCATGGATGGCGTCACCGACCCCTGGGGCGTGAAGGTCAGCCGCGTGGAAATTCGCCGCATCGAGCCGCCGGAAAACCTGATCCGCGCCATGAACCTGCAGATGACCGCCGAGCGCGAGCGCCGCGCCACCGTCGCCCGCGCCGAGGGTGAACGCCAGGCCGCCATCATGCGCGCGGAAGGCGAGAAGCAGAGCCTGATCCTCGCCGCCGAAGGCCGCCAGCAAGCCGCGGTGCGCGATGCCGAGGCCCGCGAACGCCTCGCCCAGGCCGAAGCCGAAGCCACCCGCGTGGTCGCCGCGGCGGCGGCCGATGGCGGCGAGGCGGCGCTGCGCTACTTCATCGCCGATCGCTACGTGACCGCCTTCGGCAAGGTGGCCGACAGCCCCGGCAGCCGGCTGGTGCTGGTGCCGATGGAGGCCACCGCCATGGCCGGCGGTATCGCCCAGGCGATGGAACTGCTGCGGGCACCCGAACTCGCCGCCCCGCGCCCGCCCAGCGGCTCCGTGCCGAGCGTGCGGGGCTAGGATGGGTATCGCGCCCGCCGTCATCTGGATGGCCGCCGGCCTGGTGATGATGCTGCTGGAAATGGCGGTGCCGGGCGTGTTCCTGCTCTGGCTCGGCCTCGCCGCCGTCGGCACGGGAATCATCGTGCACCTGCTGGGCGCGGTGTTCTGGGTGGATGTGGTGGTATTCGCGGCGCTGGCCGGCGCCAGCATCGCGCTGGGGCTGAAGCTGCGCGGGCCGAAGCGCGCGCCCACGCTGAACACCCCGGGCTCCGGCCTGGTGGGGCGGCCCGCCACGGCGCTGGAGTTCCATGGCCGCAACGGCCGCGTGCGCGT
>CAMDAM010000154.1 GCA_945888575.1 Asaia bogorensis | reverse complement strand
GGCCGAGGACGGTGGCGAGTATTTCTGCGTTGTGCTCGCCGAGGGTGGGGGCGGGGCGGAGGAATGCGGGGCGGGTGCCGTCGATCGCGTAGGGGGCGCGGGGGACGACGTGGCGGCCGACGTAGCGGCGGTCGGCTTCCAGCCAGTAGCCGCGGGCGACCAGATGGGGGTCGTGCAGGAGGGCGGTGGCGGGGACGACGGGGGCGGCTTGTAGGCCGGCTGATTGGAGGGTGGCGGCGGCTTCGGCGGGGGTTCTTGTGGCGGCCCAGGCGGGAAGGTTTGTGGGGAGTTTGGCCTTCGCGGCTTCGTCGGGGAGGTCGAGGGCGAGCCAGGCATCGTCGCCGGCGCAGCGGAGGGTGGTGGTGAGGGCGCTGGTGGCGCGGTGGCTGCCGGTGCGGGGTGGGGCGGTGCCGGTGGCGGATTGGGCGATGATGCCGTCGGCCGCCAGTTGGAACAGGCATTCGACCTGGGAGAGGTCGATGGTGGTGCCGCCGGTTTGGTGGCGGCCGTAGAGGGCGGCGAGGCTGGCGCAGGCGGCGTAGATGCCGGCGATGGGGTCGCCATAGGCGGTGTGCTGCATGGCAGGCGCCCATTCGGGCTCGCCGTGGAGCCAGGGCATGCCGCTGGCTTGTTCAGTGGTGGAGCCGTAGGCGCGGAAGCCGGACCAGGGGCCGTGGCTGCCGAAGGCGCCCATGGAGATGTAGGTGAGGCTTGGGTTGATTCTCGCGAGGTCTTCGGGGCCGAGGCCGAGCTTGGTGAGGACACCGGGGGCGTAGTTTTCGATGAGCAGGTCGGCGTCTTGGGCAAACTGCTTCAGCAGGGCGACGCCGGTGGGGTGGCGGAGATCGAGCGTGATGGCGCGCTTGTTGCGGTTGACGGCGTTGAAGTTGGAGCGGGTTTCGTAGGGCGGTGGGTCGCCGTGTTCCAGGGCGTTCCAGCCGCGCCACCAGTCGATATGGGCGCAGCCTTCGACCTTGATGACCTCGGCGCCGAGATCGGCGAAGTGGCGGCCGGCGAGGGGGCCGGACCAGCCCATGGAGAGGTCCAGCACGCGGACGCCGGAGAGGGGGCCGGTGGCGGTGGTGCCGTTGCCGCTGGCGTGGAGGCGGTAGGGCAGGGCGGGGCCTTCGAAGCCGGGGCCGTTGCCGTTGTAGGACGCGAAGCTGTTGCGTTCGCGCCAGTGGGGGGTGGTGAGGACCTGCTCCATGGTGGGGACGGGGCCCATGGGGACGCGGTGCTGGCGCTGGCCGTCTTCCAGCATGGGGCTGGCGGCGAGCTTGGCGACGGCGGGCATCAGGATTTCGTCGAGTTGGTCGGCGGCGGCCATGCGGAGGTCGGTGGTTTCGAAGCGGGGGTCCTTCGCGAGGTCGGGCAGGCCGATCAGGGTGCAGAAGCCCTGCCATTGCTGGGGGGTGAGGGCGGAGATGCCGATCCAGCCGTCGTTCGAGGGGAAGATGGTTTGCGGATAGACGGGCCCGTAGCGGTTGACGCCGCGGCGGCGGGTGGCCGGCGCGCCGGCGAAGGCGCCGGGGCCGGCGTGTTCGGCGAGGGTGAGGAAGGCTTCGTGGATGCTGAGCTCGATGCGCTTGGGGCCCTGGCCGGCGCGGCGGGACAGCAGGGCGGCCATGGCGGCGATGAAGGCGGTGGCGCCGGCGACGATTTGCGGTGAATGGCCCTGGGGCAGGACGGGTGGGCCTTCCGCGGTGCCGAAGGCGTAGGCGATGCCGCAGAGGGCCTGGAGCAGGGCGTCCGAGCCTTTCCAGTTGGCGTAGGGGCCGGTGGTGCCGAACCAGGTGAGGGAGAGGGCGATGGGGGCGCCGGGGAGGGTGGCGGCGAGGGTTTCTGTTTGCGCGGCTTCGGCGGGGGTTTGGCCGCCGATGACGAGGTCGATGGGCAGGCCGGGGGACAGGGTGCGTTCCTTGCCTTGGTCGAGCCAGGTGGCGTAGGCGGCGGCGGAGGGGCCGCCATAGGCGAGGTTGGTGTTGTTGGGGCTGTGGGTTTGGATGACGCGGGCGCCGTGGTCGGCGAAGAGCTTGGCGCAGTAGCGGGTGGCGACGTCGCCGGAGGCTTCTAGGACGGTCAGTTCGGACAAGGGACCGGGCATGGGTCAGGCCTCCACGAGATGGCAGGCGGCTTGGTGGGGGGTGCCGCGGGGTTCCGGGGTGGTGGTTCGGCAGATGTCGATGGCCAGCGGGCAGCGCGGGTGGAAGCGGCAGCCGGTGGGGGGATCGAGCGCGCTGGCGATCTCGCCGGCGGCGGCGGCTTCGTTCAGCACGTGGTCCGGGTCTGGCTGCGGGACGGCGGCGAGGAGGGCCCGGGTGTAGGGGTGGCGGGGCTGGGCGAAGACCTGCTCGGTGGGGCCGGCTTCGGCGACGCGGCCCAGGTAGATGACGGCGACGTCGTTGGAGAAATGCTCCACCAGGGCGAGGTCGTGGGCGATGATGAGGTAGGTGAGGCCGAACTCAAGCTGGATGTCGGCCAGCAGGTTCAGCACCTGGGCGCGGATGGAGACGTCGAGCGCGGAGACGGGTTCGTCCAGCACCATGAGGCGGGGGCGCAGGGCCAGGGCGCGGGCGATGGCGATGCGCTGGCGTTGGCCGCCGGAGAATTCGTGCGGGTAGAGGCGGGCGGCGGTGGCGGGGAGGCCGACGATGTCCAGCACTTCGGCGACGCGTTTCTCTGTTGCGGCGCGGTTGGGGTTTTCGTGGGCGAGGAGGGGTTCGGCGATGATGGTGCCGACGCGCAGGCGGGGGTTGAGGGAGGCGTAGGGGTCCTGGAAGACGGCCATGACCTGGCGGCGGAAATTCTTGAGTTGGGCCGCGTTCATGGTGGCGGTGTCGGCGCCCTCGAAGGCGATGGCGCCGGCCGTCGGGCGTTCGAGCTGGAGGATCATCTTGGCGATGGTGGTCTTGCCGCAGCCGCTTTCGCCGACGAGGGCGAGGGTGGATTTCGGGCGGACCTCGAAGGAGACGCCCTCCACCGCGCGGACGGTGCCGCGGCGGGTTTGGTAGTGCTTGGTGACGTTCTGCAGCGCGAGCATCACGCGAGCTTCCAGCAGGCGGCTTCGTGGCCGTCGGCCAGGGTGACGGTGGGCGGTGGCTCGGCGCATGTCTCCATGCGGGCGGGGCAGCGGGGGGCGAAGCGGCAGCCGGTGGGTGGGTCGATCAGGCTGGGGGGCTGGCCGGGAATGGCCTGCAGGCGGGCGCGCTTGTCGCCCAGGCGCGGGATCGCGGCGAGCAGCGCCTTTGTGTAGGGGTGCGCGGGCGACTTGTAGATGCGGCGCACTGGGCCGGTTTCCACGATGCGGCCGGCATACATGACCGCGATGCGGTGGCAGAGGCTGGCGGCGACGCCGAGGTCGTGGGTGATGAGGATGATGCCGGTGCCGGTATCGGCCTGGATCTGGCGCAGCAGGGCGATGATCTGGACCTGGATGGTGACATCGAGCGCGGTGGTGGGTTCGTCCGCCACCAGCAGGCGGGGGGTGCAGCCGATGGCCATGGCGGCGACGATGCGCTGGCGCTGGCCGCCGGAGAACTGGTGCGGATAGTCGCCGAGGCGCTTCTCCGCGCTGGGGATGCGGACCTGGGTGAGGACGCTGATCACCTTGCTGCGCAGGGTGGCGCCGTGGGCGATGTTGTGGTTGCGCAGCGGGTTGGACACCTGGTCGCCGATCGAGAAGACCGGGTTCAGGGAGGTCATCGGGTCTTGCATGATCATGGCGATGCGGCGGCCGCGGATGTCTCGCGCCATGGCGGAGTCGGAGAGGGTGGTGAGCTCCTGGCCGTCGAGCTTGATGGAGCCTTCCGCGATGCGGCCGGAGCCCTTGGGGAGGAGGCGCAGGAGGGAGAGGCCGGTGAGGGTTTTGCCCGAGCCGGACTCGCCGACGAGGCCGAGGGTTTCGCCTTCGCCGACAGAGAGGCTGATGCCGTCCACCGCGCGCAGGATGCCGCGCTTGAGGTGGAGGTGGGTGTGGAGGTTGTGGACCTTTAGGACCATGGGTGTGGCCCGTTCGAGGAACGAAGCAAGCGAGAAAGGGGACACAGAGGCACAGAGGCACAGAGAAGAACAGAAGCAAGGCGATAAGACCGGCGCCCGGCGGCGATCCTGCCGTCTCCCTTGTCTTGCTTCTCTGTGCCTCTGTGCCTCCGTGTCCCCTTGCTTCCTGAGAGATGCTTGCCGCCGCTGCGCGGCTGGCCGGGGAGGCAGGGATGCGTGGCGGGGCGAGCCATCACAGCTGCCTCATTTGCGGGTCCAGCCGGTCGCGGAGCCAGTCGCCGAAGACGTTGGCGCTGAGGCAGGTGAGCATGATGGCGATGCCGGGCATGGTGATGCCCCACCAGGCGTTGGTGATGTACTGGCGGGCGTCCGACAGCATCAGGCCCCAGGAGATGTCCGGCTGCTGGATGCCGAGGCCGAGGAAGGAGAGGCTGGCTTCGAACAGGATCACCTGGCCGACCTGGAGCGTGCCGAGCACCACGAGCGTGTTGAAGATGTTGGGCAGGAGGTGGCGGCGAAAGATCACCGGGGTGGAGACGCCGGCGGTGCGGGCGAAGGCGATGTAGTCGCGGCCTTTGAGGGCCATGATCTCGCCGCGGATGATGCGGGCGTACCAGGCCCAGTAGGTGAGCACGATGACGATGACGACGGTGGAGAGGCCGGGCTCCATCGCGGCGGCGAGGATGAGGGCGAGCGCGATCGAGGGGACGGATTGCTGGATCTCGATCAGGCGCATCAGCACGGCATCGACGCGGCCGCCGAAATAGCCGGCGATCATGCCGGCCAGGGCGCCGATGCTGCCGCTGAACAGGATGGCGTAGAAGGCGACGATCACCGAGACGCCGCAGCCGGCCATGATGCGGCTGAGGATGTCTCGGCCGAGGTTGTCCGCACCCAGCGGGTAGTCCCAGGAGCCGCCATCCTGCCAGGCGGGGGGCTTGAAGGAGGCGGAGAGGTCGAGGCCGTTGGGGTCGTGGGGGGAGATCGCCTCGCCGCCGATGGCCGCGATGCCGACGGCGCCGAGGACGAGGAGGGGGAGCCAGGGGAGGTTACGCAGGGCGGCCCACGGGATGCGGCGGGCGGGCAGGGTGCTAGCGGACATCGCGGATCCTGGGGTCGACGAGGCCGTAGGAGAGGTCGACCAGCAGGTTGGAGAGCACGAACAGGATCGAGGTGAAGAGCACGCCGGCCTGGACGACGGGGAAATCGCGGCTGAAGACGGCTTCCACCACGGTGCGGCCGACGCCGGGCCAGGCGAAGATGGTTTCCACCACGAAGGCGCCGCCGAGCATGGCGGCGAAGTAGACGCCGAGCATGGTGAGCAGCGGCACGGCGGCGTTGCGCAGGGCGTATTTCCAGACGATCAGGCGTTCGGGCGTGCCGAGCGCGCGGGAGAGGCGGATGTGGTCGCTGTCCAGCACATCGAGCATCGCCGAGCGCACGATGCGGGTTTGGGCGGCGACGGGGTACCAGCCGAGCGCGATGGCGGGCAGCACCACATGGGCCGGGGTGCCGTGGCCGAAGGCGGGGAGCCAGTTGAGCTGGACGGCGAAGACGAGGATGAGCAGCAGGCCGACCCAGAAGGCGGGCATGGCCTGGCCGAGCATGGCGAAGATGCGGCCGATGCGGTCGATCCAGCCGCCCCGGTGCACGGCGGAGAGCACGCCGATGGGGACCGCGAGTGCGACGCTGAACAGCAGGCCGCAGGCGGCGAGCTGGATGGTGGCGGGCAGGCGATCGAGGATCAGCTTCAGGGCCGGCATCTGCCAGCGGTAGGAGTTGCCGAAATCGCCGGCGAGCGCGTGCCCCACGAAGAGCAGGTATTGCCAGACCAGGGGTTGGTCGAGGCCGTACTGGGTGCGGATTTCGGCGATCAGCGAGGGCGGCGCATCCGGGGGCACCAGCATCACCACGGGATCGCCCGAGAGGCGGGAGATCACGAAGATGATCACGCTGGCGCCGAGGATGCTGATGGCGCCCTGCCAGAGGCGGCGGAGGACGAGGGCGAGCATGGCCCTACTTCAGGCCGATCTCCTGGAAGTTGCGCCAGAAGCCGGGGCTGGGCCAGGGCTTGAAGGCGACCTTGCTGGTGCGCCAGGCGATGGTGACCATGGGGCGGTAGGTGGTGAGGCCGCCGAGAACCTGGTCGTGCTTGATCTTTGCGATCTGCTTCAGCAGGGCCTCGCGCTTGGCCGGGTCCATGGTGGTTTGCTGCTGGCGCAGCAGGGCGTCCATCTCCGGGTTGGCGGTGTAGGAGTAGCTGCCGAGGCCTTTGCCGGCCTGGTAGCTGTGCAAATGGCCGAGCCAGGGGGTGCCGGGGTCGCCGGGCAGGCCTTGCGACCACATCCAGCTGACCACGCCATCCATCTCCGGCGGGGCATCGCGGCGGCCGAGGTTGATCCAGGCGCCGTATTCGAGCTGGCGGATCTGGCAGCGAATGCCGATGGCGGAGAGGTAGGCGTAGGCGGCCTCGCCCATCTCCTTGATGTTCGGCTCACGCGGGGTGGTGAGGTTGTAGCAGGGCACCTCGAAGCCGCGGGGGTGGCCGGCTTCGGCGAGCAGGGCGCGGGCGCGGCGGGGGTCGTAGGGGTAGGGCTTGAGATCAGGGTCGTGGCCCGGGGTGCCGCGGCCGATCTCGGCATAGCGTTGGCCCTGGTCGAACAGCACGCGCTTGATGATCGCGTCCATGTCGATGGCGTGGGCGGCGGCGCGGCGAACGCGCACGTCGTTGAACGGCGAGTTGGGCTGGTGGGTGTTGAAGTTCAGGAACAGGTTGTTGCCGGTGACGGCGGTGAAGGTGCTGGTGTTCTCCAGCTTGGCGAATTCGGCGGTGGCGGCGGGGGGTACCGCGTCGATCCAGTCGATGGCGCCGGTTTTGTAGGCGGCGACGCGGGTGAGGTCCTCGGGGATGATCTTGATGACGAGGGTCTTCGCGGTGGGGCGGTTCTGCTTGTTCCAGTAGCCCTCGTAGGCTTCCAGGCGCAGCTCCTCCTTCACGGTGCGGCTGACGAATTTCCAGGGGCCGGTGCCGACGGGCGCGCGCTGGTATTCCTCCTCGCCGACCTTTTCGATGTGGCGCTTGGGCATGGCCCAGAGGTGGAGGTTGCTGGTGATGAAGGAGCCGTCGCCTTCCTTGAAGCGCAGGCGGAAGGTGAGGTCGTCGATGACCTCGAAGGCCTCGACGGCGTTGAGCAGGTGGGAGAAGCGGGAGAGCTTGGGGTCTTGCTGGCGCTGCATGCCGTAGTGGAAATCGGCGGAGGTGACGGGGTCGCCGTTGTGGAAGGTGACGCCTGGGCGGATCTTGACGGTGATGACGGGTTTGCCGCCGTCTTCGGAGAGGGTCCAGGATTCGGCGAGCCAGTTGACCTGCTTCAGGTCGGGGGTCGTGCGCAGCAGTTGCTCGAACATCTGGCCGAAGAAATACTGGTCGACGCCGGCCGAGGAGCGGGTGGGGTCCATGATGGTGGCTTCGGCGCCGAGGCCGACGGTGAGGGTGCCGGCGGGTTGGGCCTGGGCCTGCGACAGCGCTGCGAGCGACGCGACGGCGAGACCGGTGATCCACGGTTTCATTGGGCTTCCTCCGATACGCCTGCTCTGCTGATGGGTGCGGCAGGTTTTGAAAAAACTAGACCATTCGGGCCTGGGGCTGTCAATGTCGATTGTCGACAATTGGCGGGCTTGCATTGGACCCCCGCCGGGCGCTAGCAGCCGCGCGTTCTGAAACGGATCGAGATGGACGACATCCAGCCCCCGCCCCGCACCGCCGAGGCGCCGCGCGCGCGGCGGCGGACGAGTGCGCTGACGATTCCGGAGCAGATCGCCAACCGGCTGGCGGCTTCGATCCTGAACGGGGAATACCGCGACGGGGAGCGACTTCGCGAGCAGGAGCTGGCGGAGACGCATGGGGTGAGCCGCGGGCCGGTGCGCGAGGCGCTGCGGGCGCTGGAGCGGTATGGCCTTGCGATCCTGTTGCCGCGGCGCGGGGCCTATGCGGTGGGGCTTTCCCTGGATGTGATCGCCGAGGCGTTCAATGCTCGGGCGGCGCTGGCGGGCATTGCCGCGCGGCAATTGGCGCGGCGCGAGGCGGTGTTGCAGGCGGTGGCGGAGATGGAGGCGGCGCTGGCGAGTGCCGCCGAGCTGGTGGACGAGCCGGCCGAGGCGGCGCATGCCTTCCAGCTGGCGATCCGCGACACGGCGCTGTGCATCTACCGGAATTGCGGGGCGGGGCACATCGAGCGGGCGCTGACCGACCAGGTGGACCGGTCGATCTGGGGGTTGATGTGGCGGGCGCAGCCGCTGGATTTCCAGACGCCGGAGCGGCGGCGGGAGAGCCTGGCGTTCTGGACCGGTATCCTGGGCGCGCTGCGGGCACGCGACGAGCACGCGGCGGAACGGCTGATCCGCGAGGATATCTTCAACACGCGGGACCGGGTGCTGGCCTCGCTGGCGGCGCTGCGCGGGGAGCAGCCGGACCCCGCGCTGCTGATGCGCGATCCCTAGCCGTCGATGATGGCCACGGCGCGGGTCCAGCCGGCGCTGCCGCGGTGGACCTTCACGGGGAAGCAGACGATCTGGAAGCCGTCGGCGGGGAGCTGATCGAGCTGGCCGAGTTTTTCGAGGTGGGAGTAGCCGATTTCCCGCCCGGCGCGGTGGCCTTCCCAGATGAGGGCGGCGTCGCCGGTTTCGGCAACCTTGCGGCGGGTGTGGCTGAAGGGGGCGTCCCACGACCAGGCATCGGTGCCGACGAGGCGGATGCCTTGTTCCAGCAGCCAGAGCGTGGCCGCCTTGCCCATGCCGCAGCCGCGGTCGATGTAGTCGGCCTCGCCGTAGCGGGCGCCGGCGGCGGTGTTGACGACGACGATCTCCAGCGGCTGGAGCTGGTGGCCGATGCGCTTGAGTTCGGCTTCCACGTCGCCGGGGGTGGCGACGTAGCCATCCGGGAGGTGGCGGAAATCCAGCTTCACGGCGGGTTGGAAGCACCATTCCAGCGGCACTTCGTCGATGCGCCAGGAGGGCTGGCCGCCGGGGACGAGGCGCTCGTTCATGCGCGAGAAATAGTGGTAGGGAGCGTCCAGATGGGTGCCGTTGTGGGTGGAGATCTGGACGTTCTCGACGGCGGCGTATTCGCCTTCCGGCAGCTGGTCGACGCGGACGCCCATGTAGTCCGCCATGCGGGGGGCGGACATGTGGTGGTCCACATAGTCGATCCTGGGCAGCATGTTCGGCGGGTCAGACGCGATGCCGGCCTGGAGCGGCACGGAGATGTCGATCAGGCGGCGGGGCATGGCGGGTCCTCCGGCGTGTTGTTCTGGGAAGGGTAGGGCGGGGCGTGGCGGAAAGGCAAAGCGGCGGGTTGTCGCGCGTGGCGGCGGGGTTGGCGGCGTTCGCGGCGGGCTGGGTGGTGATGAGCCTGCAGCTGCTCGGCGGGCGGCTGATGGCGCCCTCGTTCGGGCAGACGATCCATCAATGGGGTGCGCTGATCGGGGCGACGCTGGCGGCGATGACGCTGGGGTATTGGCTGGCGGGGCGGCTGGGTGGGCGGGCCCTGCCGGGGCTGCTGGCGGTGGGGGCGTTGTGGGCGGGGGTGACGCCGTGGTTGGGGCGTGCCGTGTGCGCCTGGGCGGAGGGGTGGCTGGGGCCGGTGGCCGGCAGTTTGCTGGCGGCTTTGGTGCTGATGGGGCCGCCGGGGTTTGCGTTGGCGGCTGTTTCCCCGTTGTGCGTGGCGTTGCTGGCGCGGGGTGGCTCCGTGGCTGGGGCTTCGGGGCTGGTTTCGGCGCTGGGGGCGCTGGGGAGCATCGGGGGGACGTTCTATGGGGCGTTCCTGGCGATCCCGCTGCTCGGGTTGGCTGGGGGGTATGCCAGTGCGGCGGTGCTGGCGGCGGGGGCGGCGCTGCTGGCGGGGTTGGCGTGGCGTGGGGCGGTGCTGATGCTGCTGCCGCTGGTGCCGGCCTTCATGGCGCAGCGCGATTTTGCCGCGGGCTTCCTGGAGCTTCGGGAGACGCCGTACAACACCATCATGGTCTCCGACACCGGCGAGGGGCTGATATTGGCGCTGAACTCGCCCGCGGTGATGCAGAGCCTGCGGCGGCATGATGGGGGGCCGACGGGCTATTATTGGGATGTGCTGGCGGCGGTGCCGGCGCTGGCGCGGGGGGATTCTGCGCTGTTCCTGGGCGTGGCCGGGGGCACGGCGGTTGAGGCGATGCTGAGGGCCTGGCCCGGCCTGCGGGCGGTGGGGGTGGAGATCGACCCCGCGGTGATCGAGGTGGCGCGGCGGCGCTTCGGGCTGACGATTCCGGTGGTGGCGGCGGATGCGCGGCGCTTCGTGGCGGAGCCCGGCCCGCGGTTCGATGTGATCGTGATCGATCTCTACGCCACGGGGCAGATCCCGGCGCATGTGGCGACGCGGGAGTTCTATGCCGCGGTGGTGGGGCGGCTGGCGCCTGGCGGGGTGGTGGCGTTGAACGTGTATGGGGCAGGGGAGCCGGCCGCGATCGTGGGGCCGGTGGCGGCGACGCTGGGGGCGGTGTTCCCGAGTGTGCTGGCGGCCGATGCCGGGGGCGGGAACGTGATCCTGCTGGCCTGGGCGGAGGCGATGGAGCTGGCGACGGCGCGCAGCCTGCTGGTGGGGGCGCCGGAATTGGCGGCGAGGCTGGCGGTGCCGGATCCCGGGTGGGAGCACGTGGTGCTGACGGATGATCGCTCCGACCTGGAGTTGCGGGCGGCTCGGGCTTTGGCAAGGAAGTAGGGTCAGGACCCATAATGGGTTGACCCGGCTCGACTGGGTCTGATTCTGGTTTTGGCGGGAGGAACCCGTCATGAGCGAGCAGTTTTGGCTGTCTGATGAGCAGGTTGAGAGCCTCGCGCCGTATTTGCCACGTTCGCGCGGCAAG
>CAMDAM010000153.1 GCA_945888575.1 Asaia bogorensis | reverse complement strand
TAGCCGATGGAAAGCTTGGCGGCGGGGATGCCGAAGCGGGCGCGGTCGTTGGCCAGGCGCAGGTCGCAGCTGATGGCCAAGGCCATGCCGCCGCCCAGGCACCAGCCGCGGATGATGGCCACCGTGGGCTTGGAAACGGCGTGGACGGTGGCGCAGGCGGTGGAGAAGGCGCCGCCGCCGCGGGTGACCGGGCCTTCGGCGGATTCGAAACGCGAGATGTCGGCGCCCGAAGCGAAGGCCTTGCGGCCGTTGCCCTCGATGGTGATCAGGCGGATTTCGGGATCGGCATCGAAGGCCAAGGCGGCGTCGGTGATGGCCTGCCACATCGGGTTGGAGATGGCGTTGTGGCGGTCTGGGTTGTCGATGGTGATGGTGCCGATGGCACCTTTGCGTTCCGCGATGATCCTGCCGCCGCCGGTGGCCATGGTCGTCTCTCCTTCAGGCATCCAGCAGGTGGCAGGCGGCGAGGTGGCCGGGGGCGCCTTCGCGCAGCACCGGGGCTTCCTGCTTGCAGCGCGGCATGGCGTGTGGGCAGCGGGTGTGGAAGGCGCAGCCGGGGGGCGGGCGGACGGGGCTGGGCACGTCCCCTTGCAGCAGCGCCTTCTTGCGCTTGAGGCGCGGGTTGGGCACCGGCACGGCGGCCAGCAGCGCCTGGGTGTAGGGATGCTGCGGGCGCAGGAACAGGTCTTGCTTGGTGGCGTGTTCCACGATGCGGCCGAGATACATCACCGCCACGCGGTGGCTGATGTGCTCCACCACGGCCAGGTCGTGGGCGATGAACAGGTAGGACAGGCGGTGTTCCCGCTGCAGGTCCATCAGCAGGTTGATCACCTGCGCCTGGATCGAGACATCGAGGGCGGAGACGGGTTCATCCGCCACGATCAGGCGCGGGTTGAGCGACAGGGCGCGGGCGATGGAAACGCGCTGGCGCTGGCCGCCGCTGAACTGGTGCGGGAAGTTGTTCATCTGCGCCGCGCGCAGGCCGACCTGGGCGAAGATTTCCGCGGTGCGGGCATCGGCCTCGCGGCCGGCGGCGACGCCGTGGACCAGCAGGGGTTCGCGCACGATGGCGCCTGCGGTCATGCGCGGGTTCAGCGAGCTGAACGGGTCCTGGAAGACCATCTGCATCTGGCGGCGGAAGGGGCGCATCTCGGCCTTGGAGAGCTGCGTCACATCCGTGCCGCCCAGGCGAATGGTGCCGGCGGTGGGTTCCACCAGGCGCATCACGGTGCGCGCCACGGTGGATTTGCCGCAGCCGGATTCGCCGACGAGGCCGAGGGTTTCGCCCTCGTTGATGCTGAAGCTGACGCCATCCACCGCGTGTACCTGGCCGACGGTGCGGCGCAGCAGGCCCTTCTTGATGGGGAAGTGCTTCTTGAGGTCCTGGACCTCGATCACGGGCTCGGTCATTCCGTGCCTCCGTAGAGGCGGGCGCTGTGCCAGCAGGCGGCCCAATGCCCCGGCTGGTGCTCGCGATATTCCGGATAGGTGGCGCGGCAGGTTTCGTCCGCATGGGCGCAGCGCGGGGCGAAGGCGCAGCCGGTGGGCAGGGCGGACAGCGCCGGGACCATGCCGGGGATTTCCTGCAGCCGCTCCACCGCTGGCCCGCCGCCGAGCACGGCGAGCTTGGGCACGGAGGCCATCAGCCCGTGGGTGTAGGGGTGCAGCGGCCGGTCGAACAACTCCTCCACCGTGGCCTCCTCGATCTTGCGGCCGGCATACATCACCACCACGCGATGCGCGGTTTCGGCGACCACGCCGAGGTCGTGGGTGATGAGGATGACGGCGGTGCCGCGATCCTCCTGCAGCTTCACGATCAGGTCGAGGATCTGCGCCTGGATCGTCACGTCCAGCGCCGTGGTGGGTTCGTCGGCGATCAGCACCTTGGGGTTGCAGGCCAGCGCCATGGCGATCATGGCGCGCTGGCGCATGCCGCCGGAAAGCTGGTGCGGGTATTCCTTCGCGCGCTGGGCGGGCTCCGGGATGCGCACCTGGGTGAGCATCTCCACGGCGCGGGCATGCGCTTCGGCCGAGGTCACGTCTTGATGCAGGCGGATGGCTTCGGCGATCTGGTCGCCGATGGTCAGCACCGGGTTGAGGCTGGTCATCGGCTCCTGAAAGATCATCGCGATATCGTTGCCGCGGACCTGGCGCATTTCCTCTTCGCTGATCGCCAGCAGGTCGCGGCCTTCCAGCTTCACGCTGCCGGCATCGATGCGGCCGGGCGGGGTGGGGACGAGGCGCATCAGGGACAGCGCGGTGATGGACTTGCCGCAGCCGGATTCGCCGACGATCGCCAGCACCTCCCCGCGCGCGACTTCGAACGACACGTCGCTCACTGCCCGAACCAGGCCCTGGCGGGTGAAGAACAGGGTGCGCAGGCCCTCTACTTGAAGGATCGGTGCGTCGCTCATCCGCGTTGCCTCGGGTCGAGCAGGTCGCGCAGCGCGTCGCCCAGCAGGTTGGTGCCGAAGACGGCGAGGCTGATGGCCAGGCCCGGGAAGATCACCAGCCAGGGCGCGCGGCGCATGTATTCGGCGGCGGATTCGCTCAGCATGCGGCCCCAGGAGGGGTGCGGCTCCGGCACGCCGAGGCCGAGGAAGGAGAGCGACGCCTCGGTGAGGATCGTGCTGCCCAGTTGCGCCGTGGCCAGCACGATCAGCGGCGCGATGGTGTTGGGCAGGATGTGGCGGATCGCCAGGCGCCATTCGCTCATGCCCGTGGCCTGCGCCGCCTCCACGAAGGCCAGCTCGCGCAGCGCCAGTGTGTTGGAACGGATCACGCGCGCCACGGAGGGAACCAGCGGGATGGCGATCGCGATGATCGTGTTCTGCAGCGACGGCCCCATGGCCGCAGAGAACACCAGGGCCAGCACCAGCAGCGGCAGGGCCTGCATGATGTCCATCAGCCGCTGCACAATGAGGTCGAACCAGCCGCCCAGGTAGCCGCTGGCCAGCCCGATCGCCACGCCGAACAGGCAGCCGAGGAAGGTGGAGCCGATGCCCACGGCCAGCGAGATGCGCGCGCCGTACACGATGCGGGCATAGACATCGCGGCCCATGAAATCCGCACCCATCAGCCAGGTGCCGTCGGGTGCGGCGAGCGACACGCGCGGGTTGGTGGCCAGTGGGCTTTGCGTGGTGATGACGTCGGCAAAGATCGCCGCCAGCACGAACACCGCCATGATCAGCGCGCCGATCGCGCCCAACGGATATTGCCGGACAAGGAACCATGCGTGGCTCCAGGCGCCGGTGGTGCTGGCCCCGGCGCGGTTCAGTTCCGCCTGGTAGGTTCCGCCTGCCATCGCCCTATCCGCCGTATTTGATGCGCGGGTCGAGCACGGCATAGAGCATGTCGACCACGAAGTTGACGACGACGACGACGACCGCGATGAGCATCACCAGGTTCTGCACGATCGGGTAGTCGCGCGCGCGGATCGCCTCCACCAGGAAGCGGGCCACGCCGGGGATATTGAACACCGTCTCCGTCACGATCAGGCCGCCGATCAGGAAGGCGGCCTCGATGCCGATCACGGTGACGACCGGCAGCAGCGCGTTGCGCAGGGCGTGGCGGTAGTTCACCGACTGGCGCGTGGCGCCCTTGGCGCGGGCGGTGCGGATGTAGTCCTGCCGCAGCACCTCCAGCATGGAGGAGCGCGTGAGCCGCATGACCAGTGCGGAGGACCGGAACCCCACGGCGGCGGCCGGGACGCTGAACAGGGCCAGTTGTTCCCAGAACCCGGTGACCCGGTCGCTGTAGATCGGCAGCGTGTCGAACCAGGTGACAAAGGCCATCAGCACCAGCAGGCCGAGCCAGAAGGAGGGCAGCGACAAGCCGGATAGGCTCAATACCCGCAGCGCGTAGTCGGTGAGGGTGTTCTGGCGCACCGCGCTGATCACGCCGAGCGGCACGCCGATCAGCACGGAGAACACCAGCGCCATGACCGCGAGCTTGGCCGTGATCGGGATGCGCGGCGCGATCTCCTCCAGCGCCGGCTTCTCCGAGACGTAGGAATAGCCGAGGTCGCCGCGCAGGATGCCGGAGATCCAGCCGAGATACTGCTGCGGCAGCGACAGGTCGAGCCCGAGGTCGCGCGCAATGCGATCCTTTTCCGCCGGATCCACCATGCCGGCGGAATCGAACAGGATGTCCACGATGTTGCCCGGCACGATGCGCAGCAGGGTGAAGATGATCACCGAAATGCCGAACAGCGTCAGCAGCATCAGGCCGAAGCGGCGGACGAGATAGGCGCCCAAGGAGCACTCCTAAATGAAAGCATGTTCTTTTTTGAAAAAAAGAGCCGAAAAACTTTTGTCCGTTTGCGCCCACGGGCACCCGTGGGCGCAAACGGATGAAGTCTTTTTTGTTTCTTCTTTGCTCAGAAAAAAGAAGACCCTTACTTGTTCAGCCAGACGTTCTCGAACCGGTAGCGGTTGTAGGAGGCGTTGATGGCGGGCTTGAACCCCACCACCTCCGGATGCCAGCACGTGCCGGAGTGGTTGTGCATGATGATCGGCCGCGCCACGTCTTCCTGGATCTGGCGGTCGATCTCCCACACCATCTTCTTGCGCTTCTCCAGGTCGGGTTCCATCGACTGCGCTTCGAACATCTTCTCCAGTTCCGGGTTGCAGTAGCCCGTCACGTTGCGCTCGCTCTTGCAGGAGTAGTTCTCGAAGAAGCTCTGGTCGGGGTCGTCCACCGAGTTGCCGGTGAGGTTCAGGCCCACGGCATAGTCCTTGCGGGCCACCTTGCCGAACCACACGCCGGTTTCCACGATCTCCAGCTCGCCGTCGATGTAGATCTCCTTCAGGTGGTCGATCAGGATCACGGCGGGGTCGCGATAGGCGGCGATGTTGCGGGTGGAGATTTTCACCGCCAGGCGCTTATCGGGCCCGTAGCCGTGCTTCTCCATCAGCTTGCGCGCTTCCGCCCGGTTGGCGGCGATATCCGGCCCGTAGCCCGCGATGCTTTCCAGCATCGCCTTCGGCATGCCCCACACGCCCTGCGGCTGCGGCAGCATGGTGCCGCCGATGGAGGCCTCGCCCTCGGCGATGATGGTGTTGAAGGCGCGGCGGTCCAGCGACAGCGCCATGGCGCGGCGCAGATCGGCGTTGTCGAAGGGCGGCTTGTCGCGGTTCACGATCAGGTTGGTGGAAACGTTCACCGGCCCGGTGTGGCAGATCGCCTTCGGCGCCTGGGTGCGCACATCGCGCAGCACCTGCTGGGTCACCTCGGTGGGGAAGGTCATGTCCAGCCGCCCGGAAATGAAGGCCAGCATGGCGGTGGAACGGTTGGTGATGATCGGCATCTCGATCCCATCGAGATACGGCCGGCCCGGCTTCCAGTATTCCGTGTTGCGGGTGAGGCGGATGATCTCGTTCTGCTTGAACTCCGCCAACTTGAACGGCCCGGTGCCGATGGGGCGGGTGCGCATGGTGGCGGCGTTCACGTGGCACGGATACATGGGCGTGTAGCCGGAGGCGAGCAGGTTCAGCAGCGAGGGCTGCGGCCGGCCGAGCTTCAGCGTCACCTCATGGTCGCCGTTCGGAACCACGTCCAGCACGTTGCCGTAGAGCGAGCGGCGCGGATTGGTGCGCAGCTTGTCCTCTTTCTTGCCCTGCAGGAGATCGAAGGTGCACTTCACGTCCGCGGAGGTGAAGGGCTTGCCGTCGTGCCACTTCACGCCTGGCTGCAGGGTGAAGGTAAGGGCCTTGCCGCCGTCGCCCCAGGCCCATTTGGTGGCCAGCTCGGGAATGATGGTGTCGAAGGAATCGATCTCCTTCGCGTGGTCGTACATCACGAGGTTGTTGTAGAGCGCCATGAACGGCGCGTTGACCGAGAACGTCGCACCTTCATGGATGGAGGCGCTGGGCGGGTTGTCGCGCTGGTACATGCGCAACGTGCCGCCGCGCTTCGGTTCCTGCGCCGAAGCGGCGGGAGCCAGCGCAGCAGTTCCCGCCAAGACACCCGCGAGGGCGAAGGCAGACGCGATGAGGGCAGCATTTCGTCGCAACACGTGATGGTCCTCCCATGGGTCGATGGCACCTGGGGCGCGGAATCCGGCGTTGCCCGAGCAGTGCTCTTGTGGGGCGATTAGCATGAATGCCACGGCAAGCAAACGTATCCGCGAGTCCTTCATCGGCCCGATCGATTGCCGCAGGCTCCCACTGGCCCCCCAGGCCGCCCGGTGCGACGATGCCGCAACGGAGGACGCCACCATGACCGATCTCGCCGCCTTCGCGCGCGCCCACATCGCCCCGCGCGACCTGCTCGCCAGCGCCGCCCTGCCGCCCGGCCTGTGGGAGGCGATGGCCGCTTCCGGGCTGTTCCGCATCGGCCTGCCGGCGGAGCATGGCGGCGATGGTGGCAGCTACGCCGATATCGCCGCGGCCGAGCGCGTGCTGGTGGAGGAGGGCGGCTCGACCGGCCTGGCCGGCATCTGGGGCAGCCACCAGATGGTGCCGCGCTGGTTCCTGGTGGGCTTCGGCACCCCGGCCCAGCAGGCGCGCTGGCTGCCAGGCTTCGCCAGCGGCGCACTGACCGCGGGCGTGGCCATCTCCGAACCCAAGGTCGGCGCCCACCCTAAGCTGCTGAGCACCACCGCCACGCGGGACGGCGAGGACTGGGTGCTGGACGGGGAGAAATCCTACGTCACCAACGGCAACCTCGCGGGGCTGTACATGGTGCTGGCCATTACCGCCATGCAGGGCGAACGCAAGCGCTACTCCTTCTTCTTGGTGCCGCGCGACACGCCGGGGCTGGAGGTAATGGAGGCCGAGACACCCCCCTCCATGTGGCCCGTGGGGCACGTCGCCCTGCGCCTCAAGGGCTGCCGCGTGCCGGCGGAGGCCCTGGTCGGCCCGCAGGACGGCGCCTACGAGGCCATCGCACTACCCTTCCGTGATGCGGAGGATGCGATCGGCACCTCCAGCCAGGCCGGCAACCTGCCGGGCATCGTTCGCCTGCTCGCCGCCGAGTTGCCTAGCCCCGCGCCGGAGGAAGCCGTGGCCGAGCTTGGCGCACTGTCCGGCCTCGCCGCCCTGGTCGCTCCCGCGGCGGCCGCGCTGGCCCGCGCGGTGGACGATCGCGCCTGGGATGGGCCGGCGGCGCAAGCCCTGCTGATCGGCCTGCGCCAGCACGCCGCCCATTTCCACACCCGTGCCGCCGCGTTCCGGGAGGCCTATGCCGCGCGGCGCGATGCGAAGCTGGATGCGCGGCTGCACAGCATCCAGACCTCGCTTTCCGTGGCGCGTGGGCCGCGGGCGATACGGATGGCGCGGCTGGGGGCGCAAATGATGCCGAAGTAAGAAAGCGCGTTCTTTTTTGAAAAAAAGAACCAAAAAACTTTTATTCATTTGCGTGGTGGTCATCGGCCTGGACGAGGCGCAAGCGAATGAAGTCTTTTTTGCTTCTTTTTTCTTCAGAAAAAAGAAGGCGCTTCCTTCCCTCCCTTGCCTGCTCTAGACAGGGCCCGCATACGACGAAGGGCGACACGGGTGGCTGAGACGGCGGCAGACGTTCCGGACGGCGGGCGCGACTTCATTCGCGACATCATCGCGGAGGATCGCGCGCAAGGCCGTGTGCAAACCGTCATCACCCGTTTCCCGCCGGAGCCGAACGGCTACCTGCATATCGGCCACGCCAAGTCGATCTGCCTCAATTTCGGCGTGGCGGAAGAGTTCGGCGGGCGCTGCCACCTGCGCTTCGACGATACCAACCCCACCAAGGAAGAGCAGGAGTTCATCGACGCCATCGCCAAGGACGTGCGCTGGCTCGGCTTCGACTGGGGTGAGAACCTGTTCCATGCCTCGGATTATTTCGAGCAGCTCTACGCCTGGGCCGAACACCTGATCCAGCACGGCCACGCCTATGTGGACGACCAGTCGCCCGACGAGATGCGCGCCGCCCGCGGCACCCTCACTGAGCCCGGTCGCAACTCCCCTTGGCGTGACCGCAGCGCGGCGGAGAATCTCGACCTGTTCCGCCGCATGCGCGCGGGCGAATTCCCGAACGGGGCGCGGGTGCTGCGGGCCAGGATCGACATGGCCTCCGGCAACATGAACCTGCGCGACCCCGCGCTGTATCGCATCCTGCACGCCACCCATCCGCGCACCGGCGATGCCTGGTGCATCTACCCCACCTACGATTTCGCCCACGGCCAGTCCGACGCGATAGAAGGCATCACCCACTCGCTCTGCACGCTGGAGTTCGAGGACCACAAGCCGCTGTACGATTGGCTGCTGGACAAGCTGCCGATCGCCGCCCTCGGCAAGCCTGGCCGCCCGCGCCAGTACGAATTCGCCCGGCTGAACATCGCAGGCCTGGTGCTTTCCAAGCGCGTGCTGACGCGCCTCGTCTCCGGTGGCCATGTGCGCGGCTGGGACGATCCGCGCATGCCCACCCTGGCCGGGCTGCGCCGCCGCGGCGTGCCGGCCGCAGCACTACGCGAGTTCGTCAAGCGCGTCGGCATGGCGCGGGCCAATTCCGTGGTCGATCCCGCGATGTTCGACTTCACGGTGCGCGAGGGGTTGAACCGCACCGCGCCGCGCCGCATGGCCGTGTTGCGGCCGCTGCGCGTGATCATCGAGAATTACCCCGAGGGCCAGACCGAAACGCTGGACGCGATCAACCACCCGGACGACGCGGCCCAGGGCACTCGCCCCATCATCTTCAGCCGCGAACTGTGGGTGGAGCGGGAGGATTTCATGGAAGAACCGCCGAAGAAGTTCTTCCGCCTCTCCCCGGGCCGCGAGGTGCGGCTGCGCTACGGCTACTTCATCACCTGCCGCGAAGTGGTGAAGGACGATGCGGGCGAGGTGATTGCCCTGCGCTGCACCTACGATCCCGCCACCAAAGGGGGCAACGCGCCCGATGGCCGCAAGGTGCAGGCCACCCTGCACTGGCTCAGCGCCGCCGATGCGGTGCCGGCCGAGGTGCGCGTCTACAACCCGCTCTTCGCCCGCCCCGACCCCGGCGCCGATGGCGACGTGTTCGCCGACCTCAATCCCGATTCGCTGGAGGTTCTCGCCGGCGCCATGGTGGAACCCGCCTTGGCCACGCTGGCGGAGGGCGAGGTGGTGCAGTTCGAGCGCCAGGGCTATTTCTGCCCGGACCCTGACAGCGTCCCCGGCGCCCTGGTGTTCAACCGCACCGTGGGCCTGCGCGACACCTGGGCCAAGGAAAGCGGCCGCAACGCGCCGCCCGCCGTGGGGAGGGTTCGCTAAGCCGGCCTGAGCGCGATCACCGCCCGCGCGGCACCCGGCCGCAGCCGGGCGAGCAGGCCCAGCATCTGCTTCCACGGCCAGTAGCGCCGGTCCAGCAGCGCCATCCCGCGCGCGGCCGCGTCGCCGGAGAGGATCTCCGCCCGCGCCTCCAGCCAGGGGCCGCTGACGTTGCCGCGCATGTCGCACGCCGCCACCCGGCAGCCCGGCGTGCGGCGCAGGCGCTTCACCTTGTAGGCCTCGGCCTGGCTGTAGATGTAGAAGGTGCCGTCCGCATCCGGCGCGAACCATAGCGGCGTGCGCACCGCGCTGCCGTCGCGCTTCAGGGATTCCAGGTTCAGGTAGCGCGCCTTTGCCAGCGCCTGCCACTCCGCCGTGCTCATGGCCGTGTCTCCTTCGGAACCGCTACCGCGACCCAGGCCAGGCCCACCAGCAGCAGAACCGTGGTCAGCACGAACACCCAGGGAATGCCGATGAAGGCCGCCACCGTGCCGCCGGAGATCGGGCCCATGGAGTTGCCGAGGAAATAGGCCGACGAGGTCATGCCGTAGGTGAAGCCGCGCTCGTCCGCGGGTGTCAGGCGGCCGATCAGGGCGTTGGTGATCGGCACGATGCTGCCGATGAACAGGCCGAGGCCGAAGCGCTCGGCCACGAACAGCAGGTAGCTGTGCGACAGCGCCTGGGGGGCGGTCATCAGCGCGGCGCCGGCCAGCGCCACCATCACCATGCGCTTCTCCCCGAAGCGGTCCGAGGCGCGGCTGAGCAGCGGCACCGCGAAGATGCCGGCCAGCCCGGTGACCGAAAGCGCCACGCCCGCCAGGGTGGCGAGGTCTGGCCGGTCGCCCAGGATGTCCTGCACGTAAAGCGTCACCACGGGCTGCGCTGCCTGGGTGGCGAACTGGGTGAGGAGCAATACAAGCACCAGGGCGGCCATGCTCGAATTGGACATCAGCAGGCGCATCGAGGCCAGGGTGGAGCGGCGGTTCTGCTTGGCCTTGGGGGCGACGAAGTTTTCCGGCACCAGCCACCAGGCCAGCACGAAGGCCAGCATCGACAGCGCGCCGCCCACGAGGAAGGGCAGGCGATAACTACCAGTGAGGTCGGCCGCCGCACCGCCGATGACCGGGCCCACGAGGGAGCCGACCAGCTGGCCGCTGCTCATGATGCCCAGCGCCCAGCCCAGCCGCCGTTGCGGCACCTGGCTGGCGATCAGCACCACGGAGGCCGCCGAGAAACCGGCAAAGCCACCCATCAGTAGGCGGGCGGCCAGCAACTGCCACACGTCCTGCGCCATGCCCATCAGCACGGTGCAGATGGAAATGGCGAAGGCGGACCGCAGCACCATCAGCTTGCGGCCATAGCGATCCGCCACGCGGCCCCACATCGGCGAGGTGAAGGCGGCAATGAGCGAGGTGACGGAACCGAGGAAGCCTGCCCACATGAACAGGTGGAAATCGGTCTCCACGCCAAGCTCCGGCAGCAATAGCGGCAGCACCGGGCTGTGGATGGTGAAGGACAAGGTCATGATGACCTGCACCGCCACCATGGTCCACAACGTGGCCCGCCATGCCGGCGAGCCGTCCTCTCCCGCGTCGTCCGCCATCCGCCCCGCAATCACCTGAAGACCGCAAGGATCGGATGGGTGGGAGAGGAAGGCAAGGCCAGGGCTCTGCCCTGGACCCACATGAGTTCCGCC